>NZ_JBIUUS010000006.1:0-306984 GCF_044742585.1 Kitasatospora sp. NPDC087861
TCAGCCGGACGGGCGTAGACCATCCGGCCTACGCCCACCAGGAAGATCAACAGCTAGGCCAACCGGGTGCCGTACACCTAGATCGTGATAGTCCCCTGTAAAAAGAACGCCAGCTGTGCGGGGGTGGGTGGTGCCGTAAATGCGTTGAGGGTCTCAGGTGGTTCGTGAATGATCCGCTGCGTGACCATCTATCTGGAGACCAAGCGCCTGACGCTGCGCCGATTCACTGCTGACGACGCGGACCTGTTGATTGAGTTGGACAGCGATCCGGCGGTGATGCGCTTCCTGTCCGGCGGGGAGGGGACGCCTGCGGAGGTCGTCCGCGAGAGCCATCTGCCGAACATCATCGCCGGCTACGAGAGGTGGGGCGGCGAGCTCGGGTTGTTCGCCGCGTTCGAGAAGGACGGCGGGGCGTTCATCGGCTGGTTCTGCCTGCGACCCGAGAAGGACGGCCCGAAGGACGAGGCCGAGCTCGGGTACCGGCTGCGGCAGGCGGCCTGGGGCAAGGGCTACGCCACCGAGACCTCGCTGGCCCTGCTGCGCAAGGGGTTCGGCGAGCTCGACCTGCGCATGGTCTGGGCCGCGACGATGGTGCTGAACCGCAGTTCGCGCAACGTCATGGAGAAGGTGGGCATGACGTTCTCCCATCCCCTCCCCACCCCGGACGGCATGCTGATGGTCGAGGGCGCCGACCTCGGCGGCGTGCAGTACGAGATCACGAAGGAGCAGTGGGAGCAGCGCTGACCTCCCGCCCTGTCCGGCTATGAGGCGCGGAGGTGGGTGAGGACGGCCAGGACGCGGCGGTTGCCTTCGGTGGGGTCGAGGTCGAGTTTGGTGAAGATGTTGCCGCAGTGCTTCACCACGGAGGCTTCGGTGATGGAGAGCCGCGCCGCGCTGGCCTGGTTGTTGAGGCCCTCGGCCATGTGGGAGAGGACTTCGCGCTCGCGGGGGGTGAGGCGGGTGAGGGGGTGGGCGGCGGTCTGGGCGCGGAGGAGGATGCGCACGACGTCGGGGTCGATGACGGTGTCACCGGACGCCACACGGCGCAGGGCGTCGAGGAAGTCGGCGACGTCGCCGACGCGGTCCTTCAGGAGGTAGCCGAGGCCCGCGGGTTGGGCGCCGGCGGCGGAAAGGAGGCGGGTGGCGTAGGGGGTGGCCACGTACTGGGACAGGACCCGGTCACCCGCTGGATGGCCGCCCGCAGAGCTTCGGTCAAGCAGAGGTCCCGGTAGCGGCAGCCACCCTTGCGCCTGGCCCGCCTATCACGCCGTGGTGGCCGACCATCCGTAGCGGGAGAAGGAGGGACTTCCGTCCCGGTACGCGACCAGGGCCTGCGTAGCTGTCGGGAACGCGGGCTCAGGGAGGCGGTCCCCAGAGACCCACTGGGCAGCCAGGTGTTTGTCCGGCTCGGTATTGGTCAGTTCGCCGGTCCACGTGTCGGTGGCGAAGACGAAGAGGACGAACTGCCCTGCCTGGTCGAAGCCCTGTTCGACGTGGATGGCGTGGACGAGTACGAGATCGGCCGGGCAGACGAGGAGGCCGGTCTCCTCCTCGAGCCGAGAGCCATCCGCTGGGTTGTCACCGGCGACGGGTTCCAGACCGGACCGTCTTCGAGTACATCGTGCTCGCGCTGGTCCACGGCTCCGGCTACGAACGGATCGCTGGCGCCGGATGCTCCGACCGGACCATCCGGCGCCGCGTCAAGCAGTGGGCTGAACTGGGGATATCCGAGAAGGTCCATGCCCTTGCACTCGAGGCCTACGACCGCATGATCGGCCTCGGGCTGAGCGAGATCTCGGTGGACGGCTGCATCACCAAGGCCCCGTCCGGTGGGGACAAGGCCGGGCGCTCCCCGGTGGACCGGGGCAAGCAGGGGCTGAAACGCTCCGTCGCGTCCGATGCCTGTGGTGTCCCGCTCGGGATCCTCTCCGACGGGGCCGACCGGCACGATTCACCCCTGCTCGGCCCCACTCTGGACGCGGCACAGGCACAGGTCGGCGCGATGCCGGAGACCGTCAACGTCAACCTCGACCGCGGCTACGACAGCGCCAAGTCCCGTCTGCTGATAGCCGGGTTGGGCTTCACTGCCGAGATCGCCCGCAAGGGCGTGCCCGCCCCGATCCAAGCCGGAAAACGCTGGGTGGTAGAGCGCACCCACTCGTGGATGAACGGCTACGGAAAGCCCCGTCCCTGTACCGAGAGGAGCGGCGAGGTCGTGGACTTCTACCTCTACCTCGCCGCCACTCTCGTCACGCTCCGCATGCTCATCCGACGCTCGACGAGCCGCTACCGCTGGGACGGCCGCCCCACCACCCGACGCCTCAAGTGATCCATTTGCCGGTCGGTCCTAGCCCCAGTTCTGCAGCTGCTGGAGCAGGTCGGCGTCGCCCTCCATCCGCAGCGAGCCGGCCGGGATGCGCATGTACATGAGCAGGGCCATCTCGCTCGCCGTGCCGTAGATGGCGGCGGTGGGCTTGCTCTCGGCGGCCTCCGCCGCGGTGAGGCGGGTGAAGCGGGAACCGGCGGCGTCCACCGTCTGGCGCCAGGAGCCAGCCTCGGCTGCGTGGTAGTCCATGGTGGCGGGCTCGCCCGGCCACGGGACCGTGACGGTGCAGACGGTGGCGAGGAACTCCTCGATGGCGTCGACCGCCTCGGTCGTCGGCAGCTCCTGCGGGGTACCGGAGGCCAGCTGGGCGTCGTAGGTGTGGATCAGCGACTCCGGGACGCGGCGGCGGGCCACGGCGGCCACCGTGTGCGGCGAGGCCAGCGGCTCCCACCAGGCCCAGCAGCCCCGGTCCGGGCCGGCCTCGCGCAGGGCAGTAAGCAGCTGCTCCGTCGAGTCGGCCAGCCAGGTTATGAGGGCCTCGCGCTCCCTGGGCGCCGCCAGCCCGTCCTTGCTCGGCCGCTCGTCGCCCGGCGCGGTGTTCAGCACGATGTAGGCCCAGAAGCGGTCCCCCTCACTGAGGTGGTTCGCCAGGTCGTACAGCGTCCAGCCCGGGCAGGACGGGACGTCGGCGTCGAGGCTGGGGGCCGCGGCGACGGCGGCGCGGAACGCGGCGGACCGCTCGTCAATCATCCGCAGCAGGGTGGAGAAGTGGAGATGCTTAGTCACGCAGACCTTGTATCACCCGGACCGGGACTCTCGCACTCGATTAAGACCGACCGGCAAATGGATCACTTGAGGCGTCGGGTGGTGGGGCGGCCGTCCCAGCGGTAGCGGCTCGTCGAGCGTCGGATGAGCATGCGGAGCGTGACGAGAGTGGCGGCGAGGTAGAGGTAGAAGTCCACGACCTCGCCGCTCCTCTCGGTACAGCGACGGAGCTTTCCGTAGCCGTTCATCCACGAGTGGGTGCGCTCTACCACCCAGGACGTCTTCGCCGACCGGGCCGGGCACGGTGTGGACCCGAACGCGGGGAAGGCGGTGCCAGCGTTCGAGCACCGCGTCGTCCAGCGGTGCACCGCAGACCAGGACGTGCAGCGGCTCGGTGATGCGGGCCAGGGCGGCGTCGACGGTGGCGAGGTCCTTGTACGGCCACCAACCGCCGACCAGGCACACGGCCGTCGCACCGGTGGGAATGGTGAAGGCGGAGCGGGCGCCCTGGCGTTCGGCCTCGGTGAGGCGCCGGCCGTCGTCGACCGCGAACGCCCGCACCCGGCCGGGCAGATGGGGGAAGCCCTGCTGGAACTGATCGCGGACCGCAGTGGTCGGGAACAGCGCGACCACGCGCTTCTCGCCCTGGCCTGCGAGCCGACCCAGCCAGCGGACCGGTCGGTCCTCGGTGGTGACGAGCTCGTGGATGAACCGCAGGTGTCGGCCGCCGCCGAGCAGGGCGGCCATGCCGTGCAGGGCCTCGCTCACGCCGAGAATCACCACCGCCCCGGGCTGCGGGGCGATGCGGCGGGCGGTGCGAAGGCATGCGGCCTCGGTCAGGCAGCGAGCGATCAGGGTGACCTGGTGCGGCAGCCGACGCAGGCCCAACGGCCAGCTGCGCGAGGCGAAGAGCCGCTGACCGGCGGTCGAGACGCGTGCCGCCGCTCGCGCACCGGCCAGCAGAGCCTTCGCCGCCGGGCGCACCGGCCAGCAGAGCCTTCGCCGCCGGGCGCACAGGGCCTGCGGCGATGCAGGCGCCGGCCCGCAGCAGCGGACCGGGCCCGCCTGCGATCCCCTGCGGAGTGATGACCACGGAGCCTGGGCGGGCGGCAGCGAGCGCGGCAGCGTGCGCTGGTGGTGCCCGCCGCCGAGGTGGGCGTACGGCTCGATCAGGACCAGCGGCCCGGTCCTGGCGCTCATCCGGCGATCGCCTGCTCGTCGTGCAGCGCGGTGAAGTGCCGGTGCAGCCAGGTCGGGTCGTTGAGCGCCTCGGGCCGCTTGGGGTCGCGCGCCGTTAGGTGGGCGAAGTCGCACCCGTCGCGGGCGCCGGCTGCCGCGTAGTGGGCGAAGTCGCCGTCCTCGCTGGCCGTCCAGGCCAGGATGCGTTCCTGGGCGGAGGTGTCGGTCATGCCGTACTCGCTGCCGCGCGCGAGCATCGCGCACTCGCGGAAGCCTGCCTTCCAGGCATGGAACGGGGTCTGCTTGAACAGCGTGGTGCCAGCGGTCTGCTCGCTGAACTCGACGCGTCCGGGCAGCGCGGCCAGCACGTCGACCGCCTGGCCCATCTCGCGCAGCGCGCTGGTGCGGATCAGCTTGAGGCCGCCGTAGCCGTAGGTAAGGCCGTTGACCGGGTTGACGGCACGCCAGACCCGCATCGACACCCCATCGGCCAGCGACTCCACCTCGGCAGCGGGGAACGCGGGGTCGATGGCGAAGTCCCCGTCGGCGAGGAAGAACTGGTCGGTGTCGCCTGCCCACCGAGCACCTGGAAGTCGAACTCGCCTTCCCCGCCGAGCTCGACCCGGCGGTCTGGGGCACCGAGACTTCGATGACCGCCGAAGCGGTACCGCTGCGGACCGCCCCGATTCGGCGCGACCAGGCCGGTATGCAGGTCTTCTCCTGGAGCACGTCCACGCCTACCCTCCATGCCCGGTACCGTCTGGAATGGCGATTCCGGGCCGACCCGAACGCGACACGAACCAAGGGGAGTTCAGGTGATCCAGGTGCGGCCCAGCGACCAGATGCGCGACCTCGGTGTCGTCCAGGAGGGCGCGCCCATCCTCGCCGAGCCCGCCCGACCGTTCGACCTGCCCGCCGAGCGCGAAGCCGCCGAGCAGGTCGTCGAGAAGCTGTTCACCGCGATGGAGCGCATCGGCCAGGTCCACCCCTTCGCCAAGGGCATGGGCATCGCGGCACCGCAGATCGGGATCGGCCGGGCCGCCGCCATCGTCCAGCCCGCCGACCCTGACAGCCCGCCGATCGTCATGCTGAACCCGCGCATCACCGACCGCTCCGACGAAGCGGACGAGCAGTTCGAAGGCTGCCTGTCCTTCTTCGACGTCCGCGGCCTGGTCCCCCGGCCACTGCGGATCACCGTGGAGACCACCAGCCTGGACGGCCAGGCGATGGTCACCACCTACGAGCGCGGGCTCGCGCGCCTGCTCCACCACGAGATCGACCACCTCGACGGCCTGCTGTACACCGCACGGATGCGGGTCGACGTCGTGCCCATCCCCGTCGAGCAGTACCGGCAGACCGGCCGCGCCTGGTCCTACGACCAGTAGCGACGAGGGCCCCGCGCTGGTCTCAGTTTTGGTCTCATTCACCCCCGTCCAGCCGGGTTCAGCCGCCGCCCAGCGGTTCGCTCCGCCGCAGGTCAGGATGGGTGTGAACGCTGACGGACGGCGTTCGGGAGAATTGGAAAGCGTGTTGGGGGCAACCCCTCACGAGTTCGAATCTCGCATCCTCCGCCACGGCTGACCAGCCGAAACGAAGACCCCGATCGCGATGCGGCCGGGGTCTTCGCCGTTTCCTGGTCTCAGTAGTCCGCAGGCTTGCTCCCCGCACTCAGGATGCGGACTACGGGACGGGGGCGGGCTCCTCCGGCGCTCGGGTGTCGGTGGGTGTTTCGTCGGGGCCGACGGTGATGCTGCGGCGTTTGGAGATCCACACTGCGGTGATGACGACGGCCAGGGCCACCAGGGCGATAGTCAGCCGGAGGCCGAGGTTGGCGTGCGAGCCGAAGCCGAGTTTGACGATGGCTGGGGCGACCAGAAGGGAGACCAGGTTCATCACCTTCAGCAGCGGGTTGATGGCGGGTCCTGCGGTGTCTTTGAAGGGATCCCCTACGGTGTCACCGATGACGGTGGCGGCGTGGGCGGGGCTGCCCTTGCCTCCGTGGTGGCCGTCCTCGACCAGTTTCTTGGCGTTGTCCCAGGCGCCACCGGAGGTGGCCAGGAAGACGGCCATCAGGGTGCCGGTGCCGATGGCGCCGGCCAGGTAGGAGCCAAGCGAGCCGACGCCGAGGAGGAAGCCCACGGCGATCGGGGCCAGCACGGCGAGCAGACCCGGGGTGGCCAGTTCGCGCAGTGCATCGCGGGTGCAGATGTCCACCACCCGGCCGTACTCGGGCCGCTCGGTGCCGTCCATGATGCCGGGGCGGGTGCGGAACTGTCGACGGACCTCATAGACCACTGCACCGGCGGAGCGTGAGACGGCGTTGATGGCCAGGCCGGAGAAGAGGAAGACGACGGCAGCGCCGAGCAGCAGGCCGACCAGGTCGTTGGGCTGGTCGATGGCCAGGCTCAGGCTCGAGCCGTGGGCGGCTGGGCCGATCTGCGCCTCGGTGGTGTTGATGGCGTCGGTGTAGGAGCCGAACAGCGCGGTGGCGGCAAGCACTGCCGTGGCAATGGCGATGCCCTTGGTGATCGCCTTGGTGGTGTTGCCGACCGCGTCCAGCTCGGTAAGCACCTGCGCGCCGGCGCCGGTGACGTCGCCGGACATCTCGGCGATGCCCTGGGCGTTGTCGGAGACGGGGCCGAACGTGTCCATGGCCACAATCACGCCCACGGTGGTCAGCAGCCCGGTGCCGGCCAGTGCGACCGCGAACAGGGACAGGATCAGGGAGCCGCCGCCGAGGAGGTAGGCGCCGTAGACCGCGGCGCCGATGGCCACGGCGGAGTACACGGCCGCTTCCAGGCCGAGCGCGATACCGGAGAGCACCACGGTGGCCGGCCCGGTGAGTGAGGTCTTGGCCACGTCCCGCACCGGCCGGCGGGTGGTCTCGGTGAAGTAGCCGGTCAGTTGCTGGATGGCGGAGGCCAGCACGATCCCGATGGCCACCGCGGCCAGGGCGAAAAGTCGTGGGCTGCCCGCGTGCCGGGTGATCTCGGCCGGTACCCCGTGCAGACCGGAGAAGTGGGCCGGTAGGAACGCGAAAACCGCGCCGGCCACCAAGGCGAGCGAGACCAGCGCGGAGGCGAAGAACCCACGGTTGATGGCGGTCATACCGCTGCGGTCCCCGGGCCGTGGGGAGACCGCCACGATGCCCAGCACTGCGGTGAGCACCCCGATCCCGGGTACTACCAGCGGGAAGGCCAGCCCGAGGTCACCGAAGGCGGCCCTGCCCAGGATCAGCGCGGCGACCAGGGTCACCGCGTAGGACTCGAACAGGTCGGCCGCCATCCCCGCGCAGTCCCCCACGTTGTCGCCCACGTTGTCGGCGATCGTCGCCGCGTTGCGCGGATCGTCCTCCGGGATTCCCTGCTCCACCTTGCCCACCAGGTCCGCGCCGACGTCTGCGGCCTTGGTGAAGATCCCTCCGCCCACCCGCATGAACATCGCCAGCAACGCCGCACCGAAACCGAACCCCTCCAGCACCTTCGGCGCGTTCGTCTGGTAAATCAGCACCACCGCGGCCGCCCCCAGCAATCCCAGCCCCACGGTGAACATGCCCACCACCCCGCCGGTGCGGAAGCCGATCCGCATCGCGCGATGCGAGACCGTACGCACCAGCGGTGCCGCCGTCGGCCCCTCCCGATCACCTGCCGCAGGAACCGGCGGTGTTGCCGCCCGCGCCGCTGCCGCTACCCGCACATTGCTGCGTACGGCCAACTGCATCCCCACGTACCCGGTCGTCGCCGAGAACGCCGCCCCGACCAGGAAGAACACCGAACGCCCCACCCGCTGCCCCCAGTTGTCCGCCGGGAGCAGCAGCAGCACGAAAGGCACCACCCCGGCGAACACCCCCAGGGTGCGTATCTGGCGCGCCAGATACGCGTTCGCGCCCTCCTGGATCGCTGCGGCGATCCGCCGCATCGCCGGCGTGCCCTCGTCCGCGGCCAGCACCTGCCTCACAAACACCCAGGCCACCACCAGTGCACCGGCCGCGATCAGCGCGACCACCACCACCAGGGTTCGGCCCGACCCGGTCAGCACAGGTGCCACTGCGGCTGGAGCACCGAGCCGGCTCCGCCCAGGGACAAGCGCGGCGGTGTACTGCACAGCGGATGCGCCGGCGAGAACGAACCCAGCCATTCCGTCCTCCTCGACGTCGTGCTGGTGCGCCGGGCGCACTGAACCGCTCGGCTGCGCGGGCGAGTCGCGCGATCTGCGAATAGCCTGGCTTACTTCGACCGGATCGCTGCCGGAGAATCCCTCTTTGTCGACTCCTGCGGAGTGGCTCTGTCGAACGCGCCGCCCGGGGACAAACGCGCCGCCCGGGGACAAACGCGCCGCCCGGGGACAAAGCGGACGAAGCCCTGTTCAGACAGAGGCTAACCCGGGGCGTTGAAGGTCTGCAGAGCTAGAGAGTGCAACCGGGTGGCCGCGATGCGGCCTCGGCTGATCCGCCGGAGAATGAAGACCTGGAGTCGTCGCGGCACCGGACGCCCGGGATCGCGGAAGGAGGCCGACATGGACTTCGAGGTGATCGTCGAGATCCCCCAAGGCTCGCGCAACAAGTACGAGATGGACCATGCAGCCGGGCGGATCCGCCTGGACCGGATGCTGTTCACGGCCACCCGCTACCCAGCGGACTACGGGTTCATCGAAGACACCCTCGGTGGGGATGGCGACCCTCTCGACGCCCTCGTCCTCGTCGGCGAGCCCACCTTTCCGGGATGCGGCATCACATGTCGCGCCATCGGCATGTTCGTCATGACCGACGAGAAAGGGCCGGACGAGAAAGTGCTCTGCGTGCCCGCTCACGACCCGCGCTTCGCACGGCTGCAGGACATCGACGACATGCCTCCGTTCGACCTGCAGGAGATCACCCACTTCTTCGAGGTCTACAAGGACCTCGAACCCGGAAAATCCGTCGAGGGCTCCCACTGGGAGAACAAGGCCGGCGCCTACGCCGAGATCGAAGCCTCCCGTTCCCGAGCCGCCGCCGCGTAGCGGGTGATCTCCGCCGGTGTCACGGGAAGCTCTCTGGGTCCTCAGTTCAGCAACCCGGCGGGCTTGTGCACGGCCGGCCCCGAGCGGCGATCGCGCTCGGGCAGCAAGAGCGCCCAATCGCAGGTCGGGACGCCCGCACCCGCCCCTGAACAGCCGGACGAACAGTTGGAAAGCGCGTTGGGGGGCAACCACTCACGAGTTCGAATCTCGTATCCTCCGCAGTGCCTGAGCAGGCAAGACGAAGGCCCGGACCGCTCACAGCGCTTCTTTCACGGCCTCTGCGGCGCCGGCCACTGTCACGTGGCGGTGAGAACCAGCACGGCCTGGTCGTCGATGGTGGAATCAGCTGCGAAGGCGGCGACTGCGGCGGTGACGGTCTCAATGAGGGCGGTGGCGGTGGGGGACGTGGTCCCAAGCGTGACGAGGGCCTCAGCCAAGCGGTCCTCACCGAAGAACTCGCCGTCCGCTGAGCGTGCCTCGGTGATGCCGTCGGTGACCAGGATCAGGGCGTCGCCCGGATACAGGTCGATACTGCTAGCAGACCCGTCGGGGTGGGGGCCGATACCCAGGAGTATGCCCGGTTGGGCGAGTTCTTCGACCGTGCCGTCGGCGCGGCGTACGAGTGGGGGTACGTGGCCGGCGCGAATCAGGTTCAGTGCGAGGTGGGATACGTTCTGCCGCAGTTCGGCGTAGACGAGTGAAACGAAGCGGTCCTCGTCGGCGGTGCTATCCGCCAGAGCGTCGTTGATGGCGGCGACCACCGCCGCCGGGTCGTTCAGGAGACGGGCGGCGGCGCGTGCGGTGTGGCGGACCACGCCGGTGGTGGCGGCGGCCAGAGCACCGCGCCCGCACACGTCACCTATCATGAGCGCCCAGCAGTCGTCGGACAGCGGGAAGACATCGTAGAAGTCTCCACCAACGTCGAGTCCTTCGCCGGCGGGATGGTACGAGGCCGCCAGAGTGGTGCCGGGAATCCTGGGCAACTCGGGAGGCAGCAGGCCTGCCTGCAGGTCGCGGGCCAGTTGGACGCGGTCGGAAAACTGGTGGGCGTTGTCAGCACTGGATGCGGCCCGGCGGGCGAGCTCCTCGGCTAGGGCGACGATGTGGCTGTCCATCGGCCGGTCAGTAGCCAGCAGGGTCAGTACGCCGAAGGTGCCGCCGCGAGTGGCCAGCGGCGCGCACACGTAACCGGTGACGCCGAGCTGCGCAAAGAGACCGCCCGTACGGGCGCCGAAGTGGTCGGTCTCGGTGGTGCCGGAGGCCAGTACACGAGCAACCGCGTTGTCGACCTCGTCGCTCAGTTCGGGGGAGGCGAGGAGGCCTTCCTCGGCGCGGGTGGAGGCGGCCACGGCGATCCGCCGGGTCTGGCCACCCTCGACCACGTGGACGGCACACAGTGGCGCCAAGGTCGGCACGGTCAGCCGGGCCAGGCACTGCAGGCAGTCGAAATAGTGCAGCTCGCGCGTGATGGCGGTGCTGGCGTCCAACACGAAAGCCAAGTCCTCACGGGCCGCTTTCTCACGCTGCTGGGCGGCATGGCCTGCCTCCACCGCGCGGTGGCGTTCGATGGCCAGGGCGGCAATGCGGGTGAACGCGGCGCTGAGCGCCACGTCCTTGTCCTCGGGGGCCTTGGGAATGCGGTGGTATATCGCGAAGGTGCCCAGCAGCCGACCGTCCAGTCCTTCGATCGGGGTGGACCAGCATGCCGCGACCTCAGCCCGCTTTGCCAGGTCGCGATAGCCCTCCCACCGGGGATCGGTGGCGATGTCGGTGACGATCACTGGCGCGCGCAGGAAGGCGGCCGTGCCGCACGAGCCGACGCCGTCGCCGATGGCGATCCCGTCGATCGCCTCGTTGTAGAAGGCGGGCAGGGTCGGGCCGGTGCCGTGCCGCAGGTGTCGGCCGTCGGCATCGACAAGCAACACCGAGACGATCATTTCCGGGGACAGGTCCTCGATGGCCCTGGCCATGCCGCTCAGGATCTCGTCCAACGGGGCGTCGCGCGCGATCTGCTCCAGCAGGATGCGCTGCTCGGCGGCCAGGAGCTGGGCATGGTGGTACGCGGTGGTCTCCACCGCGATCACCACCACTCCGTCGACCTGGCCGACCAGGTCTCGGCGGGGCTCGTAGGTGAAGTCGAAGAACCCCTCCCGCTCCGCCCCCGGCTCACCGAGCACGAGCCGCCTGCCTTGGGCCCGGTACGCGGTGCCGGTGTGGTACACCGCATCGAGCCGGTCGAGGACGCCCTGCGAAGCCAGTTCCGGAATCAGTTCTCCGATCGGCACGCCGGTGCGCCTGCGGTCGCCTCCGCAGGCCTCGAAGAACGCCGAATTCGCTGCCTCCAGCACATGCCTCGGGCCGCTCAGCGCAGCGAAAATCACCGGAGCCTGCCCGAACAGGTCCGCGTACTCCCTGCTCCGCCACTGCGGGGACCTGAGATGTGTCGCGGCAGGGCCAAGGTGATCAGGCTGTAGGGACATGACAGCTGCCCTCTCCTGCATTAGCCGACCGCGCCGTCGCGCCCTACCCCCACGATGACACACCGCTACGCGGATTCCAGGCCCCGGATCCGACCCGCCCTGAAGATGGGGATCCCTGCGGCTCCGACGGCGAGAAGATCCCGTCGGCTCCGCGAGTCCAGCCGGCCGGCCCGTTGGCGCAACCGTCCCCACACTGCCCCTGCCGACCCGCCTCGCCAAGGCACTGGACGCATCACTGAACATCGGCCTGGACGGCGACACCTCCACCGTCGCCTTCGGACCACACGTGGCCTGACCCCATCCCGGCCTCGGTTTCGGTCTCAGTTCTGGGCTCATTCATCAACGTTCAGCGGCGTCCACAGGCCCCTCCACCGACCTCTCCGCCGCAGGTCAGGACAGTTCCGGACCCACCCGTACACCCGCGTGCAGAATTGGAAAGCGTGTTGGGGGCAACCCCTCACGAGTTCGAATCTCGTATCCTCCGCCGGCAGAAGGCCCGGACCGCACAGCGGTCCGGGCCTTCGTCGTCAGCGGGTCGCCGCTGCCGCGAGTAGTGCGTCGGCGGCTCGCAACCGGCGGTCACTCTCCCGAGTCGGCGATCCGGTAGCCGACCGTGGGCGTGGTGGCGATCACAGGTGGTTCGCCGAGCTTGCGTCGGAGTCTGCCGATGGTCACCGCGACGGTGTTGGTGAACGGGTCGGCGTGCTCGTCCCACACCTGCTCCAGCAGGGCCTCCGCACTGAGGAATGCGGGGCTGGCCTGCAGCAGGGCGGCGAGGACCTCGAACTCCTTGACCGAGAGGTCGAGCCGTCGCCCGTCCCGCGTGGCGGCGCGGCGGACGGGGTCGAGTTCGATGCCGGCCGCGCGGAGCACTCGGGCGCGGGCGTAGGGCCGCCGGCGGGCCAGGGCCCGTAGCCGGAGAACGAGTTCGGGGAAGTGGAAGGGTTTGACCAGGTAGTCGTCGGCCCCCAGACTCAGGCCGCCGACGCGGTCACCGGGCGAGTCGGCGGCGGTAAGCATCAGCACCATCGGCCTCTCGTCCCGGTCGGTGACCATCTGGCAGAGCGCGTCGCCGTGGATGCCTGGCAGGTCGCGGTCCAGCACGATCGCCTCATACGCGGCGGTGTCCAGTTTGGCGGCGGCCTCCAGACCGTCATAGGCGACGTCCACCGCCATGCCCTGGTCGCGCAGGCCCTCGGCCACGAGGTCAGCGAGCACCCGCGCGTCCTCGACCACCAACACCCTCATGCCGTGGCCTCCTGGTTGCCGCCGGCCTGCGGCAGGGTGACGGTGGCCCGCAGACCACCCCCGGAGCGGGCATGCAGCTCCAGCGTGCCACCGTGCGCCTCGGCGACCGCCGCGACGATGGCGAGCCCGAGACCCGATCCGTCGCTGCCGCGGGTTCGCTCCGCGCCGATCCGGCGGAACGGGCGGACGAGCTGTGCCGCCTCGTCCTGCGTCAGCGCCAGTCCGCCGTTGTCCACGACCAGGTGGACGAGCGCGTCGCTATCGGCGTGGACGGCGACGCGTAGCCAGCCGTCGGGCTCGTTGTGCTGCGCCGCGTTGTCGACCAGGTTCTGCACCAGTCGGCGCAGCAGGGTCCGGCTGCCGTACACGCGAACGGCGGAGCCGCTCTCGCGGGTTGCCGTCAGACCGCGGCGAGCGATGGCGTCGGCCCGCTCGTCGAGGGCTTCGGCGGCGAGCTCGTCCAATCGGACGGTCTCGGAACCCGGCAGCACGCCGTGCTGGGCGCGGGCCAGGGTCAGCAGGCCGTCCAGCAGCCGGTCGACCTGGTCGAGCTCAGCGCGGACCCGGCCCGCCAGCCTCCGCGTCTGCTCGGGGAGGGGGCCCGGCTTGGCGAGCGTCACGTCCACTGCCGCCCGCATGGTGGCCAGCGGGGTACGCAGTTCGTGGGAGGCATCGGCGACGAATCGCCGCTGGGCCGTGAACGCGCCCTCCAGGCGCGCCAGCAGCCCGTCGATGGTGTCGCCGAGGTTCCTCAGCTCGTCGCGCGGGCCCTGGACGGCGAGCCGCTCGTGCAGGCTGTCGGCGGAGATCCGGCGGGTGGCGGCGGTCATCGCGCGCAGCGGGTGCAGCACCCGCCCGGCGGCATACCAGCCGAGCACGACCGAGACCAGGCCCATCACTGTCAGGCCGACAGCCAAGCCGAGGAGCAGTTGGTGCGTCTGCTGGGTGTGGGCCTCGGTGAGTTGGTGCTCAAGGCTGGCGATCCGCTCCTGGGCACCAGACGGGACGGGCCCGGTCCCGTTGTCCGGGGCAGGCGCGACGGCCACCGAGCCGCCCGCGATCAGCCCGACCACCGCCAGCGTCGTGGCACCTGAGGCCACGAAGAGGGTGGAGTACAGGGTGGTGAACTGCCAACGGACGCTGCGGCGGCGCAGCACCGATGGCGTGAGCAAACCCTGGTCCACCGTCATCGGTCCTCTCTCTCCCCCGCCACCTGGCTGCCTGATCAGGCTAGGCGAGGCGCCCTAACAGCGGCATGACAGCGCCCGTTCCGCCCGTGTCACGCAGGCGCACGCAACGTGGTGCCCGGAGTCGAAGACTGAGGGAGAGGACGGGCGGCCGCGATGAGGGACGACGTCGGGATCGAGGTGGCGGGCCTGCGGAAACGCTTCGGGGCGACGCAGGCACTGGACGGGATGACGTTCGCGGTCCGGCCCGGTCGGGTGACCGGGTTCGTGGGTCCGAACGGCGCGGGCAAGTCCACCACAATGCGGGTGGTGCTGGGTCTGGACGCACCCGACGCGGGCCGCGCACTGGTCGGCGGCCGGCCGTACCGGAGCCTGCGCAGTCCGTTGACGCGGCTGGGCTCGCTGCTGGACGCCGGAGCGCTGCAGCCCAGCCGGACCGCCCGTAACCACCTGCTGTGGCTGGCGCATTCACAGGGCCTGCCGGCGCGCCGGGTGGATCAGGTGCTGGAGCAGGTGGGGCTGGCCGACGCGGCACGGCGCCGGGCGGGCGGCTTCTCGTTGGGCATGCGTCAGCGGCTCGGCATCGCGGCGGCGCTGCTCGGCGACCCGCCCGCGCTGATGTTGGACGAACCGTTCAACGGCCTGGACCCGGAGGGTATCCGGTGGATCCGCGGCCTGCTCACCTCGCTGGCGGCCGAGGGCCGCGCGGTACTGGTCTCCAGCCACCTGATGGGCGAGCTGGAGGACGTCGCGGACCACTTGGTGGTGGTCGGGCGCGGCCGGGTCGTGGCCGACACCGGTGTGCGCGAGCTGCTGGCCGGGGTCGCGGCCGGCCGGGTGATGCTGCGCACCTCCGAACCGCTCGCTGCCGCCGAGGTGTTGTCGCACACCGGCGCCACCGTGCAGGTGACCGGACCCGGGACCCTCGGCATCACCGGGCTGCCAGGCGAGGCGATCGTTGCACGCCTCACCGCGGCGGCGGTGCCGTTCGCCGAAGTGGCCACCCACCGCGTGACGCTGGAGGAGGCCTATCTCGCGCTCACCGGGGATGCCGTCCAGTACCGGAGTGCCGATTCGGCGGCGGGGGTGGAGCGATGAGGGCGCTGCACGCCGAGTGGACCAAGTTCCGCACCGTGCGCGGCTGGGTGCTGGGCTCCGTCGGCGCGATGCTGGCGTCCGTGCTGTTCCTGCTGGTCGGCACGGCCTCGTCGAACCAGCACCCACAGGGCGTGACAGCGCTCCCGGTCGGCCCCGGCGGCGAGGCGGTCAACGACAGCTTCTACTTCGTGCACCAGGCACTGACCGGCGACGGCAGCATCACAGTCCTGGTGACAGCGCTGACTGGCGTACTGGCTGATCCGGCGGGTGGGCCGGGCGGAAACACGTCCGGCGTCACCCCGTGGTCCAAGGCCGGGATCCTGGTCAAGGAGAGTCTCGACCAGGGTTCACCCTACGCGGCGATGATGGTCACCGGCGCGCATGGGGTGCGGATGCAGAACGACTTCACGCACGACCGCGCGGGCCTGGCCGGAAGCCCCTCGACCGCCGAGCCGCGCTGGCTGCGGCTCGTCCGGACGGGCAGGACAGTCATCGGCCTTGACTCAATCGACGGCGTGCGTTGGACCGAGGTCGGCGCCGCGCGGCTCCCCGAGCCGGCGACAACGGTGCAGGTGGGGCTGTTCGTCGCCGCCCCGGCGGCGGTACAGGCGAGTGGTGGCGGCAGCAGCAGTCCGGCCACGGCCACGGGAGACTTCCGTCGCGTAACGCTCAGCGGCGCCTGGGGGCAGGCGGCCGGAGGCTGGCAGGGCGGGCAGGTGGGCGGTGACGCCGGGACCTCGGGCAGCTACGCGCCCGGCACCATCGGCGGCTGGACGGCGACGACCGGCGAGGGCTTCACCGTCACCGGCGCGGGCGACATCGCCCCCGTGGTCGGCGGGCCGGCGCTCGGACCGGCATTCACCGTGGAGACCTTCCTCGTCGGCACGTTCGTGGGCTTGATCGTACTGACAGTGGTGGCCGTGCAGTTCGTCACCACCGAGTACCGCCGCGGGCTGCTCGGACAGACCCTCGCGGCGACACCGCACCGCAGCAGGACACTCGCTGCAAAGGCCACGGTGGTCGCGACGGTCGCCTTCGCCGTCGGTGCGGCAGCCGCCACCGTGAGCATCCCGCTCGGTGAACTGCGGTCGCACGCCACCCACTTCGCCGTGCTCACCGTACCCACGGCGGTCCAGGCGCGCGCGGCACTCGGCACGGGGCTGCTGCTGGCCGCGACGGCGGTCCTGTCGCTGGCCCTCGGTGTGGTGCTGCGGCGCAGCGCCACAGCGATCACCGCGGTGGTGGCCGCGACGGTGTTCCCGTACCTACTCGCCTTTGGTGGCATGCTTCCGAGCGGCCCGGCCGAGTGGGTGCTCCGGCTCACCCCGGCGGCGGGCTTCGCCGTCCAGCAGACCCTGCCGCGCCACGACCAGGTGCTCAGCGTCTACGCTCCCTCGTCGGGTTACTTCCCGCTCTCCCCCTGGGGAGGCCTCGCCGTGCTCGGTACCTGGAGCGCGCTCGCTCTCGCGGCGGCAGCCATGCTGCTGCGCCGGAGGGACGCATGAGTGGCGTCGACACCATCGGGTTCCGCCGGGCCTGCCGCGCCGAGTGGACGAAGCTCCGCACCGAGGCCGGACACGGCTGGCTGCTGCTCGGCCTGGTTCTCGTCACGGTCGGCGTCGGCGCGGCTGTGTCCGCGAGCGTCCCGTGCCCGGCGTCGGGCTGCGGTCAGGACCAGGTGCGACTCAGCCTGGCCGGGGTGTCGGTGAGCCAGGTGCTCGCCGCTGTCACGGCCGTCCTGCTCGTGGGCGGCGAGTACGGCACCGGCCTGATCCGCACCACGCTTGTGGCACTGCCCAGGCGCGGCACGGTGCTGGCAGCGAAAGCCACCGTGCTCAGCGGAACGGTCCTCGCAGTCGGAAGCGTCGCCGTGCTCGCCTCCATCCTCGCGGGACACCTGCTCCTGCCGGGCGCCGGGTACACCCCCGCCCACGGCTACACCCAGCTCTCCCTCGCCGACGGGCCGACCCTGCGCGCGGCAGCCGGCTCGGTGCTCTACCTGGTCCTAGTGGGCCTGCTCACCCTCGGCGTCGCCGTCGCGGTTCGGGACGCGGCGGTCGCGGCGGGCGCCGTGTTGGCGCTGCTCTACCTCTTCCCGCTGCTCAGCCATGTCGTCACCGAGCCGCACCTGCAGCGGCTGCTGGCACGGCTCGGCCCGATGCCGGCGGGCCTCGCGATCCAGGCGACGACGAACCTGAGCCATCTCCCCATCGGCCCCTGGGCGGGCCTCGGCGTTCTGGCCCTCTGGGCGGCGACCGCGCTGTTCCTCGGGGGCACGATCCTGCGGCTGCGGGACGCGTGAATCCACACGCGCGGCGCCGGCCCGGACACTTCTCGTGCCCGGGCCGACCTCGTCACGGTGGTGAAGTTGCCGCCCGTGGTCTCAGTTCTGGTCTCATTCACCGCAGTCCAGCGAGGTTCAGAGCCTGGGCAGCGCCCCGCTTCACCCCAGGTCAGGACGAGTACGAACCCCGGCGGACAGCGTTCGGGAGAATTGGAAAGCGTGTTGGGGGCAACCCCTCACGAGTTCGAATCTCGTATCCTCCGCCGGCAGAAGGCCCGGACCGTTTCGACGGTCCGGGCCTTCGTCGTTCTCCGTCTCGGTCGGCCCCGCCCCGCCAAGGTCGGCATGGTCAGTGTGCGGACGCCAGGAGCCGTCGCACCGCCGTCGGCGTGTGGCCCAGGTAGTGGCGCATGGTCCGGGTCAGATGAGCCTGGTCGGCGTAGCCGAGGTCGGCGGCGAGGGTGCTGAGGCTCTGTTCGCCTGCCTCGATGCGGTCGAGGGCCCTGCCGATACGGACGCGGTGACGGTAGCGAGTCACCGACACGCCCAGCTCACGCGGGAAGGCCCGGCTCAGCCGGTAGGGAGAGACGCCGAGCAACTCGGCCAGGGAGAACAGCGTGTCCGAGGCCGGGTCTGCTTCGGTGATCGCCTCGCGGGCGGCTGCCACGAGGCCCTGGTCGTGTCTGGCGCGCGCTCCGGCGATCGGTGTCCGGCCGGGCGAGATCCGGCCGATGGCGGTCGACAGGAGAGCCAGCAGTTCCTCGGAGAGCGCGTAGTCGACATCTCCCGACTCAGAAGCGGCGAGCAGCCGGCGATGGGTCAGGTCCAGGCTTGGGTCGACGTAGACCGTGTGTGCGGCCTGCCCTGCGATCTCCCCGGCCAGTGAGCGCCACAGCTTCGGCGTCACGCTGATCGCCGTGCAGACGTCGCCGCCGGCGGGGTGGGCGAAGCTCTCCTCCTCTCCCGGGATCCCCACGTAGGCCAGCGTCGCGTCGATCTCGGCGGGCACGCCGGCGGCCATCCTGCGGAACCGGCCTCGGCGCACGAGCACCACGCGGTAGTCGCCCCGGACTTCCGGTACCGACCAATGAGTGTGGTCGTCGCGGCAGGTCACCGAGCTGATGCCGAAGTCGGGACGGGTGGCGACAGGAACGGCAGTGAGCACCCTGCGGACGCTACGCGGCGGGTCTGACAGCAGCGCAAGGATGTTCAAGACGAGGGCCTGCCGCCGGGAGCACGCTGGCGGGGTGCGAGGGGCCGTTTCCTTCGCACCTCGCCAGTACCGACATCAGGAGTCATCGGCATGCCCGTGCTCAAGCAGCTCAGCACTGTGGTCATCGACTGCGTCGATCCGGCCGCGCTGGCCGCGTTCTACCAAAAGGCCACCGGGTGGGAGATCACCTACAGCGACCAGGAGTTCGCGTCGCTGGGCGACGGCGACGGCACCCCGGTCCAGCTCGCCTTCGTCCGCGACGAGGGCTACCAGGCGCCCGGCTGGCCCGACGGCGCCAAGCACATGCACCTCGACTTCACCGTCACCGACCTGGACGACGCGACCGGGGAACTGCTCGGCTTCGGAGCTTCCCGGCCCGAGTTCCAGCCGGGCGACGGTCAGTGGATCGTCCTCACCGACCCCGAGGGCCACCCGTTCTGCCTCACAGCCGCCACCACCCGCAACTGAGCCCGCGCAGAGGAGACCAACCCATGGCATCCATCCACCGCGACATCCTGATCGACGACTCCCCCGAAAACGTCTGGGCCGCCATCCGAGACTTCGGTGAGGTCCACAAACGCCTCGCGCCGGGCTTTGTCACCGATACCCGCGTCGAGGGCGACATCAGGATCGTGACCTTCGCGAGCGGGATCGTGGTGCACGAGCTGATCGTCGACCTTGACGACGAGGCCCGGCGCATCGCCTACGCGGTGGTCGGCGGCTCCCTGGAGCCCACGCACCACCACGCGTCCATGCAGGTCCTCAGCGACACCGAGAACCGCAGTCACTTCGTCTGGATCATCGACGTGACGCCGGACAGCCTCGGGGAGCCCATCGCCGAGATGGTCGACCAGGGGATCCGAGTGATCAAGCGCACCCTTGATCGAGAAGCCGCTCCGACCCACTGATCAGCAGGCCGTCGACGGCGGTTTCCAGGGGCCTTCGTCGTGCCCGCAGTTCACCGTCCAGGGCAAGCCGCCGGGACGGCTCAGCGTGGAGCGTCCTCACCGGGGAGTCGGTGGCGGAGGGTGTCCTGGGAGTCGACGTACTTGAGCATGAGGCGGGCGAACTCCAGGCGCTCCCGCTCGGTCCAGTCGGCGGTGATGTACTCGAAGGCCGAGCGCTGGTGGCGGCCGAAGCGGGCCATCAGCTCACGGCCGTCGGGGCTCAGTCGGAGGACGGTGCGGCGGCCGTCCTGCTGGGAGGCCGCACGGATCAGATAGCCGGCCGAGATGCAGTCGGAGACCATGCGGCTGGCCACCGACGGGTCCACGCCCAGGTGCCGCGCGACCGCGCCGACGGTGATCTCGCCGGCACCGGGCTGCCCGGCCAGCCCGTTCTCCGGGACGCTCTCCGGGACGTTCTGCTCGGCCTCCAGGACGATCCTGAGCACCAGCGTGCGACTGAGGTCCTTCTGGGAGATCGGGTCCTCGACCTCCAGGAGCGAGGAGCGTCGCAGCTTCCCGAAGGCCGGACCCACGGCGTCCAGCAGCTCGTCCGCCGTCTTCGGCTCGCGCTTCGTCATGACCCCCATCGTACAGACATGGATGACTCCACGAAGGCATGTGTTGACTTACAAATGTGTGCATGGAAGCATGCATATGTCGTTAAGCAGCGAATGGAGCCCCTCATGACCATCCTCATCACCGGCGCCCGCGGCAAGGTCGGCCAGGCCGTCATCGGCCGCCTGCACTCCGCCGGCCTCACCGTCCGCGCCGCCAGCGCCAGCCCAGCCGAACTGACCGTCCCGGCGGGCGTCGAGACCGTCGAGCTCGCCCTCGACCGGCCCGAGACCTTCGACGCCGCGCTCCGCGGCGTCCGACAGGTCTTCCTCTACCCCCAGCCCGCCGGCGTCCACGAGCTGGCCAAGGCCGCCGAGGCCGCCGGCGTCGAGCACGTCGTCCTGCTGTCCTCGTCCTCCGTCCTCGGCCCGGACGCCGAGAACGACCCGATCGCCGGCCACAGCCTCCAGGTCGAGCGCGCCCTCGCCGCCTCCGATCTCACCTGCACGTTCCTGCGCCCGGACGCCTTCGCCAGCAACTCCCTCGGCTGGGCCTACGTCATCGGCCGGTCGATGCCGATCCAGCTCGCCTACCCGGACGCGCACATCGCGCCCATCCACCCCGAGGACATCGCCGACATCGCCGTTGAGGCCCTGACCGGCACCTCCCTCACCGGCCACTCGGTCACCCTGACCGGCCCCGAGTCGCTCACCTTCCGCGAGCAGCTCGCCGTCCTCTCCGACGTCCTCGGCCGTGAGATCCCGGTCGAACGGATCACCCGTGCCGAGGCCCAGCAGCAGATGGGCGACTACATGCCCGCGCCGATGGTCTCCGCACTGCTCGACCTGTGGGAGGCCGCCGACCACGGTCCGGCGGCCATCGCCGACACCACCGAAACCCTCCTCGGCCGCCCCGCCCGCACGTACCGGCAGTGGGCCCACGAGAACGCCCCCGCCTTCACCCAGCACTGATCCGGACGGGCCCGCACCACAAGGCCCGTCCCTCCACCCGAGGGATTCCATGTCCACGGCCTTGACCCAGGCCCCCGCCACCCCGCAGACCACGACCGACCGCCGCCGCTGGGCCGTCCTCGCCGTCGTCCTCCTCGCCGCCGTCCTCGACCTCCTCGACGCGACGATCACCAACGTCGCCGCCCCGACCATCGCCACCGATCTGAACGGCGGCGACGCCCTCGTCCAGTGGCTCGGCGCCGGTTACGCCCTGGCCATGGGCGTCCTGCTGGTGGTCGGCGGCAGGCTCGGTGACAAGTTCGGACGCCGCCGCCTGTTCCTGATCGGCCTCACCGGCTTCACGCTCGCGTCCGTCGCCTGCGGCCTGGCCTTCGACCCCGCCTCCGTCATCGGCTTCCGCCTGCTCCAGGGAGCCTTCGGTGCCCTCGTGATCCCCCAGGGCTTCGGCATCCTCGGCGCGGTCTTCCCCCCGCACGAACTCGGCAAGGCGTTCGGAGTCTTCGCCCCCTGCCTCGGTCTGTCGGCGATCAGCGGTCCGGTCCTCGCCGGGTTCCTCATCGACGGCTTCGGCTGGCGCTCCATGTTCCTGATCAACATCGCGCTCGGCGGCCTCGCGATCGTACTGGCCACGCGGCTGCTGCCCCGTGACAGCGGCGACCGGACGGTCACCGTCGACGGTCCGGGCTCCGGACTGCTCGCCACCACGATGCTCGGCCTGCTCTACGGCCTGATCGACGGCTCCAGCCACGGCTGGACGCCCCTCCCGATCCTCTCCCTCACCGCCGGAGCCCTGCTCTTCGCCCTGTTCTGCCTGCGCCAGCGAAGCGCCGCCAGCCCGCTCATCGAACCCTCGCTGCTGAAGAACCGCGGCTTCACCTCCGGCCTGATCCTTGGCCTCGTCTTCTACGCGGCGGTCGCCGGCCTGCTCCTCGTCCTGTCCCTCTTCCTCCAGAACGGGCTGCACCGCACCCCGACCCAGGCCTCGCTCGGCCTCGCCCCGATCGCCGCCGGCATCATCCTCGCCTCGATCGCCGCGCACCGTCTGACGGCCCGCCTCGGCCGCACGCTCATCCTCGTCGGGTTGCTGCTCACGCTGGCCGGGACGCTGTCGCTGCTTGTCCTGATCCAGGCCACCACCCCGACAGCAGGGATGCTCATCGCCCCGGTCCTCGTCACCGGCCTCGGCCTCGGCACCTGCTTCGGCACCGTCTACGAGGTCACCCTCGGCGGCGTCGGCCCGAAGGAGTCGGGCAGCGCCAGCGGTTCCCTCTCCGCCGTCGCGCAACTCGCCAACAGCATCGGCGCCGCAGCCGTCACCACCGTCTACTTCCACACCCCCGGCGGCTCCACGAACGCAGCCGTCCACAGCCTCGCCGTGGTCGCCGTCGCCACTCTTGCCTGCTGCGCCCTCGTCTGGCTGCTGCCCCGCAACGCCCGACCCCGGCACCACTGACCCACCCGGGAGCACCGCATGAAGCCCATCGGCTACTGGCTCAACCGCACCGACAAGGCCCTCACCACCGCCATGAACTCCATGCTGGCCGAGTTCGGCCTCACCCGACTCGCCTGGCAGGTCCTCAACGTCGTCGGGGACGACCCGCAGGCCACCGACACCGACGTGCTGACCGTCCTGGCCGCCAACGCCGATGCCACCGCCCTGACCGACGCCATCGGGACGGCCGTCGCCGACGGCTGGGCCGCCCGCCCGGAGCCGGGCCGCCTCACCCTGACCGACGACGGCCGCGCCCGCCTCGCCGAGGTCGCCGAACGCGTCGACGCCTTCCGCGAGCTGTCGACGGCCGGCATCACGCGCGAGGAGTACCGGATCGCCGTCACCGTCCTGGAACGGATGACCCACAACCTGGAGGACGGAGCGGAACGATGACTCCACCCACGCCGCGGCTTCGTCATGGGTAGCCGCATTGCCAGGGCGCCCGATCCGGCCCCGGTTGCGGTTCTGGTTGCGGTTCTGGTTGCAGTTCCGGTTGCGATCCACGTCCTCCGTGTGGTGCGCCATTCTTGAGGTGCCCGGCCGAGGCCGGGACAGGACGGTTCCTACCCGGCGAGGTGTTCCCCATCAGCAAGAAGAACGGATCGACTCTGGCCACGTGGCTGCGCAGCCTCGGCGCACCCGAGTTGGAACGGGTCCTGGCGGCTCGCCCGGACGCTGCGGCGGCTCCGGAGCCGCGATCGGTCGGTGAACTGGCGGACCGCCTTCAGCGTCCGGCGTCGGTGGCGCTGGCGCTGCCCCGGCTCGCGCTGCCGTGCCTTCAGGTGGCGGAGGCCGTCGCCGCGTTGACGGCCGCATCGCGGGACGATCTGGCAGCTCTCCTGGACGCGACGCACGGTGAACGCGCCCACGGATTGGCCGCCGTCCTGGCGGCGCTGGCCGATCGCGCTCTGGTGTGGCCGGCCGGCAACGGCCTGCTGCACATGGCGGCGCCGCTGCGGAACGCGTGGGGCTCGCCGCTGGGGCTCGATGTTCCGCTCGTGCGTCTGCTCGCGGGCTCGAACTCCGACGATCTGGGCCGCATGTTGGCGAAACTCGACGTCAAACCCGCCACCAACCGGAAAGAGCAGCGGCTGGCGGCGCTGATCGACCATCACAGCGATCCGGTTCGGGTCGCCGCCCTGGTGGCCAAGGCCCCTGCGGCCACCCGGAAGCTCCTTGAGCGGCGGGCGGCCGAGGCTCCGGAGCGACCGGCCTTCATCATGTTCGGAAGTTCGCCGGCCGACTCCACACCCGGCGAACAATGGGCGGTGGAACGGGGACTGCTGATCCGGGACCGGCACCGGTACGGGCCGGCCCGCATGCCCGCGGAGGTGGCGCTCGCACTGCGCGGCCCCGACTGGCACGCCCCGTTCACGCCCGTCCCGCCCGGTGTGCGGTCGGTGCCCGCCATCGTCCCCTCGATCGAACGGGAGGCCACGGCCGCCTCGATGGCGTTCGCCGCCCACGCCGCATCCGTCCTCGGGGTGTGCGCCGCCGCTCCACCGGCCCGGCTCAAGGCCGGCGGAATCGGTGCCCGCGAGCTGTCCCGGATCGGCAAGGCGGCGCAGTGCGACGAGATCCTGGTACGCCTCGTACTGGAGGCGGCGAGCGCGGCCGGGCTGCTGGCCCGGGACGACGACCGGGTCGCGGCGACCGCCGCCTACGACACCTGGGCCGAGGAAGAACCGGCCGACCGGCTCGCCGTGCTCCTCCAGGCCTGGTGGACACTGCCGCTGACCCCAGGCGGGAGCCGCGACGAGGACGGGAAGGCGCTGCCCGTCCTCGCCGGGGCACCGCCCTGCGGAGGCTGTGTCCAGGCCCGGCACGGACTGCTCACCGCCGCGTCACAGCTCCCGGCCGGCGAAGGCGCGGCGACCCCGGCCGACCTGGGGGCGCTGCTCGTGTGGCTCCGCCCGCTCGCCGACGAACTCCCCCAGGACACCGGACCGTTCGCCACCCTGATCCGGGAGGCGGAACTGCTCGGCGCACTCGCCCTCGGAGCCGTGTCCCCGATCGGGGCCGCCCTGCTCGCCGACGACGCCGACGCGCTGACCGACGCCTGCCGACGGCTACTGCCCACCGCCAGCGGGACCGCCCGGTTCGGCAGCGATCTGACGGCCGTGGTCTCCGGTACACCGTCGGCGCACCTCCTCACCCTGCTGGAGTCCGCCGCGGACCGGGAGAGCGCCGGTGCGGCGTCCGTCTGGCGGTTCAGCCCGGCCAGCGTCCGCCGTGCCCTCGACGCGGGCCTGACCCCCGACGCCTTGACGGCCGATCTGGCCGACGTCGCCGTCGAACCGCTCCCCCAGCCGCTCTCGTACCTGATCCACGACACCGCGCGCAGCCACGGCCGGGTGCGCGTCGTCTCCGCCGCCTGTGTGATCCACGGTGAGGAGCCCGCCCTCATCGCCGAGTTGGCCGCCCACCGCAAGCTCACCCAGCTCGGGCTGCGGCAGCTGGCACCGACGGTGCTGATCAGCCGGACCCCGCCGGACCAGACGCTCTCGGCACTGCGGTCCGTCGGCTACGCCCCCGTCGCCGAGAAGCCGGACGGGTCCGTCCGGATCGAACGGGCCCAGCGTCACCGCGCGGCGAGCCCGGTCCCGCCCCCGCGCCCGCCCGGCGGCCCGTCCCGGCCACGGCGGACGGAGGCCCGTGCGGCCGACGCCCGGACGACCGTCGACCTGAGCTGCCTCGCCGCCCGACTGCTGGCTGCCCCGCAGGACGTCCCGGAGCCCGATCCCTGGGACGGACGCCCCTACGACAGCGACACCGAGGAGATCATCGCCGGGCACGCGCGCAACCTGTCCTTCACCGACGTCCGCCAGTTGGCCCATGCCGTCAACGACGGTCAGGCCATCACGATCGAGTACGTGGCCACCTCGGGCACCACGACCGTCCGCACGCTCAGCCGACTCGAACTGGATGCTCCCCACCTCCACGCCTGGTGCCATCTGCGGAATGCCGACCGGGTGTTCACCATCTCCCGCATCCACGGGGTGATGCCCACGGAGCGACACGGCTGACTGGTCCCGGTTCCGGTCTCATGCACCCCGGTCCAACGGCGGCCTTCTGCGTTCACCGGCTCGTCCGTCGCCCCGACGATCCCGATCGGGGCGGAAACGGGCCGCCGGTCGGGGCCGCCGTGCCCGCGAACAATCGCCGGGCCCGGCCCGGCGGCACCGTGGTCACAGCCGGTCGTAGACGGCGGCCAGTTGCCGCAGCACATCAGTCGCGATGCCCAGGTCAACGGCATCGTGATGCGCGAGTGCAGTGTCGAGCGCCCGGGCCAGGACGGCCTGACGTTCGTGGTGGCGGCGCCGGCCGGCGTCGGTGAGGGTGACCATGACCGACCGCTTGTCGCCCGCAGGGCGTTCACGGGTGACGTAGCCGGCCGCGACAAGGCCGTTGACCAGCTGAGTGGTGGCGGCGCCGGTGGTCTCGGCGGCG
This sequence comes from Kitasatospora sp. NPDC087861, assembly GCF_044742585.1. Taxonomy (NCBI): domain Bacteria; kingdom Bacillati; phylum Actinomycetota; class Actinomycetes; order Kitasatosporales; family Streptomycetaceae; genus Kitasatospora; species Kitasatospora sp. NPDC087861. Next base: position 26,194 of record NZ_JBIUUS010000006.1, read on the forward strand.
GCGGCCAGTTGGCCGATCGGCAGCGGGCCCATCTCGACCAGGACGCGCAGTGCTCGCGCGTGCGTGAGGGAGAGCGCACCGGGCGTGCGGGTGGCGCGTCCGCGCAGGCGGGAGTCGGCGGCGCTGAGGCTATAGGCGGCACGAGTGAGCTCGTCGAGGGCGTGATCGCGAGTGGGGACGGACTGCGGCTCGGGCATGAGGTGACTTCCGTGGGGCGGGTCGGCGGGTGAGTTGACAACAGTTTAGCCTAAGTACTTAATAGATAAGTACTTAGGCACTGCGCGGCAGCTGCCGAGCACCCCATCGAGAGAGGACATCCGTGATGACTGTTCGTTCGACCGGCCAGAGCTGGGCCCTGGACATCGCCCTCGCCCAGGGCGGTTTCGACGCCCTGCACCCTCAGGCCAAGGGCACCCTGGAGCAGCTCGGCCACGACCACACCGACTTCGACAAGGTCTTCGAGCTGGTGAAGAGCGGCGCGATGCTCCCCAAGGCCTGGGCCACCGTGGCCGGCCAGGCCGAGGAGCGCGCCGCCCACCACGAGCGGGGCGGCTTCGCCCAGACCGCCGCCGACCTGTACGTGCGCGCCGCGGTGATGTGGGGCCGCGCCCAGTACTCCGTCTTCGACGCCACCGACCCGCGCAAGCTCGCCTTCCGCGAGCACGCCGACCACTGCGTGGAGCGCCTTGGCGCGCTGCGCGACAACCGGGTCCGCCGGGTGGTCCTGGACTTCGAGGGCCACCAGGTCTTCGGCCTGCTGCACCTGCCGGCCGGCGAGGTGCGCAACGCCCCTGCGGTGATCCTCGGGCCGGGGATGGACATGATCAAGGAGGACTACATCTACGCAGCCGAGCGGTACTACACCTCGCGCGGGATCGTCGCCCTCTCCATCGAGGGCCCGGGCCAGGGCGAGAGCCGGGCCAACGGGCTCACCGTCGACCTCACCAACTACGAGCGGGCGATCAGCCGCTACATCGACCACCTGGCCTCGCTCCCGGAGGTCGACCCGGCCCGGATCGGCATGTTCGGCATCTCGATGAGCGGCTACTGGGGTTCGCGCGCCGCGGCCACCGACCGCCGGCTCGCCGCGCTGGCCGCCTTCGAGGCAGTCACCGGCGACTTCCGGACGATCTTCGAACGGGCCCAGCCGACCTTCAAGAACAACTACATGTTCATGGCCGGCTACACCGACGAGGACGCCTTCGACCGCGAGCTGGTCGACCGCATGCCGCTCGGCGACCTCGTCCAGGAGATCACCTGCCCGGTCCTGTACGGCATCGGCGAGTTCGACGAGCTCACCCAACTCGAGCAGGCCCTGGCCAACTACGAGCGGATCCGCGCGCCCAAGGAGATCCGCGTCTACGAGAACGAGTTCCACCCTCTGGGCGGGGCCGCCGCCGAGGTGTTCCGCTTCGGCGCCGAGTGGATCGAGCGCGCCCTGAACGGCGCGTTCCACGAGCCCGGCCGCGACGTGCGCCACTACGTGCACCGCGACGGCCGCACCACCGACGGCACCGCCAACCCCACCTGGTGGCTCGGCACCGTCCCCGCCCGGATCGCCGGCGCCCGCCAGGCGTGACGCCGACGCGGACCGGCCGTGGCCGCTCGTCCGGGCGGGCGGCCACGCCGGGGTCGGCCCATGATGGAAGTCCGGGAGCACGCGACGTTCGAGAGCGGCACATGGCTGTATGGCATGTCCGGGACTTCACACCGGACGACCTCGAAGCGGTGGTCCGGCTCGACGCGGAGAGCGCCACCACGGACCGCACCGCCGTCTTCCGCCTCTCCGACGTGGTCGCCGCGTTGCAGGCCCGTGATCCGAGCGTCGTCGTGGTGGCCGGCGGGCGGGTCGTGGGCGCGGCGGTGGGCCGGGTGGACGGGGACCGGGCGTGGGTGCTGCGCATCGCCCTGCACCCCGGCTGGCGGAACCTGGGCATCGGCACCGCCCTGCTGTCCGCACTGGAGCACCGTCTGCGGGACGCCGGTGCCAGGATCGTCGCAGCGGTGCTGCCCGAGGAGGAGACCGGCGCCACCGCACTGGTCAACTCCGGGTTCCACCCCCACCGCGGGCTCACGTACTTCGAGAAGTCGGAGGTCGTCAGCACCCAGGGCCCGACGGTCCTGGCGGCGCTGGGCGCGGTCATGCCCGAAGCCCACCTCTGGGAGCGGCTCACCGGCATGGCCGACGAGAAGCGGCTCATCGAACGGCGGCTGGTGCTGCCCCTGGCGAACCCCGAGCTGGCGGACGCCCACGGAGTGGAACCGCCCCGCGCGGTCGTACTGTTCGGTCCGCCGGGCACGGGCAAGAGCACGTTCGCCAAGGCCGTGGCCGGTCGGCTCGGCTGGCCGTTCATCGAGCTCTTCCCCTCCCGGCTCGCGTCCGAGGACGGGTTGGCCACCGAACTCGGCCGCCGCTTCGAGGAGGTGGCGCAGCTCGACCACGTGCTGCTGTTCATCGACGAGGTCGAGGAGGTCGCCGGTACGCGCAGCCTCGCCGCCCCCGCGTCGGTCGGCGTGGTCAACGAACTCCTCAAGTCGATCGTGCGGTTCCGTGACCGCGACGGCCGGCTCCTCGTCTGCGCCACCAACTCGGTGGCCGCCCTGGACCCGGCGTTCCTGCGCCACGGCCGGTTCGACTACGTCCTGCCGGTCGGGCCACCCGACGCCGCGGCCCGCGACGCGCTGTGGGCCGGCTACACGGCGAAGACGGGTACCGCCGCCGACACGGCGGTCCTCGCCGAAGCCAGCGAGGGCTTCACTCCCGCCGACATCAGGCAGGTCGCCATGGCGGTCGCCCAGAGCACCTTCGAACACACCCTCGACACGGGGGAACGGACCCAACCCGGCACCCAGGACTATCTGGACGCCATCCACCGCACCCGTCCGACCGTTTCCGAGGAGATGGCCCGGGAGTTCGCCGACCAGGCGATCCGCTACGGGCGGGTCTGAGCGGCCGCCGCCCGTTCCGCCGTGTCCGTCCGAAGGCGCCGGGCGGGGAACCCCACCGCCGTGACCATGCCGGGTCCGGGCCGGACCGAGAGTGGCCTGGACATCACCGAAGGCATTCCGCATGCCGGCACCGGGTACTGGCGTCGTCTCCGGCGAACGGCAATGCCGGACCCGGCCTCACGGGCCGGGCCCGGGGACAGGTCCTTGATCATGACCACGATGCTCGATCGTGCGACGACGCCCGCCGCCCCGGATTCCACCGCACGGCTCTCCCTCACGCCCAGTGGCGTGCGACCCGGCCGCCTGGACGGGGCCTGGTGGCCCCGCTCGCGTGATCTCCTCCTCGAACTCCCCGCCCTGGCCGCCGCACTCGACGAACGGTGGGGCCGGGTCACCCGGATCACCGTGAACCCCGCGCAGTGGCCCGTCATCCCCCGGCGGATCCCGGTCACCGGGCACACCGTCCACGCGGGCTGGTTCACCACCGAGCAGGACGAGCACACGATCGCGGTGTTCTCGTACGCCCCGCGCCGGCTGAACCTGCTGGTCGTCCCGCCGGAGACGGACGCCGTCGATGCCGCCCGGCTGATGGCCGAAGCCGCCCGTCCCGCGAACACCATGGCCGCGAGCGGTCTGCTCGCCGTGGAGACGGGTGGCGGCACGCAGGGGCCGGAGTCCCGTTCCGACTTCCTGCCGTCGGCCGTCGCTCCGTCCGGCGGCGCCGGTGAGGCCCTCAGGCGGGCGGATGTCGCCCGCAGCCGGGCCACCTCCTGGCCGGTACCCGCGTAGCCGGCGGGGCGGGAGCCGCCCGCCACGGCCGCGGAGCCGGGTGTGTCACTCGCGTGACCATTCGGCTGTGTCACTCGCGTGACCATTCGGCCTCGGCCTGGGGCCGGCCGGCGATGTCGGCCCCGTCCCAGAGGCGGATCCTGATCGCCCGCGGGCCGGGCGCGGGCAGGGAGAGCGTGCGCACGAACACGTCCCGCAGGTGGTTGGCCGCCCGCTGGGGTGGCCCGTCGTACTCCAGCGGATCCGGCATGGGAGCGCCGTCCCGCCGGGACCAGCGGCCGTCGTCGTCCTGCGTCTCCAGAACCCATCGGTAGTGCCGCATCCTGGCCTCCCGTGCCGACGTTCCCGCCCCCGGACACGACGGTAGGGGCGGGGCGGATCGGCCGCGACCGGTGGACCGCGCCCGGAACGGACCGCCGTCAGTACTCGGCGCCGCCTCGCAGGTAGCTGCCGACGACCTGGAGCCATGCCCCGGGGCCGAAGCAGACCTCGATCCGGTACGGCGTGTCCTCGAAGACCCGCAGGACGCGCAGCGCACCGCTCGGATGCAGGTCGTACTCGAAGGTGACGCCGTCCGCACCGTCCTCGTACTGCATGTCCAGCGGACCCTTCGAGGGCTCCTCCGGCGCCCGGGCGTCGGCCGAGAGTTTCACGTAGACGGACATCTCGCTGCCCAGCCTTTCCTGTCTGCCCGAGGAGCCCGGCCCGCGAGGCCCGTCCCTCAGGACCCTTCGCCCGGCGGGTCGGCGCCGATGCCGGTGGCGACGAGGATCTGCCGTGCCGAGTCGGTTCCGTCGGCCTCGACCGCGCGTGCCATCGCGGACAGGGCCGCCTCCTGGCTCGCCTGCGGGGGAACGACGAGCAGGCTGAAGTGATCGCGGTCGCCCCGCGTGACGATCACCGTGTCGTCACCGACCGGGTACCGGTCGATGTGCACCGACCGGCCGTCGACGACCAGCCGGGCCGGCACGTCGTCCCAGGCTTCAGCGTCCAGCCCGACGCTCGCCACGGGGCCGAGGTGTTCGGTCAACGCCCTGACCAGACCTGGCAGTTCGACTCCGATGTCCCGCGAGCGCGGCCACCACGCGCCGTCGAGCACACCCTCGCGCGACTGTGTGGTCTCCAGGCGCAACAGGACCGTCCCCGGCTTCGCGGCCTGCCGGAACCGGTCCGGCAGAAGTCCCGGGAGCGCAGCACCGGTTTCGTCCGACATGGCTCGCCACCTGTCCGTGGACACACGCCGACCCCACCGAGCGGGGGCCGACCGTTGGGGAGCGGCGGCCGGGCCGCCCCGATATCCCCACGGTACTCCGCCCGCACCGCGCCGATCGGGCCGGTCGGGCCGGTCAGGGGTGCCGGCGCGGGGGTGCCGACCCGCTCAGCTCAGCGCCACTCGATCAGGAACAGGGTGGCGTCGTCGCTCGTGCGCCCGCCCCGCTTCTCCTTCAGGACATGGGAGAGCGCGCGCACCACGGCCCGCACCCCGGCCTGCGAGCGCTCGACCCGGTTGACCCAGTCGATGAGCTGCTCCTCCCCGAACTGCTCCCCGCCGGGCTCGCGCTCCTCGACCAGGCCGTCGGTGAAGCACAGGACCCGGTCACCGTGCCGCAGTACCCGCTCGCTGATCACCGGCTCCTCGCCGCCGAAGCCGACCGGCAGGGTGGTCTCGCTCTCCAGCCGCTCGACGACGACGTGGTCGCGGATCAGCAGCGGCTGGGGATGGCCGGCGTTGACCCACTGCAGGTGGCCGGTCAGGGTGTCCAGGCGCATCATCTGCGCGGTGACGAAGTGGTCCGGCCCGAACTGCTCGGCGATCGCCCGGTCCATGAACGCGTAGATCTCGGCCAGTCCGATGTCGGCGCGCCGGGCGTGCCGGTACGCGCCGATGGCGACGGTCGCCATGGTCGCGGCGTCGAGCCCGTGGCCCATGGCGTCGATCGTGGCCACGTGCAGGAGGTCGTCGTTGAGCGCGTAGTCGAAGCTGTCACCGGCCACCTGGTAGGCGGGTTCGAGGATGCCGGCCACGGCAACCCGGTGGACGGTCATCGACAGCGGCGGCAGCAGCGACCACTGGATCTCGGCGGCCACACCCATCGGTTCGAGGCGCCGGGCCTGGAAGATCCGGTCGGTGTAGCCGCTCTTGGTGACCAGCAGATCGGCAGCCAGGGCGGCGAGGCGCCGCAACAGCCGCCGGTCCTCGTCATCGACGGTATCCAGCGTGAGGGCCAGCACCCCCACCTCGTCGCCGCCGTCCAGCAACGGCAGGTACACCCGCACCCCGTCGGCCTGCGCCTCCTCGACGGAGGCACCGCGCAGGAACGCCGCACCCGCGGGGGAACCGTCGATCGGCACCGGCTCCCCGGCGGCCGACCCCAGCCCCGACAGCGGCGCCAGCACCAGCTGGCCGTAGTCCTGCAGCAGGAGCGCCGGGTCACGGCCGCCGAGCCCGCGCACCACGTCGGCGACCAGCGGGGCGATCAGCTGGGGCGGCAGCTCATGGGCCCGATCGAGCAGCGCGCCCAGCAGACGCTCGCCGCGCCCCTCCGACCAGTCCGGCCCCGCTGCGCCGGACGACCGCTCACCGCGCATCCTCGCTCACCGCCGTCCTCCTCCCGTCGCGGCACTCGGCACCGGCTCGATCGGCCCGACACCCCGGCGCAGTTCGCCGGGGCGGGTCCTTCCATTACGCCCGACGGCAGTGCATCGCGCCCCCGGTCGCCCGCCGGTACGGCCGCCGGGTCGGGCGGAGCACAGCCGGCGGTCCGGGCCTTAGTCGTTCCCAGGGCTGCGGATCACGCTCTTCCTTCCGTCCTCCTGCGGCCTTCTGTCCGGCGGCCGGCGTATGTCATCATCTGAAGACATCAACTGATGACATCGCGCGCTGCGCGCATCCCCGGGATGCCCGGACGGCGGGTGCGGCGTGCGGTCTCCGGTTCAGGCAATCGATCTCCGGCAAGGGAGGGCGCGTCCATGGAGAGCCCCAGCGGACGTGAGCGGGCTCTGGTGCCCGTCCTGGTGTTCCTCAGCGCCGTGGTGGCGGTGATCAGCAGCCTCGGTGCGCCGATGATCCCGACCATCGCGGCCGTCGACCACGTGTCGCTCTCCGAGGCGCAGTGGTCGCTGACCATCACCATGCTGGTCGGGGCCCTCACCACTCCGGTGCTGGGTCGCCTGGGCGACGGCCCGGCCCGGCGTACGGTCACGCTCACCGCGGCCGCGGTCGTGGTCCTCGGGAGCGTGCTGGCCGCACTGCCGCTCGGCTTCGGCTGGCTGCTCGTGGGACGCGCACTGCAGGGTGTCGGGCTCGGACTGACCCCGCTGGCCATCGCCACCGCGCGGGACAGCCTGCCCGCCGCGGCCTCCCGCTCGGCGGTCGCGCTGCTCTCCATCACCACCGTCGCCGGGGTCGGCCTCGGCTACCCGATCACCGGCCTGATCGCCGAATCCTTCGGCATCCATGCGGGCTTCTGGTTCGGCGCCGTGATCAGCGCCCTGGCCCTGGCGCTGGCCGCCCTGGTCCTGCCGCCGACCACGGACCGTGCACGGCGCCCGCTGGACGCGCTCGGCGCCGCGCTGCTCGGCCTGGCGCTGGTCGGACTGCTGCTGGTGCTCAGCGAGGGCGAGACCTGGGGGTGGGCCAGCGCCCGCCTGTGGACGGTGGCCGCCGTCTCCCTCCTGCTGCTGATCACCTGGATATGGCACGAACTGCGCACCGCCCACCCGCTGGTCGACCTGCGCAGCCTGACCAACCCCGTCGTGCTGACCGCGGACGTGGCCGGCCTGGTCGCGGGCGTCGGGATGTACCTGCTGATGTCGCTGGTGATCCGCTACGTCCAGACCCCGACCGGCACCGGCTACGGCCTGGGCGCCTCGGTCGTGGTCGCCGGCCTCGTGCTGCTGCCGTTCTCGGCGCTCAGCCTGCTGTCCAGCAAGGTGGTCCCGGTCCTCGCCCGGCGCACCTCGTCCGCCCTGGTGCTGCCGCTGGGTTGTGCGATCTCGCTGGTCTCGATGCTGTTCTTCCTGTTCGCCCGCGACCACTTGTGGGAGCTCCTGGTGGTGATGGGGATCGCCGGACTCGGTGTCAGCTGCACCTTCGCCGTGATGCCGGGGTTGATCGTCAACGCGGTACCCGCCCACGAGGTCGGCAGCGCGGTCAGCTTCAACCAGGTGCTGCGCTACGTCGGCTACTCCACCGGCAGCGCGCTGTGCGGCGCCGTGCTCCAGGCGCACACCGAGCCCGGACGACGACTGCCCACTGACGGCGGCTACCGGGACGCGGCGCTGATCGGCTGTGCGGTGTGGGTGGTGATCGGGCTGGTTACGATCGTCCTGCCGCGGCTCAGTGCCGTGACCGCCTCCCGCAGGGGTGCGTGCGTGGACGAGGAGCTGATGGTGGACGAGAGCATCGCCGACGGCGTGGCCGGCGAGGGCGAGGTGCCCGTCCTGCGGGCCGGGGCCGAGCGGTGACCGAGGCCGCCCCCGGGACCGACCCCACCACCCCCGGCGGCGATCGGCCGGAGCCGGGGGCACCCCGACGCCGGGACGCCGCCCGCAGCCGGGAGCTCCTGATCCGGGCGGCGATGGAACTCTTCGCGGATCGCGGTTTCGAGCGCACCACCACCCGGGAGATCGGTGAACGGGCCGGTGTGGACCCGGCGTTGATCGCCCGGTACTTCGGCGGCAAGACACAGCTCTACCTGGCCACCGTCCGCGTCGAGCTGGGCGACTCCGTACCTGCCGACCTCCTGGAGGAGGACCGCTTGCGCGGTCTGCTGGAGCGTTTCTCCCAACGCGGGCCCGGCCCCTCCTTCCAGGCCGCGGTCCTGCCCGGCGACCGGACCGAGGTACAGCAGGCCGCCCGCACCTACCTCCACGAGCGGCTGGTGGAGCCGCTGCGCGACCGCTTCGCCGCCGAGCAGGTGGACCGTCCGCAGTTGCGGGCCGAACTGGCGGCGGCAGCCTTCGCAGGGATCATCCTGGCTCGATCCAGCGGGGCCTTCGGCGAACTCGCCGCGGCCGAACCCGAGGAGTTGCTGCCGCTTCTGCACGACCTGCTGGCCGCAAGCCGCCCGACCCGGTAACGGAGTCCGGCCCCGGATCCAGGCACCACCAGCCGAAGGGCGCGGCGAGCGGCGACCCGCCGGTGGTCCTCAGGCATAGCGAGCCGCGAGGGTGCGGACGGTGGTGGCGATCCGGGCTCGCAGGGACTGCGGTTGGAGGACTTCCAGGTCGGTGCCCAGCTTGAGGAATTCGCCGTGGGCGTGGTCGACCGACTCGATGGGGACGGTCGCCACCGTCCAGCCGTCGGTGTCCAGGGCGCCGGTGGTGGCGACCGCATCGGCAACCGCGTGCCCGAGCTGCTCCCGCACCCGACCGACCCCGCGCGGCGACAAGCGCACCACCGCCTCTCCGGTGTGCAGTCGCGCGTGGAAGTCGGACAGCTGCGCCTGCCAGTGCGCGCCCAGATCGAAGCCAGGAGGCGTCGAGAACTCCTCGTCCAGCAGCCGCAGTTCGAGGATCTTGTCGACCCGGTAGGTACGCAAGTCGCCCCCGCTCGCCGCCACCAGGTACCACCTCCCGGCCTTGAGCACCAGCCCGTACGGCTCCAGCCGCCGCTCGACCTCCTCCGGTGCCGTCCACCGGCGGTAGCGAACCGAGATCACCCGTCGCCCCCACACCGCCGCCGCCACTGCCGGCAGGTGCGGCGTCTCGTCGCCGTTCCCGTACCAGCCGGGCGCGTCCAGGAGGAAGCGTTCCTGGATCCGCCCCGCGCGTTCGCGCAGTTCGGCCGGCAACGCGGCCCGCAGCTTCAGCTGAGCGGCCGCCAACACCTCGCCGAGACCCAACTCGGCCGCCGGCCCGGGCAGCGCGGCCAGGAACGCCGCCTGTGCCTCGTCCGCCGTCAGCCCGGTCAGCCGGGTCCGGTACCCGTCGAGCAGCCGGTACCCACCCGCGTGCCCCGCCTCCCCGAACAGCGGGATGCCGGCCGTACCGAGCGCCTCCACGTCCCGGTAGACCGTCCTCACGGAAACCTCCAGCTCCTCGGCGAGCTGCTGCGCGGTCATCCGTCCACGGGTCTGCAACAGCAGCAACAGGGAGATCAACCGGTCGGCACGCATGACGGCAAGTATCCGCCGGTGCTTCTCCCTCACCTGACAGGAGATGTCAGTGAAGTACTCCTACTCTCCACCGCATGGACGACTTCGACTTCCTTCACGGCGTCTGGGACGTGGCCAACCGCCGCCTCGCCGAGCCGCTGTCCGACCGGAGCGACGACTGGCAGGAGTTCCCCGGTCGGGCGTTCGTGCGCCCGCTGTTCGGTGGCGCCGGAAACATCGACGAGATCACCTTCCCGACGCTCGGCTACCAGGGCGTGACGCTGCGCCTGTACGACCCGGAGCGGAAGCAGTGGGCCATTCACTGGTCGGACAGCCGCAGCGGCCGGCTCGACCCGCCGGTGACGGGCTCGTTCACGGGAGACCGGGGTGATTTCCACGGGGATGACGCGTACGGGGGTCGCGCCATCCGGGTCCACTTCACCTGGCTCCGGCTCGGCCACGACACGGCCCGCTGGGAGCAGGAGTTCTCGGCGGACGGCGGTCGCAGCTGGGAGCGCAACTGGGTGATGGACCTCAGCCGCGTCCGGGGAGCGGAAGCGTGAGCATCGTCGAGCTGCGCCAGTACACCCTCCACCCCGGAGCGCGGGACACCCTGGTCTCCCTGTTCGAGCGGGAGTTCGTGGCCGGACAGGAGTCCGTCGGCATCACGCTCGGCGGCCGTTTCCTCGACGTGGACGACCCGGACCGCTTCGTCTGGCTGCGGGCCTTCCCCGACATGGCGGCCCGCGCCCGCGCGCTGAGCGCGTTCTACCACGGTCCGGTCTGGCAGGCCCACCGGGACGAGGCCAACGCGACCATGCTCGACTCGGACAACGTCCTGCTGCTCGACGGCCCCGGCTTCACCGCGCCACCGGACGCCGAGGCGGTCACCCTCACCATCTGTCACCCGAGGCAGCCGGATTTCGCCGAGTACTTCACGCGGCACGTACGCCCCGCGCTGGCCGCCGCCGGCCTGCCGCCACTCGGCGTCCACCGCACCGAACATGCCGAGAACAACTTCCCGGCCCTGCCGGTCCGCACCGGCGAGGACGTCCTCCTCTGGTTCACCGCCGGCGCCGCGGCACCCGCCCTGCCCTGGGCCGATGAGCTGCCGCCCCGACTGCACACCGCTCCGCGGCAACTGCGCCTGGAACCGGTCGGATCGACGTGGTGACCGTGGTGACCGTGGTGACCGGCTGACAGGGTGATTCACCCTGCCGAGGCTCGCGATCGTCCGGTCGGGGTGTCCGATTCGTTCAAGACGAGGCGTTCGGGCGCCGCGTACGCGGGGAGCACGGCGCGTTCAGGGGCCATGGGACAAAGGCTACGGGCCCGGGTACCGGCGTCGCCGCCGGTACCCGGGCCCGCTCCCGACAGGCTCAGCCCGCCGTCTGCACGGCCGGCTCCGCCGCCCCGGCCGCACTCTCTGCCTCGGCCCCGGTCGGGCCGGGCTTGCGGCCGTCCCGCATCAGCACCAGGGTCAGCGCCGCGGCCGCCAGGACGGAGATCCCGCCCGCCGTGAAGGTGACGGAGGTCGCGGTGTTGAAGGCGTCGCGGGCGGCGGCGGCCAGGCCACCGTCCCCGGTGCTCGCGGAGAGGGCCAGCGCGTCCGTGATCGCGTGCCTCCCGGCGGCGGGCGCGTCGGCGGGCATCGCGCCGGTGTAGGTGCTGGACAGGACGGTGCCGAGGATCGCCACGCCCAGCGCGGAACCGGACTGCTGGATGGTGTCGTTGAGCGCGGAGCCGACGCCGGCGTGCTCGGCCGGGATCGCGCCCATCAGCGCGTTGGCCGCGGCCGGCATCCCGACGCCGGAGCCGACGCCCAGCACCAGCATGGCCAGGGCGACCTTGGCGAAGCCGTCGCCGACCGAGAGCGTGGCCAGCAGCCCGAACCCGGCCGCCATGACCAGCATGCCGGCCGAGACCATCACCCGCGGGGCGACCTTCTTGCCGAGGGCGGCGCCGAGCGCGTTGAACACCAGCGAGGCGACGGCCAGCGGGATGAACGCCAGGCCGGTGTCGGTGGGCGAGAACTCCAGCACGAACTGCAGGTACTGGGTGAGGACCAGCATCAGGCCGCCGGTCGCGAAGGCCAGCAGGACGAGCGAGAAGCTGGCTCCGGTGAACACCCGGTTGCGGAACAGCTTGAGCGGGACCATCGGCGACTCGGCCCGGACCTGGCGCACCCCGAACCCGACCAGCGAGACCACCGCGACGGCGAGCGCGCCGAGCGTGCCGGGGCTGGTGATGCCGTCCCGGGGCAGCACGATGATCGACCAGACCAGCGCGGTCATCCCGATCATCGAGAGCAGCATGCCGGGCAGGTCCGGCCGGCGCCACGGCCCCTTGGACTCCGGCATCAGCACGGCCGCCGCGAGGATGGCGACCACCGCGACCGGCACGTTGATCAGGAAGACCGCGCCCCACCAGAAGTGCGCGATCAGCGCACCGCCGAGCACCGGCCCGCCGACCAGGCCGAGCATGGCCACCGCGCTCCACGCGGCGATCGCCTTGGGCCGTTCCTGGTCGTCGAAGACGGTGATCAGGATGGAGAGCGTGCTCGGCATGACCAGTGCCCCGCCGACGCCCATCAGGACGCGCCCGGCGATGAGCTGCCCCGGGCTGTCGGCGACGGACGCGACCAGGGAGGCCGCACCGAACAGCACCAGGCCGATGATCATCACCTTCCGCCGGCCGAACCGGTCGGAGAGGCTGCCCGAGGTGAGCAGCAGGCCCGCGAAGACCAGGATGTAGGAGTCGATGATCCACTGGATGTCCTGCGCCCCGGCCTTGAGGTCCTCCGCGATCTGCGGGATGGACACCGTGAGCACCATGTTGTCGACCACCAGCACCAGGCTGCTGAGACAGAGCACGATCAGGATGAGCCAGCGCCGCGGATGACGGTCCACCGCGATCCCCCTTCGAAGTGAGCGCGCCGGCCTCGGGCCGGGCGGAAGTCTGCGCGGGCACGCCGCGCCCCGTCCCCGCGGGTGCGGTGTGCGCCGCTCCGCACACTGTACGGACGCCGCACACCGTTCGCAATGCCGTACACTGTTCGTCGCGGCTTATGCTGAACGGAGCGAAGCCGAGCCGAGCAGGCCGGCGAAGACCGAGAGGAGGGCCTGATGACGGCCAGGCCGAAGGACGCGCCGGGCGCCCTGTGGAGCCGCCCCCAGCCCGCGCGGCGCGAGCAGCCGCCGCTCAGCCGCCGGCAGATCGTCGCGGAGGCCCTCGCGATCCTGGACGGCAACGGCATCGAGGCCCTCAGCATGCGCAAGCTCGGCGCCCGCCTCAACGCCGGCGCCACCTCGATGTACACCCACGTCGCCAACAAGGACGAGCTGCTCGCGCTGGTCGTCGACGAGGTGTTCGCCGAGCTCCCGCTGCCCGCGACGGGCGACGCCCAGCGCCCGGACGCCTGGCGCGAGGCCGTCGCCGAGTGCGCCGAGGGCGTGCGCTCGGTCATCCTGCGCCACCCGTGGATGGTCTCGGTGATCGGCGACGTCGGGATGGTCTACCTCGGTCCCAGCTGGATGCGGCTGTCCGAGGCGGTGCTGACCATCCTGGAGGAGTCCGGCTTCGGCCTCGCCGAGGCCAACGACGCGATGGGCGCCGTCCTCGGCTACACCATCGGGACGGCCAGTGTGGAGGCCTCCTGGCTGAGAGCGCTGGCGCGGCACGGCCGGGAGGAGCAGGAGTGGATGGACCAGCTGCTGCCCGCCGTCATCGACGCCACCAAGGACTACCCACGCCTGCACCGGCTGTACACCACCCAGGTGCGGCAGGAGATCTCCGACGGCCGGGACAGCGAGTTCACCGGCGGCATCCGGCTGATCCTGGACGGCATCGAGGCCGGCCGGCGGACCCGCCAGGAGACCTGACGCATCGTCACTCTCCGCTCAGCGCCTGGATCTCGGCATACCCCGGCACCGGACCGACCGCACCGCCCGCGGCGACGGCCGCCGCCGTGGCCACCGCCGCCGCCAGCGCGGAGCGGTACAGCAGCGAACCGAGGCTGACCCTGGCCACCCCCAGCGCGGCGAGTTCGGCGAAGCTCGGGCCGGTCGGCGTCCAGAGGATGTTGAGCGGGACGGCGAGCCGGCCGACCAGGCCTGTGATGGCCACCGGATCGGCCAGCCCCGGGACGAACACGCCGTCCGCGCCCGCCTGCTGGTAGGCCTCCAGGCGGCGGACCGTCTCCGGCCCGGGGTCGCGGCTCCCGGCCCAGTAGGTGTCGGTGCGGGCGTTCACGAAGAGCCCCGGCGCGGCCGCCTTCACCGCCGCGATCTTCGCCGCGTGGACGGCCGACGGCGCCAGGGTGCCGTCCGCCCGACCGTCCTCCAGGTTGACGCCGACCGCCCCGGCCTGCGCCAACTCGATGGCCAGGGCGGCGACTTCTTCGGGGTCGTCGCTGAATCCGGACTCGGCGTCGACGCTCAGCAGGAACCCGTCACGGCCGAGCCGGCGGGCCAGCCGTACGGTCTCGGCACGGGTGGCGGCCGCGCCGTCGGGCAGGCCGGCGGCGGCCGCCACCCCCAGGCTGGTGGTGCCGATCGCGGTGTACCCCTCGGCGGAGAGGGCGGCCGCCGAGGCGTGGTCCCAGGCGTTCGGGAGCAGCAGCGGGCGGCCGGGGCGGTGGTGCAGGGCGGCGAAGGCGGTCATCGGGTTTCCTCCGGGCGTCACCGGGTCAGGGCCAGGGGTCATCGGGTCAGGGCCAGGGGTCATCGAGTCGTAGCGGGAGAACACCGTGGGATCGCTCATACCGGTCATCCTGGATCCGGCTCGTTTCGGCCCGCGCCGAAGTGTGCCGCCCCGGTTCGCTTCGGCCCGCGCCCTCAACGCTTCGGCCCGCGCCGCCCGGACCCGCCCCGACGACGCTTCGGCCCGCGCCGAACCGTGCCGGGGCGACCATGGAGGCATGTCGCTAGCCGCCTTCGCCGCCCTGCTCGCCGACCCCACCCGCGCCGCGTTCTGCACCGCGCTGCTCGACGGCCGCGCCTGGACCGCCGGCGAGCTGGCCCGGCAGGCGGGCGTCGCGCCGTCCACGGCCAGCGAGCACCTGTCGCGGCTGATCGCGGGCGGGCTGCTGGCCGAGGAGCGGCAGGGGCGGCACCGGTACGTCCGGCTGGCCACCCCGGCGGTCGCCACCCTGATCGAGGACCTCGTCGTCTTCGCCGACCAGGGCGACGCCCCCACCCCGCACAGCCTGGGCGCGGCCACCCGGCAGAGTGCCGAGGCCCGCGCCCGCACCTGCTACGACCACCTGGCCGGCCGCCTCGGCGTGGCCGTCGCGGACGCGCTGCTCGCCCGCGGCCTGCTCACCGACGACGCCGGCCTCGCCGTCACCGGGCGCGGCCGGGCCTGGCTGACCGCGCAGGCGATCGAACTGCCCGAGCGGGCCGGCCGCCGGGGCGGGCGGCCGGTGGTGCGCAGCTGCCTGGACTGGACGGAGCGCCGCAGCCATCTCGGCGGTGCGCTGGGCGCGGCACTCTGCCGGACGGCGCTGGACCGGGCCTGGGTGGAGCGGATCGGCTCCGGCCGGGCCCTGCGGGTCACCCCGGCCGGCGACCGCGCACTGCGCGAGCTCCTCGGCGTCGAGCTCTGAAGCGTCGCGCGCCGAGGAGCCCGGCTCGCCGATCAGCCCAGGGCCACCGCCCCGCCGGCCGGGGCCGCACCGGCCAGCGGCGGGCGCAGCGAGGCCGTCCCCAGACCGGTCGGCCCGACCGGCACACCGCCGGCGGGCACCGCACCACTCGGGGCCTTCGGCGCGGACACGGCCTGAGCGGACACGACCGGCGCGGACACGACCGGCGCGGGCACCGCCGGCACCGGAGCGGCCGGCGCCCGGAAGGCGGGTACGGCCCTCGCCTCGGCCGCCCGGCCCGCCCCCGCCCTCAGCTCCCGCTGCTCGCCGAAGTGCCGGAGCAGGTCCTCCTCGCGGTACCGACGGCAGTCCCGGTGCCAGACCAGGATGCCCGCGAGCCAGTTCTCCAGCTCCTTCACGTACCCGTCCAGCATCTCCCTGGCAGCCGGCTCCAGCGCGAAGTCGTCGTACAGGACGGGCAGTTCCTTCGCCGCGACGTGCTGGAACTGGTCCAGCCGGGAGTGCATCAGGTCGTCGACGATCCGGACGGCGGACGGGTAGTCGCAGTTGAAGAAGTTCTGCACCACCAGGACGGCGTTGTGCACCTCGCCCTCGTACTCGACCTCCTTCTGGTACGAGAACAGGTCGTTCATCATGCACGCGTAGTCCGCGGCCGAGTTCTCCAGCGAGCGCATCGAGCCGTGCTCGTAGACGCCCGGCGGCACGACCTGCCCGTGGGCGAGCCGGCACAGGCTCATGGTGAGGTCGGAGCCGAAGGTGGCGCGGCGCATCTCCAGGTAGTCCACCGGGTCCGGGATCCGGTTCTGCACCTGGTTGTTGAGCTCCCAGATCCAGCTCGCGGTCATGTCCTCGATCGCCTTGCGGAACCGGCGCCGGGCGTCGGCCGTCATCGGGCCGGCGGTGCGCTCCCAGATGTCGGCGAGGCCGCGCTCCAGGGCGTTGGCCGGCTCGGGCGCGGGGCTGCCGTCGACCGGCATGAACAGCGGGAGCCGCTCGTTGGCGAGCTTGGCGCCGGCCAGGTCGCGGGTGCGCCCGAAGACCACCGGGTAGTAGTCGTCGGCCCAGGTGCCCCAGGCCAACCAGGCGGAGGAGACGTCGAGTTGGTCGGCGTTGGCGTCCGGGTGGATGCCGGCCGCGCAGAGCGGGAGGTCGTAGTCCCGCATGGACTCGGCGTCCCAGATGCCGGATCCGGGGATGCCGGGCTGCTCCTCCAGCATGCCCATCCGCTCGGCCCACTCGATCACCCGCTCCCGCGCGCCGTCCAGGTGCGGGCTCAGCGTGGCGGTGAACGGCAGCTTGAACTCGGGCAGTCGGGACGGACCGACGGGCCGGAACGGCACGTGGCCGTGCGACCGGGCCCGCCGCACCGCGGGCCCGACCCCGCCCGCACCGGCCGCACCGGCCGCGGGAGCGCCACCGGAACCGACCGCGGGAGCGCCGCCCATCGCCCCGCTGCGCAGGATGTCCAGCGCCGAGGTGCCCACCCCGCCGATCGCGAACGGGTCCCACCAGTTGCCGGTGCCGGGCAGCGCGCCGCCCGTCCCCGCCGCGACGCGGCCGCCCGAACCGGCCGCCGCGCCACCGCCGTTCATGTACCGGCTGGAGCGCATGTGCCACTCGTGGCCGCCGGACTGCCAGTCCTGCAGGCCCTTGACGTACGCCATCACCCGGGCGCGGTCCTCGGGGCCGAGCCCGGTCTCGGCGAACAGCACGGGCAGTTCGGTGAACACCGTGTTCTCGAACTGCTGGAGCCGCGAGGTGAGCAGGTCGTTGACCGCCTCGGCGGCCTCCTGGGTGGAGCACTCCAGGAACTTCTCCAGCACCAGGATGCCGTTGCTCAGCTCGCCCTCGTCCTCCACCTCCCGCTGGTACGAGAAGATGTCGTTGCGCAGGTGCACGCCGTCGGCGAAGGCGTCCATCAGCACCCGCAGCGCGCGCGAGCCGGAGACCTCCTTCGGGACCTCGGCGCCGGCCGCGTACTCGACCAGCTGGGCGGACCAGGGCGCCCCGCCGACCTTGCGGCGCATCTCGATGTACTCGACCGGGTTGGCGACCCGGCCCGCATCGATGTTGGCGAGCTCCCACAGCGACTCGTTGAGCAGGTTGCGGGTGCTCTCGGCGAAGCGGATCCGCCAGTCCCCGCCCATCGCCGGCACGGTGCGCCGCCACAGGTCGGCCAGGCCCGCCTCGACCGGGTTCTCCGGCTCCGGCACCGGGGTGGTCGGGTCGGCCGGCATGAACAGCGGCAGCCGGTCGAGGTGCGCCTTGCCGGCCTCGCGGTCGTTGGTGCGCTTGTACATGTCGAGGAAGTGGTCGTCGAAGAAGAAGACCCACACGTACCAGTCGGTGACCAGGGAGAGCGCCTCGGCGGAGGCGTCGGGGTGGGTGTAGGCGCAGAGCAGGCCGTAGTCGTGGGCGTCCAGGTCGGCCTGGTCCCAGATGCCGGATCCCTCCAGCATGCCCATCTCCCGGGCCCAGACGGTGGAATGGGCCCGGGCCTCGTCCAGATGGGGATTGAGGCGTGCCGGGTGCGGCACGTAGAAGGACGGCAGTTCGAACGGCTGAGTCACGGCGGGCGGGCCTTTCTGGACGCGTCGATTGGACCAAGAATGGCGCGCGCGGGCGGTGCCGCACCGGCGCAACGGAAACAGTCATATGAAATGACCCACTTGCTCGAACCCGCGCCGAACTTCCGCCCGAGTGAACGGTCCGGGCTGGATCGTACGTACGGAGCCCGGCCCTCCGGTCACACCGTCTTGACCGCGCCGCCGTCGATCAGGTGGTCCGCTCCGGTGATGCTCCCCGCCAGCGGCGAGGCCAGGTACGCCACCAGCGCCGCCACCTCCGCCGGCTCGACCAGCCGGCCGGTGGTCATCCCGGCCGTCCCCGGCAGCGCCGCCAGCAGCTGCTCCTGCGGCAGGCCCAACGCCCCGGCCAGCGCGGCCCCGTAGCCGTCCGGCGCCTCCCACAGCGCGGTACGCACCGGACCCGGCGAGACGGTGTTCACCCGCACCCCGCCCGGCCCGAACTCCTCGGCCAGCGCCTTGCCGAAGGCCGTCAACGCCGCCTTCACCGTGGCGTACGGGACGGGCCCGGCGTGCGGCAGCCGGGCGCTGTTCGACGAGACGTTGACGATCGCGCCCCGCCGCCGGACCAGCCCGGGCAGCGCGGCCCGGGTGGTGCGGACGGCGGCCATCAGGTTGAGGTCGAAGGACTGCTGCCACTGCTGGTCCGTGAACGACAGGAAGCCGCCCACCTGCCGCTCGCCGCCGTCCCCGCCGCCGACGTTGTTCACCAACAGGTCGAGATCGCCGCCGAGTTCGGCCACCGCCGTCTCCACCAGCCGCCCCGGCCCGTCCGGCGTCGCCAGATCCACCGACACCGCGACCGCCCCGGTCCGCGCCAGCTCCGGTGTCACCGTCCGGGCGCCCGCCACCACGCGCACCCCCTCCGCCACCAGCGCCTCCACCACGGCCAGCCCGATCCCCCGGCTGGCCCCGGTCACCACGGCGGTCTTGCCGTTCAGCTGCAGGTCCATGGATGTCCCCTCCACACAGGCCACGAAATTGCGTCACTCCTGACGCAGAAAACGTAGAACATGCATCACCCATGACGCAACTAACCATCGATCGGCAACACCGCTGTAGCCTGTCCCCCGACCAGAGCCGCCACCCGGGAGAACCGCCATGCCGACGCCGCCACGCCCCCTCCGCGCCGACGCCGAGCGCACCGTCCGGGCCATCCTGGAAGCCGCCGAGCGCGTCCTGAGCGCCAATCCGGCCGCCACCATGGAGCAGATCGCCGAGGCCGCCGGGGTCGCCCGCACCACCGTCCACCGCCGCTTCGCCACCCGTGAGGCCCTGCTCGCCGCCCTCTGCGCCTGGGCCGCCCGCCAGTTCCACGCCGCCGTCGAGTCCGTCAGCGACAGCACCCCGCCCCTGGTCGCCCTCCACCAGGCCACCGCCAACGTCCTCCAGGTGAAGATCAGTTGGGGCTTCGCGATGAACGCCGCCGGCGACGACGACCCGGAGACCGCCCGGATCCACGCCGACGTCCTGGCCCGCTGCGACGCCCTCTTCCAACGCGCCCGCGCCGCCGGAGTGCTGCGCCCCGACACCGACCTCGACTGGGCCCGCCGCGTCTACTACGCCCTCATCCACGAGGCCGCCACCGCCGACCGCCCCGGCACCCCCGCCACCCCCGAAGCCCGCGCCACCCTCGTCCTCACCACCCTCCTCAACGGCCTCGGCACCCCCTGACACTCCCTCGACCGGATTCGCCGTCCGGCCGCACACCTTCAGGAGAGGCCGACCGGTCGGCGGGCTCGGCCGTGGGGGCGAAAAATATGCCGTGAATTCCCCCGACCGATGGAGCGAACGCCTCCGGCAACCGCTCCGCCAACGAACAAACCAGGCATGACAAGGCCCTGGAACTCCAAGAGTTCCCCGGCTACGGGCGTGTTGACAGCCCCCGCCCCGGCCCCGTCCACCAGACTGGGCGCCGACCCGACGTCAACTCCGAGGAGGGCAAGCCCATGAACGTCACCGTCCGGCTCGCACAGCAGCCCGAGGCCGACGAACTACTCGGACGCAGTGCGCTGGCCGCGCTCGTCGGCATGCTGCTCGACCAACAGGTGCCGATGGAATGGGCGTTCACCGGCCCGTTGACCATCGCCCGGCGGCTCGGACGGAACGACCTGGACGCCCGGGAGATCGCCGTGTACAACCCGGAGGAGTTCGTCGCCCTCCTCTCCGCGAAACCCGCCGTGCACCGCTACCCGGCGGCGATGGCCAAACGGGTGCAGCAGCTCTGCCAGTTCCTCGTGGCGCAGTACGACGGCGAGGCCTCCGCGCTGTGGAAGGACACCCGCACCGGCAAGGAGCTGCTCAGCCGCCTCAACGCCCTGCCCGGCTTCGGCAAGCAGAAGTCGCAGATCTTCCTGGCCCTGCTCGGCAAGCAGTACGGCGTGCGGCCGGAGGGTTGGCGGGAGGCGGCCGGCGCGTACGGCGAGGAGGGCTCGCACCGCTCGGTCGCCGACATCACCGGACCCGAATCCCTCGACCTGGTACGGGAGTTCAAGCAGGAGATGAAGCGCGCCGCGAAGGAGGCGAAGTCCGCGGCGAAGACCATGACCCGGACGACGGCGGCGAGCGCGGCCGGGGTGCGCTGACCACCGCCCGCCCCGCCCTGCGCCGCTCCTGATCCAGGCCGCTCGCGCGCAGCACCGAGGAGTCCACCACCGTACGGTTCATGGCCCTCCCGGTGTGCGCCGAGGACCCCGGTCGCGCGGCGCGACCGGGGCCCTCGACAGCAGAACGTCACCGGCAGACCGTCAGGCCAGCGCGGGCTCCCGCGCCTCCGCGGCATCCGCCGCCGCCACGACGACCGGACCGGCCGCCTTGCGCCGCGGCAGCGCGAACATCAGCAGGAACACCACCAGCAGCGCCCCCGCGACCCACCACATCGCGTTGGTGAACGCCCCGCCGAACGCGGTGCCCACCGCCTCCGGCGCGACGACGTCGTCCATCGCCCCGAAGAACGCCACCGACACCAGCCCGAGCCCGAGCGCGTTCCCCATCTGCTGGACGGTGTTGATCAGCCCCGACGCCGAGCCGGCGTGCTCGCGCGGCACCTCCGCCAGGATCGCGTCCGTGATCGGCGCGACGATCAGGCCCATCCCCAGGCCCATCACCACCAGCGGAAGCACCATCTGCCAGGACGCGATCGCCGTGCCGTACCGGTCCGCCTCCCAGATGTACGTCAGCACGCCCGCCGCCATCACCAGCGCGCCCGTCTGGAGCACCCGGCGCCCGAACCGCGGCACCAGCTTCTGCACGGACAGCCCGGCCGCCGTGGAGACGGCGAGCGAGAACGGGATGCCGGTGGAGCCGGCCTTGAGCGGGCTCCAGCCGAGCCCCACCTGCATGTACAGCGTCCAGACCAGGAAGAAGATCCCGCAGACCACGCCGAAGGCCAGCTGCACGCCGATGCCGGCCGCGAAGCTCTTCACCCGGAACAGCGACAGCTCGACCAGCGGCGAGCCGTCCCGCCGCGTCTTGGCCTTCTCGTACGCCACGAACAGCGCGAACACCGGCAGGCTGCCGGCCATCGACAGGTACCCCCAGAGCGGCCAGCCGGCCTCCCGCCCGTGCGTCAGCGGGTAGATCAGCATCAGCAGGCCGACGCTCGCCAGCGCCACCCCGACCAGGTCCAGCTTCAGCGCCTGCTCGGCCTTCGACTCGTCGATGAAGCGGCGTCCGAGCAGCAGCCCGGCGATGCCGACCGGCAGGTTGATCAGGAAGATCGGACGCCAGGCCAGGCCGAACAGGTCCCACTCGGTGAGCAGCGCGCCGATCAGCGGCCCGGAGACGGCTCCCAGCCCGACCACCGCGCCGAACATGCCGAACACCTTGCCGCGCTCCTCCGCCGGGAAGGTCGCGTGGATGATCGACAGCACCTGCGGCACCATCATGGCCGCCGTACCGCCCTGCAGCAGCCGCATCGCGACCAGCATCTCCGGGCCGGAGGCCAGACCGCACAGCGCGGACGCCACGGTGAACCCGCCGATGCCGATCAGGAACAGCCGCTTGCGGCCGTAGATGTCGCCCAGCCGGCCGCCGGTGATCAGCCCGATGGCGAAGGCCAGCGCGTAACCGCCGGTGACCCACTGGATGGCGCTGAAGGAGGCGCCGGTGTCCTCCTGGATGCTCGGGATGGCGATGTTGACGATGGTGACGTCCACCAGGTCCATGAAGGAGGCGACCATCACGATCGCCAGCGCGATCCACCTCCGCCGGTCCGTGTCCGCGGTCTTCATTCGGTACTCCTCATCCGTCCTGCTCGTCCTGCTCGTCGGCACGTCCGCGACCCTACGGGGGATGTAGGTCAGATCCTGTCCCAGTTGCCCGGCATGCTGGACGGCATGACCGATACGCCGGCCCGCCTGCTGAACCTGCTCTCCCTGCTGCAGACCCCGCGCGAGTGGCCCGGCAGCGAACTCGCCGAGCGGCTCGGCGTCAGCCCCCGGACGATCCGGCGCGACGTCGACCGGCTGCGCGACCTCGGCTACCCGGTGCAGGCCACCATGGGCGCGGTCGGCGGCTACCGGCTGGTCGCGGGGACAGCGATGCCGCCGCTGCTGCTGGACGACGAGGAGGCCGTCGCCATCGCGGTCGGACTGCGGGCGGCGGCCGGGCACGCGGTGGTCGGCATAGAGGAGGCCTCGGTCCGCGCCCTCGGCAAGCTGCTCCAGGTCCTGCCGGGCCGCCTGCGGCACCGGGTGGGCGCGCTCAACGCCGCCACCGTGCCGCTGCTCACCGGCGACGGCCCGACCGTCGACCCGGACGACCTCACCCTGCTCGCCGGCGCCGTCACCAACCGGGAGCGGGTGCGCTTCGCCTACCGGGCCGGCGACGGCGCCGAGACCAGGCGCAGCGTCGAGCCCGAGCGGCTGGTCTCGGTCGGCAGCCGCTGGTACCTGGTCGGCTTCGACCTGGACCGGGACGACTGGCGGCTGTTCCGCGTCGACCGGCTCAGCGAGCCCCTCGCCACCGGCGCCCGCTTCACCCCGCGCCCGCTCCCGGCCGAGGACGCCGCCGCGTACGTGGCGGGCAAGCTGCACCGCCCGTCACCGGCCCGCGCCCTGCTCGCCACCGTGCACACCCCGGCCGCGCACGTCCGGCGGCGGTTCCACCAGGGCGACGCCGAGATCGAGCCGATCGACGAGCACAGCTGCCGGCTGCGCTCCCGCACGGACTCCGTGGAGTGGACGGCGATGCGGCTGCTGATGCTGGACTGCGAGTTCGAGGTGCACGAGCCACCGGAGCTGATCGCCCACCTGCGCGACCTCGCCGCCCGCGCCAACCGGGCGACGGATAACGCTGGTTAGGGTCGGACGTCGTCGCCGAGCACGAGCTCCGCGGTGCGGGTCCCGTCGGCGCCGTACACGGCGGCGTTGGTCCGCCAGTCCGACCCGACCTGCTCGGCCCGGTAGCCGGCCAGCAGCATCCGGTTGCCCGGCAGCAGCGCCAGATGGTCCGGTGGGACCTCGGCGCCGGACAGCGGCACCCGCCGCGCCCCGCGCGGGTCGGCCACGACCACCTCGCCGTCGAACGGCAGCCGGACCGGCGGCCAGGATCCGGCCGGCTCCAGATGCTGCTCCGGCACCAGCAGGACGGCCAGGTCCCCGCCCGGCCCGACCGTCCAGGCCACGGCCCGGCGACCGGCCCGCCGATCCTCCTCGGACAGCCGCCAGACCTCGACCGGATGGGCGATCAACGCGCTCAGACCCCGTACTCGGCGGTCAGCAACGCCCGCCCCAGCGTGTGGAAGGTCAGGTGGAAGCCGATCTGGGCCGCCGGGGTGTCGGCGGAGACGCCCAGCTCCTCGACGTCCAGGGCGTGCACCGCGAAGACGTACCGGTGCGGGGCGCCGGGCGGCGGGGCGGCGCCGTCGTACTGGTTGCCCGGGAAGTCGTTGCGGCCGTGGAAGGAGGCCGCGCCCGGCAGGGTGTCGTCCGAGGAGCCCGCGCCGCGCGGCAGCCCGGTGGTCCCGGCGGGCAGGTTGAGGGCGAGCCAGTGCCACCAGCCGGAGCCGGTGGGCGCGTCCGGGTCGTAGCAGGTCACGGCGATGCCGCGGGTGCCCTCGGGCAGGCCCGACCAGGCCAGCTGCGGCGAGAGGTTGCCTGCGGCGTGGACGAACTCCTGGGCCAGCGTGCCGCCGTCGGTGATGTCCTGGCTGGTCAGCGGGAAGGACGGCACCTGCGGCAGGAAGTCGTACGGCAGCGGCGGGCGGACGCTCATGGGGTGGTCACCTCTCAACGGGCCGGGGGCGGCCTCGGGCCGGAACGGCGCCGAAGGCCGCCGGAATGACACGGCTCACTGTAGTGGGGGTGCCCCGCCGATCCGGCCGCCCCTACGGTCGGGCCTTGGCCTCCGCACTCCCGGGCCAGCGGCCTGGGCGACCTCGGCCGCCGAGCCGTCCGAACCACCAGGTATAGACCAGTCCGGCCCCTGCGGCTAGCGTGAGCAGCGCACCCGCCCCCTGCTCCGGAGCCGCACCGTGGAGTCGTCCGTCCTCGCCTTCGCCACCGACCTGCTCGACGAGGGCGCCGACACGTTCTTCGGCAACCTCACCGACCGCGCCGGGGTCGGGGGCGTCACCCTCGCCTCGGTCTACCACGAGGCCCGGGACGTCTTCCCGCACAACCCCCGCCGGGTGATCCGCTACCTGGAGCCCGGCGCGGCGTACTTCCGCCCCGATCCGGCCCGCTGGCAGGGCCGCCGCCTCGCCCCCGTCCCGTCCACCGCGATCGGCGACCGCGACCCCTTCGCCGAGGCCGCCACCGAGGCCCGCCGCCGGGGGCTGAAGCTGCACGCCTGGACGGTGTTCTGCCACAACGACCGGCTCGGCTTCGCCCACCCGGACTGCGCCCCGGCCAACGCCTTCGGCGACCGCCACCTCACCGAGCTCTGCCCGGCGAACCCGGAGGTCCGGGAGTACGCGCTGACCCTGGTCACCGAGCTGGCCCGGTACGGCGTGGACGCGATCCGGGCCGAGTCGCTGCACTTCCACGGGCTGCGCCACGGCTACCACCACGAGCGCTACTTCGAGGAGCTGGGCCCGACCGCCGAGGCGCTGCTCGGGGTCTGCTTCTGCGCGCACTGCCGCGCCGCCGCCACCCGCGCGGGCGTCCCGGCCGAGGAGGTCGCGGAGGCCGTCCGCACCGAGCTGCGCCGCCGGCTGGCCGACGAGGCGGCCGCCGCCGAGCCCGGCGCCCTGGACACCCTCGCGGACGGCGCCTTCGCCGCCTACGTGGACGCCTCCGCCACCACCGTCACCGCGCTCGCCGCCGAACTGTCCGAAGAGGCCCGGCGCCACGGCATGCGGCTGAGCTTCATGGACGGCGGCGGCCCGGGCAAGGGCTGGCTGTCCGGCATCGACCTGCCCGCGCTCGCCAGGGCGGCCGACCAGATCGAGACGCTCGGCTACGCGAAGACCCCGGAGGCCGTCCGGGAGAAGATCGCCGCGTTCGCCCTGCACGGCGTCCGCCCGCAGGGCCTGGCGGTGATCCTGCGTCCGATGGCCTCGGACTGCGACGGCCCGGCGAACCTCGCCGCCAAGATCACCGCCCTGCGCGAACTGGGCATCCCCGAGGTCGAGTTCTACAACTACGGCCTGATGCGGCTGTCCTCCCTGGACCGGATCGGCGCCGCACTGGCCGGGTAGCGGCCACCGGGCCCCGCAGCGCTACCGCCGCCGCTTGGACGTCCCGAACAGGCTGCGCGAGATCTCCTGCCCCAGCTGCTTCCCGGCCGAGCGGGCGAAGTTCTTCACCGTCGGGTTGCTGAGCAGCGACCCGAGCAACCCGCCCGCGCCCGTCGGCTCCTTCGGTTCCTTCGGGTCCGCGCGCCGCCGCGGGGCCTCGTCCACCGGGGCGCTCTGCGGCCGCGCCGCCCGCGCCGCCAGCTTCTCGTACGCCGACTCCTGGTCGATCGCGTCCCGATAACGGGCCGTCAGCGGCGAGGCGTCGACGACGGCCCGCAGCGCGCCCGCCTCGACCGGCCCCATCAGCGACTGCGGCGCCCGCAGCCGGGTCGCCGCGACCGGCGTCGGCGCGCCCTTCTCGGAGAGGACGGTCACCACGGCCTCGCCGGTACCCAGCGAGGTGAGCACCGCGCCGAGGTCGTACGAGGAGCGCGGGAAGGTCGAGACGGTGGCCTTGAGCGCCTTGGCGTCGTCCGGGGTGAAGGCCCGCAGCGCGTGCTGCACCCGGTTGCCCAACTGGGCGAGCACGTCGGCCGGGACGTCGCGCGGGGTCTGGGTCACGAAGAAGATGCCCACGGCCTTCGAGCGGATCAGCCGCACGGTCTGGGTGATGGCCTCCAGGAAGGCCTTGGAGGCGCCCTTGAACAGCAGGTGCGCCTCGTCGAAGAAGAACACCAGCTTGGGCCGGTCCAGGTCGCCGACCTCGGGCAGCTCCTGGTAGAGGTCGGCGAGCAGCCACATCAGGAAGGTGGAGAACAGCCGCGGCCGGTCCTGCACGGCGGGCAGTTCCAGCACCGAGACCACGCCCTTCCCCTCCGGTGTGGTCCGCAGCAGTTCGGCGGTGTCGAACTCGGGCTCGCCGAAGAACGCCCCGGCGCCCTCGTTCTCCAGCACGGTGAGCGCACGCAGGATCACCCCGGCGGTGGCCGCCGAGAGGCCGCCGATGGTCCTCAGCTCCTCCTTGCCCTCGGGCGAGGCGAGGAAGGCGATGACGGCGGTGAGGTCCTTGAGGTCGTACAGCTCCAGGCCCTTGGTGTCGGCGTAGTGGAACACCAGGCTGAGCGAGGACTCCTGGGTCTCGTTCAGGTCCAGCACCTTGGCGAGCAGCAGCGGCCCGAAGCTCGTGACGGTGGCCCGGATCGGGATCCCGGCGCCCTGGCCGCCGAGCGCGTAGAACTCGACCGGGCAGCCCTGCGGCGTCCACTCCTGCCCGACCTCGGCCGCGCGGGCGGTGGTGCGCTCGCTCGGCGCGCCGGGCGCGGCGATGCCGGAGACGTCCCCCTTGATGTCGGCGAGGAACACCGGCACGCTCTGTGCGGAGAGCTGTTCGGCGATCAGCTGGAGGGTCTTGGTCTTGCCGGTGCCGGTCGCACCGGCGACCAGCCCGTGCCGGTTGAGCACACCGAGCGGGATGCGCACCGGGGCGTCCGGGTAGGCGACGCCGTCCAGCAGCACCGCGCCGAGGTCGAGGGCGGGCCCGGTGAAGGCGTACCCATCGGCGATCTCCCGGACGGTCGGCGGGGTGGGGGCGGAGGACATCGGGGCACACTCCTGGGCGGGGCGGGATCGGAACCCGGTCCTGAGCGGGCCGGAGCCCGATCGGAACCGGGGCGATGTTCGCGACATTTCCCATCAAACAGCCGCAATCACCCGCCCGCAGCTCACACCCGAGCGCGTGGCGACGCCGCGGCTGCTGCGCCATCCGCCGCCCAAACGGTAGGCTTTCCGTGTGATCTTCAAGCGCATCGGCAATGGGCGGCCGTACCCGGATCACGGCCGGACGAGCACCCGCCAGTGGGCTGACGTCGCCCCACGTCCGGTGCGGCTCGACCAGCTGGTGACCACCAAGGGGCAACTGGACCTCGAAACCCTGCTCGCCGAGGACTCGACCTTCTACGGGGACCTCTTCGCCCACGTGGTGAAGTGGCACGGCGACCTCTACCTGGAGGACGGGCTGCACCGGGCCGTACGGGCCGCGCTGCAGCAGCGCCAGGTCCTGCACGCCCGGGTCCTCGAAATGGAATGACGAACCCTCGCAGCGGGTTTTCGGACCGCCCCCTCGCCACCCGGCGGAGGGCGGTCCGCGCGTACCCGGGTACCTCCTTTCGGGTACCGAGGTACTCCAGACGATGATCGTTTAGTACCTTCGCAGCCGGACGGCACTACGCTGCTGACTACGGCCGCGACCAGGGGATCCACCCGCACCAGGGGATCCGCCCGCTGCGTCCGATCCGTCATCCCGACCCCGCCCTGGCACGAGGGGGAGACAAACCGTGAGCATGTTGACTCCCCAAGGCCTCAAGGGGAAGCAGTACCGCATCACCGGCAACGCCTATCCACGGCTCGGCCGTCCTCCGAAGAAGAGCCGCAAGGTGATCGCCGCGCTCGCGGCCCTGCTCGCCCTGGCGCTGATCGGCCTCGGCGGCGTGCAGCTCTACGACATCTTCAGCGGCAAGAACAAGAACGCCTCGGCCCAGGCCTGCGCGACGCCGTCCGGCAAGCCGCTGGCCGCCCCCGGCCCGGGTGATCCGGCGGCCTCCGGCGCCCCGGCCGCCGCCCAGGGCGACCCGCACGCCATCCCTCAGCCGGCCGCCGTCACGGTGAACGTCTACAACGCCACCGCCAAGAGCGGTCTGGCCGGGCGGACCGCCGAGGAGCTCAAGAAGCGCGGCTTCACCATCGGCAAGGTCGGCAACGCCCCGGCCGAACTGGACAAGAAGGTGCCCGGCACCGCCCAGGTGATCGCCGGCCCGGCCGGCGCCGGCGCCGCCACCCTGCTCGGCTCGCAGATCGCCGGTGCCACCGCCACCGCCGACGCCCGCACCGACGGCACCGTGGACTTCGTGATCGGCGACAGCTACAACGCCCTGCTGGACGAGACCCAGGCGGCCGCCGCCCTCGCCCTCGCCACCAAGCCCTCCCCCGCCCCGACCGCCACCGGCAGCTGCTGAGGCCCGGCCGGCACGCAGACGCAGGAGAGCCCCCCGGCACCGCGCCGGGGGGCTCTCGTCCGTTCGGGGGGTCCGCTCAGCCGGCGGTGCCGTACAGGCGGTCGCCCGCGTCGCCGAGGCCGGGCACGATGTAGCCGTTCTCGTTGAGCCGCTCGTCCAGGGCGGCGGTGACCACGGTGACCGGCAGGTCCGCCAGCTCGCGCTTCATCACCTCGACGCCCTCGGGCGCGGCCAGCAGCACCACGGCGGTGACGTCGGTGGCACCGCGCTCGATCAGCATCTTGATCGCCGCGACCAGGGTGCCGCCGGTGGCCAGCATCGGGTCGAGCACGTAGACCTGGCGGCCGGAGAGGTCGTCCGGCATCCGGGTGGCGTAGGTGGAGGCCTCCAGGGTCTCCTCGTTGCGCACCATGCCGAGGAAGCCCACCTCGGCGGTCGGCAGCAGCCGGGTCATCCCGTCCAGCATGCCGAGGCCCGCCCGGAGGATCGGTACGACCAGCGGGCGCGGATAACTCAGCCGGGTGCCGAGCGTGACCGCCACGGGCGTGGTGATCTCCACCTCGTCGGTGCGGACGTCCCGGGTGGCCTCGTAGGCGAGGAGGGTCACCAGCTCGTCGGTCAGGCGACGGAAGGTCGGCGAGTCGGTGCGCTCGTCGCGCAGGGTGGAGAGCTTGTGGGCCACCAGGGGGTGGTCGACGACGTGGAGACGCATGTACCGAGGTTAGCCCGGGTCTGCACGCCTGTACGACTCGCCGCGTGCCACCGGCCCCTCCGCCCCACCTCGGCGACCCGCCCCGGCGGGGTTCACGCTGCCGTGACACGCCGTGACGCACCGCGAATGTCCGGGCGCGAGCGCCCTCCCGTGGTATCAATCCGGCCGATCTGGGAATGTCACCTCTTATGACGAGCAACCCGAACGCCGGGGACGGCTCGGCGGACGAGCCCACAGGCCGGTCGGGCGATCGCCCCGGTCCGCCGCAGGACCCCCCGGAGACCGAGGCGGAGCGGCGCAGGCGGCGGGCCGTCTTCCTGCGCGAACTCACCGAGGCCCGCGAGCTCCGGGAGCGGGTCCAGCCCCGGCGGACCAAGGAACGGCGGATGCGCGAGGCCATGCGAATGCGAACCTTCCGGATCTGACACGGATTCGACGCGGTTCCGGCGCGGTTCCGGCGCGGTTCCGGCGCGACGCGCCCAGCGGTTCCGGCGAACCCCGGGCGGCGCGGCCGGGGCTTCACCGGCCGCCGGCCAGCCCTTCCGACACGACCTGCAAAGACGCGCTGCCGAACACCCCCCGCAAGGGCGGGCTTTCTGTCACGATTCCGATGGGACGGTCCGAACGAGCGGACCGCCTCTGGCGCGGGGGCGGCCAGTTTTCCGCGTTGCCCGAACGCGCCGACAGCCGAGACCGATGATCTTGGGAGTGTCCCTGGTGGCGTACTTCGCTGCAGTGCTTGCTCGCACCGAGGACGGGTGGGATGTGAGCGAGACGGAGCTCGACGACGTCGAAACCCTCGCCGACCTGACCGACCTGGCCCGCGACTCCACGCAGGACGACGACAGCGTCCTGATCTTCATCGAACAGGAGGATGCCTGGTTCGCCATCGTCCGGGTGGACGGCGAGGAGGACCCGCGGATCTTCGTGTCCGACGGCGCCGCCGCCGCCCGGAGCTCCTACGGCTCCGTCCTCACCGACGAACTGGTCGACCAGGCCGGCGAGAGCGAGTTCGGCGACCTGGACCACCTGGTCGTCGAGCTGGAGGACAGCGAGGAGGAGGAGTCGGAGGAGCCGGACGAGGACGCCCGCGGCGGCGTCCCGGTCGGCCCACTGGGCGACGCCCACCTGCTGACCGAGTTCGGCCTGGCCGCCGACGAACTCCTCGCCCTCAGCGGCGAGGGCGCCGTCCCGGGCGACGCCCTGGAGGAGATCGCCGAGGCCCTCGGCTGCGGCGAGGTCCTGGAGGCGGTCCGGTAGCGGTCGGTGGCCAGGCCGGTGCCCGTCGCCGGATACCCGACACTGGATTCCATGCAGCCCGCATCCGTTCCGCAGACCGTCCCCCGGATCGCCCCCCTGCCCGCCCCCGTCCGCCCCGACCCGGTCCGCGACCGTTGGGCGGCGCCGATGCGCCTCGCCATCGCCGAGGCCGCGCTGGCGCCGGCCACCGGGGACGTCCCGGTCGGGGCGCTCGTCCTGGGCCCGGACGGCGAGGTGATCGGACGCGGCCACAACGAGCGCGAGGCGGTCGGCGACCCGACCGCGCACGCCGAGGTGGTCGCGATCCGGCAGGCGGCCGAGCGGATCGGGGCATGGCGGCTCAGCGGCTGCACCCTGGTCGTCACCCTGGAGCCCTGCACGATGTGCGCCGGCGCCATCGTGCTGTCCCGGATCGACCGGGTGGTCTACGGCGCCCTCGACGAGAAGGCCGGCGCGGCCGGCTCGCTCTTCGACGTGATGCGCGACCGCCGGCTCAACCACCGCCCCGAGGTGATCTGGGGCGTCCTCGCCGACGAGTGCGGCGAGCAACTGCGCGAGTTCTTCGACACCCACCGCTGACGCCCGCCGCCGACACCCGTCGCCGACACCCGCGGCCGGCCGCCCCGGCGATACGGATTTCGTGACCGCGCCACCCGTCCGGTAGAGTTCCCCTCGGTAGCGTGTCCGAGCGGCCAAAGGAGCACGCCTCGAAAGCGTGTGTGGGGGCAACTCCACCGTGGGTTCGAATCCCACCGCTACCGCTTGGAAAGCCCGAGGGCCCGTCCGATCCGGACGGGCCCTCGGCGTTTCCGCGCACCCTCGAACGCGGAAAGGCTCCGTACTCAGGGCCGATGACCACCAACGCCCGGAGAGTACGGAGCCTGGAGGGGGGAGCGGCTCGGGGGGACTGACCGCTCCCCCGGCGGAGTCCCACAACCGGTGCCGCGTCGGGGGGAAACCGCGGCGCCCGGTCCCACAGCGGGGAACTCCGGATCCACGCACCGGGGATTCCTGCCAGATCCTCGGTACGCCTTCCATCCTGCCGCCCGGGCCGCGGACGGGCACCCGGAGAAAGGCCCCACTCACGGGGACCTTCGTCCCGCCAGGCGAACGCGTCGCACACTTGATAGCCCGTCCGGTGGATAAGCTGCTTCCGCAGGGCCGCTCGGGGACCCGGATGGCGGCGGCCCACAGCAGGGAGGAAGGCACCCGATGGCGCAGGCGAAGAAGATCGGCATGGTCCTCCTCCTCATCTTCGTCCTCTACTCGATCATCAGCTCACCGGCCCGCTCCGCCCAGCTCGTCCAGCTGGGGTTCGAGGGCATCTCGAACGCGGCCAAGGCGGTCGGCACCTTCATGACCGGACTGATCAAGTGACCGGGCCCAGCACGTGACCGGTCCGGCCATCTAGCGGGCGGCGGTCGTCCGGCCCCGGCACACCGGCTACGGTGAGCGGGACCCTCTGCCCCCGTCCGCGAGGAGCGGCAATCGTGATCCGCCATCTGGTCCTGTTCAAGCTCAACGAAGGCGTCGCCAAGGACGACGAACGCGCGCTCGCCGGCGCCAAGGCGTTCTCCGAGCTCGGTTCGCTGATCCCCGAACTGCGCGCATGGGAGTGCGGCTGGAACACCACCGAGCGGGACATCGCCTACGACTACGCGATCAACAGCCTGGTCGAGGACCGCGACGCCCTTCAGGCCTACCTGACCCACCCGGCCCACCAGGCCGCGGCCGGCCAGTGGCGCGAATTCGCCACCTGGGTGATCGCCGACATCGAGGTCTGACCCCTCCCAGGTACCCCGGCCCGTCCCCCGGACGGCCCGTTGCGCCCCGTCCGGTCGCCGGACGGGGCGCCTTGCTCTGCCCCGGAACGATCCTTGCGGCGCCTGGTCGGGAGGCCGGGCGAAGCCCCGACGCAGCACCAACACACCTCCATCGGGTGCTTGCCCGACCTGCGCCCACCTTGTGATGCTATGACCGGTTTTGCCGGACATGGCGAGGTGGTGAACCAGCCGCGACACCCGATCCGCAGGGCCCGTCGTTGTCGACTGAGGGAGGGGTGACGTGTCCGTGGACGAAGTACTGGCGGCGATCATCAGTCCGGCCGGCGAACTCCGCCCGGACGGTCTGCGCGGCCCCGGCGGCCGCCCCGTACTGGACGTCCGGACGCTGACCCGGGTGTTGTTCGAACGGCTCGCGGAGCTGCCTCCGGACGCCCCCGAGCGGGAGCGGGTCCGGGCCGCCCTGATCGAGGTGAACATCCCGCTGGTGCGCTACGCGGCCACCCGCTTCCGCAGCCGCAGCGAGCCGATGGAGGACGTCGTCCAGGTCGGCACCATCGGCCTGATCAACGCGATCGACCGGTTCGACCCCGAGCGCGGGGTCCAGTTCCCCACCTACGCGCTGCCCACCATCCTCGGCGAGATCAAGCGCTACTTCCGGGACAACGTCCGCACCATGCACGTCCCGCGCCGGCTCCAGGAGCTGTGGGTCCAGGTCAGCGGCGCGATGGAGGAGCTGACGGTGCTGCACGGCCGGGCCCCCAAGGTGCCGGAGATCGCCGCCAGCCTGCGGATCCCCGAGGAGGACGTCCGGGCCTGCCTGGACGCCGGGCGGGCCTACAACGCGGCCTCGCTGGAGGCGGCGCAGGAGCACGAGGGCGGGCTCGCCCTACTGGACCGGCTCGGCTACGAGGACGCCGCGCTGGCCGAGGTCGAGCACCGGGACATGGTCCGCCACCTGCTGGTCCAACTGCCCGAACGGGAGCGACGGATCGTGATGCTGCGGTTCTTCGCCAACCTGACCCAGTCGCAGATCAGCACCGAACTCGGGATGTCCCAGATGCACGTCTCGCGGCTGCTCTCGCGCATCCTGACGAGGCTTCGGACCGGCAACTCCTGGGAAGACTGAGATTGCAGCGCGTTACCCCCGCGTGACATCTTGCGACGTTCGGGTTTGCCGTGGACCGTGTTCCGGTATGGAGGGGGAGGGCCCCGCCGGGAACCACCGTGCGACGGCCCCCGTTCAAGTGTCAGTCACAAGGGGGTGGGTGCATGTCCGGAGAGCTGGGCACTGCGGGGATCCACGCTGGTCAGGCCATTGGTACGGCGGTCGCCGAGGACCGGATCCCGCTCCAGCGGGTCCCGGCCGCCGCACCGCCCGGCCCCGAGGCGCCGCCCGAGACGCCGACCGGCTCCGGGTTGGACACCCGGACGCTGTCCCGCTCGCTGTTCCTGCGGCTGGCCGCCCTGGAGCCCGGCAGCGAGGAGCACACGTACGTCCGCGACACCCTGATCGAGCTCAACCTGCCGCTGGTCCGGTACGCCTCCGCGCGCTTCCGCAGTCGCAACGAGCCGATGGAGGACATCGTCCAGGTCGGCACCATCGGCCTGATCAAGGCGATCGACCGGTTCGACCCCGAGCGCGGGGTGGAGTTCCCCACCTTCGCGATGCCCACCGTGGTGGGCGAGATCAAGCGCTTCTTCCGGGACACCAGCTGGTCGGTCCGGGTGCCCAGGCGGCTCCAGGAGCTGCGGCTGGCGCTCACCAAGGCCGGTGACGACCTGTCCCAGCGGCTGGACCGCTCCCCCACCGTCGCCGAGCTGGCCGCCTGCCTGGGGGTCAGCGAGGAGGACGTGGTCGAGGGCCTCGCGGTGGGCAACGCGTACACCGCCAGTTCGCTCGACTCCAGCCCCAGCGAGGAGGACGGCGACGGGCCGCTGGCCGAGCGGCTGGGCTACGAGGACCTCGCGCTGGAGGGCGTCGAGTACCGGGAGTCGCTGAAGCCACTGCTGGCCAAGCTGCCGCCGCGCGAGCGCCGGATCATCATGCTGCGCTTCTTCGGCAACCTCACCCAGTCACAGATCGGCGAGGAGATCGGCATCTCCCAGATGCACGTCTCCCGGCTGCTCACCAGGACGCTGACCCAGCTCCGCGAGGGCCTGATCAGCGAGGGCTGACCGGGTCGGCCGAGGCCGGACTCCCGCCGCCGTCCAGCAGGTTGGCCCGCAGGCCGGCCAGGACGGCGGCGTCCAGGCCGAGGCCGTCCCGCCAGAACGCGTCGAAGTCGGACCAGCCGGCCCCGACCTCGTCGAAGGCCGCCGCCAGGTAGCCGGGGTCGGCCCGGAACACCGGCTGGAGCAGCCGCGGCTCGCGCATCAGGCCGCGGGCCTCCAGGTCGCCCATCACCCGGCGGACGACCGGGGCCGAACGCTCGTTGGTGAGCAGGTAGTCGGCGAGGACGGTCTCGCGGTCGACACCGAGGGCGGTCAGCACGAGGGCGGCGGCCCAGCCGGTGCGGTCCTTTCCGGCCGAGCAGTGGAACAGCAGCGGCGGCCCGTCCGGGGCCGCCAGCAGCCGCAGCAGGATGGCGAAGCGCTGTCGGGCCACCGGGTCGGTGACGAACCAGCGGTAGAGGCCGACCATCATGGCGGCCGCCCGGCCTTCGCCGAGCAGGGCGCGCTGCTTCTTTGGGCTGCGGTCGGCGAGGGCGCTCCGGATTGTCGCATAGATGTCGAAGTCCTTTGCGAGCAAAGGGAGATGATGAAGGGTGACACCATCCGGCGCGGCCGCCTCGACGGTCACCGCAGTGCCCGCGGTGACCGCGGGGGCGGCCGCGGCGAGGTCGGCGACGGGAAGTCCGGGCAGCCGGTCCGGTCCGGTCTCGCGGACCTCGTCGAGGCTCCGGAGGTCGACCACCCGACGCAGGCCGAGCGCGCGCAGCGGCGCGAGATCCTCGGCGATGACATGGTTCAGGCCATCGCTTCGCAGGGCCACACCGCGCCGCAGCACCCGTCCGTCGGCCGTCCGGTAGCCGCCCAGATCGCGGGCGTTGACCGCACCGCGCAGTCCGAGACTGCGCCCGACCAGCGCCGTTCCGGCCGGCTCCGGTACCGCATTCCGTCCGCCCCCGATTGCACCGGACTCGGTCCGCTGATCGGCCACGCAAGCGCCTCCATTGCATATTCGGACTGTCACATGGCACAGCGGTGTCAGATATTGCATGAACCTGCCCGACGGACCGGCAAGATGTGCAAGAGTGTCATGCGCGACGACGACAGTGTAGGTGTCCGCGCGACCCGCCCAAGCCGCACGGGCGGTAACCAGGTGTAGCCCTCAGCTTCCGCTTTTTCATTCTCAATTCATTATTTGCATGGCCGGTCCGGTTCCGGTCACAATCAGCGCCTTCATGACTTCGCCATGAACGTTGGTAACAGGTTCGCTGCACTCTCGCCCAATTGGTCCCGCGCGGAGCCACCCCTCGACCAGGATGGGCGCCGGGCAGCCTGCTGCCCGCGAACAGCTACAGGGCAGGCGAGCGCTGAGCAGCGAGGCGCCTACCCCAAGGGGAGGATCACCATGGGTCGAGCGACCCGAAGAGTTGCCGCGTGCGCGGCGGCAGTTCTGCTGGCCAGCGGCCTGCAGACCACCCTGGCCCACGGCGCCACGCCGCCCAGGATCGACCTCACCATCCTGGTCATCGACGACGGGGGCCCGTCGGTCGCGGCGATCACCGCCGAACTCAAGAACCAGGGCACCCCGTACAAGGTCGTCAACCTCAATGACACCAACCGTCCCGTCATCACCTCCGCTTTCCTGAGTGACACGGTGAACGGCCAGCCCCGCGGGAAGTACCAGGGCATCGTCCTGCCCAACGAAAACCCCTTCCCCAACAGTGCGGCCGAGATGACGGCGATCGCCGGCTACGAAGCCGCATTCGGAATCCGGCAGATCGACGCGTACACGTTCGCAAGTCCTGCAGTGGGCCTGAACTACGCTCAGAATCCCGGTTACTACGGCACGTTGGACGGTTTCCAGGGCGCGACCACGGCGGCCGGCACTTCGGGCCCGTTCGGCTACCTGAAGGGCAGCGTCCCGTTCGAGGACAACGACCCCACCGTCAGCGAGAGTTACGGATACCTGGCCACGCCGCTGGCCAACCTGCCGGCCGGCGCCTCGTTCGTTCCGCTGGTCGACGCCGCGATCCCGAGCACCACCTCGCGCGGTTCGCTGGTCGGTGAGTACACCCACGACGGCCGCAAGGAGCTGGTCGTCACCTTCGTCTACAACCAGTACCAGCAGCAGTACCGCCTGCTGGCCCGCGGCATGGTCGACTGGATCACCCAGGGCGTCCACCTCGGCTACGACCGCAACTACTTCGCGGCCCACGTGGACGACGTCTTCCTGGCCGACGACCGCTGGGACACCGTGCTCAAGTGCACCCCCGGCGACGTCACCTGTCCGCCCGGCACCCCGGACACGGCCAACCCGATCCGGATGACGCCGGACGACGCCCAGCACCTCAAGCAGTGGCAGACGGCCAACAACTTCACCCTGGACATGGTGTTCAACGGTGGCGGCAGCGAGGACTGGAAGGCCGACCACCAGACCACGGTGGACCCCACGGCCAACCAGATGATCACCGACCAGAACAGCTACCGCTGGGTCAACCACACCTACAGCCACCCGTACCTGGGCTGCGTCCAGGACGTCACCGTGGTGCCGTGGCGCTGCACCAAGGACGCCTCGGGCAACACCGTCTGGACCGACCAGGCCACCATCTCGGGCCAGATCAAGGACAACTTCGACTGGGCCGCCAAGAACGGCCTGAAGGTCGACCCGCAGGCCCTGGTCACCGGTGAGCACTCCGGTCTGCTGACCGCTCCGCAGGAGAACAGCGACAACCCGAACCTGGCGCCGGCGCTGGCCGCCAACGGCATCAAGTTCACCGGCAGCGACGCCTCCCGCGAGTCCGGCCAGCGGGCCGTCGGCTCGTCCACGCTGACCGTGCCGCGCTACCCGATGAACGTCTTCTACAACGCCGGCACGGCGAAGGAGGAGGCCGACGAGTACAACTGGATCTACACCAGCAAGGCCAACGGCGGCAGCGGGATCTGCGAGAACAACCCGAACTCCACCTGCCTGCCCCAGCCGCTGGACGTCAACACCGGCTACCAGTCGTACATCGTGCCGCTGGAGGCCCGGATCGACCTCGGGCACGTGCTGAGCAACGACCCGCGGCCGCACTTCATCCACCAGTCGAACCTGTCCGAGGACCGGATCCTGTACCCGGTGCTGGAGAAGATCCTCGGCACCTACCGGTCGCTGCACGCCGACAACACCCCGATCGTGAACCTCGGCGAGCGGGAGATCGGCCAGGAGTTCCAGCGCCGCGGGGCCTGGAACGCGGCCGTCGCGGCCGGTCAGGTCACCGCCTACCGGGTCGGCAACACCGTCACGGTCAACGCTCCGGCCGGTGTTCAGGTCCAGGCCACCATGCCGACCGGAACTTCTCAGAAGCTGGTCATCGGATCGACCGCCTTCGGTTCGTCCTACGCCGGTACGCTCTCCGGTTGGGTGTCTCCGGGCACCCTGCAGAGCAGCGTCGCCCTGCAGCTCCCGTCGAGCGCCGCCCCGGCCGCCCCGGCCGCCGTCGCGCCCGGCGCCGCGGCCAAGTCCGTCCCGGCTCCGGCCCCGGCGGACAAGAAGGTCGTCCCGCAGGGTGTCGCCACTCCCGTCCCGGTGGGCCCGGGCGACACCGGCCGCACCAGTGCACCGTCCCTGGTCCCCGGTAGCGGAACCCCGGTGCCCGGCAAGGACGTCGCCACCAACGGCAACGGCGCGACCGCCGCGGCCACCAAGAGCGGTAAGGCCACCGGGGGGGCGGCCTCGCTCGGCACCAGTACCACCGGACGCTCCGGCAACCGGTAACCCGCAGCACCCGACGGCGGGGCCGGGCCGGTCGCCCGGCCCTGTCTCGGGTACCGTTCCGGCCACCCAGGCCGGACACCGACGCAAGGAAAAGGAACAGGAGGGGGGACAGGAGATGCGCGTCACCCTGCTCACCGAGGGGACGTATCCGCACCAGCACGGCGGCGTGAGTGTCTGGTGCGACCAGCTCGTTCAGGGCATGCCGGACGTCGACTTCGACGTCATCGCCGTCACCGGTACCGGCCACGAACCACTGGCCTGGGAGCTGCCCGCCAACGTGCGGTCGGTCACGACCGCACCGCTGTGGGGCCCCGCCTCCGAGGCCGGGCCGCCCCGCGGCAAGGAGATGCGGCGCTTCCTCAACGCGTACGAGCGCTTCCTGCACTCCGTCCTCGATCCGGTCTACACCACTCACTTCGGCACCGAGCTGTACGGCTTCGCCGACCTCGCCCGGCGCGGGCTGCTCAGCCCGGCGCTGCGCAGCGAGCGGGCCCTGCGCACCCTCCAGCACGTCTGGACCCGCGACTACCTGCCCACGGCCGTCTCCCGGCCGACCATGCACGACGCCCTGAACGCCACCGACCTGCTGGAGCACGCCCTGCGGCCGCTCTCGGTCGAACCGCCCAAGGACGGCGTCGCGCACGCCGCCAGCGGCGGCCTGGCCACCCTGCCGGGGCTGATCGCCGCACAGCAGTACGGCGTACCGTTTCTGCTGACCGAACACGGCATCTACCTGCGCGAGCGCTACCTCGGCTACCGCACCGGCCCGTACCGCTGGCCGGTCAAGGCGCTGCTGCTCGGCTTCTACCGGATGCTCGCCGAGGAGAGCTACCGGCAGGCCGCGCTGGTCACCCCCGGCAACCGGTACAACCGGCGCTGGGAGGAGCGCGGCGGCACGCCGTCCGCGCACATCCGCACCGTCTACAACGGCGTGGACCCGGCGGCCTTCCCGCCCGCCGGGCCCGAGCCCGAGACGCCGACCCTCAGCTGGGCCGGCCGGGTCGACCCGATCAAGGACCTGGAGACGCTGATCCGGGCCTTCGCCATCGTCCACCGTGAGATCCCCGAGGCGCGGCTGCGGCTCTTCGGTGGAACTCCCAAGGGCGGCGAGGCCTACCGGGACGGCTGCATAGCCCTGGCCGCCGAGCTCGGCATCGCCGAATCGGTGGCCTTCGAGGGCCGCGTCGCCGACATCACCGACGCGTACGCGGCGGGCAACGTGGTCATGCTCTCCAGCATCAGCGAGGGCTTCCCGTTCACCCTGATCGAGGCGATGTCCTGCGGCCGCTCGACCGTCTCGACCGACGTCGGCGGCGTCCGCGAGGCCGTCGGCGACACCGGGCTCGTCGTCCCGCCCCGCGAACCCGAGCCGATGGCGGCCGCCGCGATCGAGCTGCTGCGCGACGCCGAGCGGCGCGCCCGGCTCGGTGAGCAGGCCCGGCTGCGGGTCATCGAGCAGTTCACGCTCCGCCAGAACATCGACGGCTTCCGGGGCATCTACACCGAACTCCTCGGCACCGCCCGCTGGATGCCGGACGGCGTGATGGCCGTCACCGACCAGTCCCCCGCCCCGGACTGGGACCAGCAGCTCGCCGCCGCCAGCCCGCAGCCGAGCGAGGTGGGAGCGTGAGCGGGCCCCTGCGCCTCGTGCCGGACGAGGGCGGCTCCGAGCGGACGATGCAGCTGCGCACCCTGCCGCTCAAGCGCCGCCGCCCCGCCGGGCCGGCCCAGCCCGAGCCCGAGCCCGAGGAGCAGCTCGACCTCTCCGCGGACCCGCTGGACGAGCTCGCCGAGCGGCTGCACGACATCTGCGCCGACGCCGTCCACCCGTACGAGATCGCCGCGTTCCTGGAGTCCGACGGCCTCTCCGACGAGCAGGCCGCCCTGCTCTACGGCCGGCCCGACTCGTTCACCCTCGCCGAGGAGCTGTTCGAGAAGGTCGAGCGCCGCTACCCCGGCCCGAGCTCCGAGTTCGCCAACCCGTGGCGGGCCGACCCCTGGCGCTGCGTGGTGCGCGGCCTGGTGTTCGCCCTGCCCGGGCTCGGCTACCTGCTCGGCGCCAACCTGTTCGCGGCCACCCGGATGCGCTTCGGCCTGCCCTCCGGCATGCTCGCGCTGTCCGTCGCGACGCTGGTCAGCTGGGGCTTCAACCAGGCGCTGGCGCACCGCTCGTACCGCTGGCTCGGCCGGCTGCGGCGCTGGGAGGCCGCGATCTGCCTGGCCGTCGGGGCGCCGCTCGGCGCGCTGGTCGCGTCCGCGGCCGCCTACGTGGTCGGCGGGCCGCTGGGCGCGCTCTGGTTCGCCGCCGGGCAGTCCCTCTACCTGGGCGCGGCCACCGTCCTGCTGGTGCTCGGGCGGGAGAAGTTCCTGCTGCTGGCCCTGGCCCCGGCCTCGGTGGGCGCGGGCGTGGTGCTGGCCACGGACGTCCCCCCGGTCGTACGGACGGTCGTGCTGCTCGTCTCCCTGGTGCTGGCGGTCGGCCTGGCCGCGCGGGAGCTGCTGTTCTGCATCCGCGGCGGCGAGAAGGAGTCCGTCGCGATGAGGCTGCCGATCCGCCAGGAGATCCCGCACCTGCTGTTCGGCTTGGCCTGCGGCGCCCTCACGCTGATCGCCGGCCTCGGCGAGACCATCCACCAGGCGGTGCAGACCGGCGCCGCGCACGACGCGAAGGCCACCCCGACCGGGCCGGCCATGATCGCGCTGACGCTCAGTCTCGGCCTCGCCGAGTGGCTGCTCTTCCGCTACCGGGCGATGGCCGTGGCCGCGCTGCGCACCAGTCACACCAGCGGCCAGTTCACCCGCCGCACCGGCGGGATCCTGCTCGGCTGCCTGTTCATCTACCTCACCACCGTGGCCGCGCTGGACGCCGCCGCGACCGTGCTGTGGCCCGGCGCCCCCGCGCTCGGCGTGCCGCAGCTCGGCGCGATGCTGCTCCTCGGCGGCTCGCTCTGGCTGGCGCTGCTGCTGAACGCCTTCGGGTTCAGCTGGAGCACCGCCCTCATCTGTCTGGCCGCCGCGGGTGCCGAGAGCACCGGGCTGCTGACCGGTGTGGATCCGATCGTCCTGCAGCTGACCGGCTGCGGGGCGGCCGCGCTTCTCCTCACCGCCATCGCCGGGCCCGTGCTCGGCCGCACCACCCAGCACCGCTGAACACCGAAATCACGCACGCCCACATCGCGTGCACCGCAGGACCCGCTCCACCTGAACAGCACTTCACCTGAACATGTTTCACGGCACAGCTGAACCACCACCGGCCGGTCACCACCGAGAGTCCGGCTGTTCCCAAAATCGAGAGAGCGAATCACGCATGAGCAGCGTCGCGGTCACCGGAGCCGAGGGCTTCATCGGCTCCCACCTCGTCGAAACCCTGGTCGCCGACGGGCACCACGTCCGGGCGATGGTCCAGTACAACTCCTTCTCCTCCTTCGGCTGGCTGGAGACCCTGTCCAAGGAGGTGCTGGAGTCGGTCGAGATCGTCCTCGGCGACGTCCGGGACCCGGGCTCGGTCAACGGCCTGGTCAAGGGCACCGAGGCGGTCTACCACCTGGCCGCCCTGATCGCCATCCCGTACTCGTACCGGGCCCCGCACTCCTACGTCGACACCAACGTCACCGGCACCCTGAACGTGCTGGAGGCGGTCCGCCACCAGGAGATCCCGCGCCTGGTGCACACCTCCACCAGCGAGACGTACGGCACCGCGCAGACCGTGCCGATCACCGAGGACCACCCGATCAACACCCAGTCCCCGTACGCCGCCTCCAAGGCCGGCGGGGACCGGCTGGCCGACAGCTACCACGCCAGCTTCGAGACCCCGGTCGTCACCCTGCGCCCGTTCAACACCTTCGGCCCGCGTCAGTCGATGCGCGCCGTCATCCCGACCGTGATCGCCCAGCTCGCGGCCGGCGAGACCGAGATCACCCTCGGCGACCTGCGCCCGACCCGCGACTTCATGTTCGTCAAGGACACCGCCCACGCCTTCCGCACGGTCGGCACCGCACCCGCCGAGACCGTGGTCGGCCGGACCTTCAACGCCGGCACCGGCGGCGAGATCTCGGTCGGCGACCTGGTCACCCTGGTCGGCAAGCTGATGGACGTGGACGTCGTGGTGAAGGAGGACGAGCAGCGCATCCGTCCGACCAACTCCGAGGTCATGCGCCTGGTCGCGGACGCCACCCGGCTGCGCGAGGCCACCGGCTGGGCCCCGCAGTTCACCCTGGAGCAGGGTCTGGAGCAGACCATCGAGTTCTTCCGCGACCCGGCCAACCTGGCCCGCTACAAGACGGACATCTACAACGTCTGACCGCCGTACCGATCATGCCCGTCCTGGTAACCAAGGTTCGTGTCCTGCACATCCTTTCCGTGGGGGAAACACCATGCATGCAGTGATCCTGGCCGGCGGTAAGGGCGTCCGTCTCCGCCCGTACACCACCGCGCTCCCCAAGCCGCTCGTCCCGATCGGCGACCAGCACGCGATCCTGGAGATCGTGATGCGCCAGCTCGCCGCCGCGGGCTTCAAGACCGTCACCCTGGCCATCGGCCACCTCGGCCACATCATCCGCGCGTACGTCGGCAACGGCTCCCAGTGGGGGCTGCGGGTCGGCTACGCCGTCGAGGACAGCCCGCTCGGCACCATGGGCCCGCTGCTCACCATGCAGGACCGCCTGCCGGAGCACTTCCTGGTGATGAACGGCGACATCCTGACCGACCTGGACTTCGCCGGGGTGCTCAAGCACCACGAGGCGTCCGGGGCACCGCTCACCATCGCCACCTACGCCCGCCAGGTGAAGATCGACTTCGGCGTGCTGACCACCGAGTCCGGCACCATCACCGGCTTCCAGGAGAAGCCGAGCATCGACTACCGCGTCTCGATGGGCGTGTACGGCGTCTCGCGCTCGGCGCTCGCCAAGTACACCCCCGGCCTGCCGCTCGGCTTCGACGAGCTGGTGCTGGACCTGCTCGCCGCCAAGACCCCGCCCGCCGCCTACGACTTCGGCGGCTACTGGCTGGACATCGGCCGCCCGGACGACTACGACCGGGCGAACGCCGAGTTCTCCTCCATCCGCCCGGTGCTGATGCCCTTCGAGTCGGCCGACGCCGTCCCGGGCGTGGCGGAGCTGCCGATCCCGGCCGCCCGCACCGCCCCGGACGACACGGCCGAGGTGCCCGCCGCAGCCGGTGCCCAGAGCGACGGACGGGCCGCGTGAGAATCCTGCTCCTCGGCGGCGACGGCTTCCTCGGCCGCCACGCCACCGCCGTCCTGCGGTCACTGCCCGGTGCCACCGTGCTGACCGCGGGCCGGCGGCCCGCCCACGACCTGCGGCTGGACCTGGCCACCGTCCAGGCCGGCCCGCTCGGCGAGGAACTGGCCGCGCTGGCCCCCGACGTGGTGGTCAACTTCGCCGGCGCGGTGGCCGGCAGCGCGGTCAAGCTCGCCGAGGTGAACGCGCGCGGTCCGGCCGTGCTCTGCGAGGCGCTGCAGCTCGGCGCCCCGAAGTCCCGGCTGGTGCACATCGGTTCGGCCGGCGAGTACGGCGTCTGTCCGGCGGGCAGCTCGCTGTCCGAGGACTCCGACGCCCGCCCGGTCGGCGTGTACGGCGCGACCAAGCTGGCCGGCTCCCTCGCGGTGGCCGGCTCGGCGCTGGACGCGGTGGTCCTGCGGGTGTTCAACCCGGTCGGCCCGGGGGCCCCGGTGGGCTCGCTGCCCGGACGGCTGGCCGCCGAGCTGCGCCGGGTGGCGCCCGAGGGCGCCGACGGCGTGATCACGGTCGGCGACCTCTCCGCCTACCGCGACTTCGTCGACGCCCGGGACATCGCCCGCGCGGTCGGCCTGGCCGCCGCCGCGGACCGTCCGCTCCCCCGGGTGCTCAACCTCGCCTCCGGGCAGGCCCGGCAGGTCCGGGCGATCGCGGACGGGCTGGTCGCCGCGGCCGGCTTCACCGGCCGGATCGACGAGAGCGGGGCGGGCTCCGAGCGCTCGGCCGCGGTCTCCTGGCAGCAGGCCGACGTGTCGGCCGCCGCCCGGGAGCTCGG
Organism: Kitasatospora sp. NPDC087861; assembly: GCF_044742585.1. Classification (NCBI taxonomy): domain Bacteria; kingdom Bacillati; phylum Actinomycetota; class Actinomycetes; order Kitasatosporales; family Streptomycetaceae; genus Kitasatospora; species Kitasatospora sp. NPDC087861. The sequence goes on from NZ_JBIUUS010000006.1 coordinate 70,564, forward strand.
TTGGCACCCGGAGACGGACCTCGCCGACACCCTGCGCGACCTGTGGCTCGACACCGCCGAGCCCGCTACCCACCCGGTCGTCGCATGACCGGCGGGATCATCCCCGACGGCCGCCTGCTGGTGCCGCTGTACGTCCACCCCGCGGTGGACCCGGCGGCCTGGCAGGCGGTCGCCGCCGCCGACCCCGGACGGATCGCCGCCGTCGTGCTCAACCTCGCCGACGGGCCGGGCGAGAACCCGGACAACGTCTTCGCCGAGGCCGCCGACCAACTCCGCGCGGCCGGCCTGCCGTTGGTCGGCTACGCCGACACCGACTACGGCCGCCGACCGCACGCGGCCGTGGTCGCCGACATCCTGACGTACCGTCAACGCCACGACATCACCGGCGTCTACCTCGACCAGGTGACCACTCACCCGGGCGCGCTGGCGCACTACCGGCGACTGGCCACGGCCGCCCGCGCGGCCGGCTGCGGCACCGTGATCTTCGGACACGGCGAGCACCCGGACCCGGGGTACGCCGAAGTCGGCCTGGCCGACCTGCTGGTCACCTTCGAGGGCGACTGGGACACGTACCGCGCGATGACGCTCCCGATGTGGACCGGCCGCCACGCGGCCTCCCGCTTCTGCCACCTGGTGTACGACGTCCCGGCCGAGTACGCCGAGGACGCCACCGCGCTGATCGCCGCCCGCCGGGCCGGCGTCGGCTGCGCCGTACCGGGCGCCGGGGAGAACCCCTGGCGCACCCTGCCCTACGGCCTGACCGCCGCTGAACTGACCTGACCCGATCCGGAGTTCGACTACCGTGAACCGCCGTACCCGGCTCCTGCCGGCCGCCATCGCCCTCGCCGCCGCCATGCTGGCGACCTCGTGCAGCAGCTCGGGCTCAGACGACGACAACGGCTCCTCGGCCGACGGCTCGCCGAGCAGCCCGCCCGCGGCCACCGCCCCGGCCACCCCGGACGGCGGCACCACCCCGGCCACCCCGCCGGACACCGGCACCGCGACCGCCACCCCCGGCACCCCCAGTGCCCCCGGCCCGCCCACCGCGCCCGGCGCCGCCACGCCCCCGGGCGCCACCCCCGCCCCGGGCACCCCGGGCGCCACCACCGCCCCGCCGCCGGCCGGCGCCCGCTGGCAGCCCACCCCGGGCCTCGCCTGGCAGTGGCAGCTCGGCGGCACCGTCGACCAGTCGGTGGACGTCCCGGTCTACGACATCGACGGCTTCGAGAACGACGCCTCGGTGGTGGCCGCGCTGCACGCCAAGGGACGCAAGGTGATCTGCTACATCAACGCCGGGTCCTGGGAGAACTTCCGCCCCGACTCCGCCACCTTCGCCAAGTCCCTGCAGGGCTCCGACACCGGCTGGAAGGGCGAGAAGTGGTTCGACATCCGCAAGCTCGACCAGCTCAAGCCACTGATGGCGGCCCGCTTCGACATGTGCAAGAGCAAGGGCTTCGACGCCATCGAGCCGGACACCATCGAGGCTTACAACCAGAACAGCGGCTTCCCGCTGACCCCTGACGACCAGCTCAGGTACAACCGCATGCTGGCCCAGCTCGCGCACGAGCGCGGCCTGGCCATCGGTCTGAAGAACGACCTCGACCAGATCCCGGCGCTGCTGCCGGACTTCGACTTCGCGGTCAACGAGGAGTGCTCGCAGTTCGACGAGTGCGACCGGGTCGCGCCGTTCGTCAAGGCGGGCAAGGCGGTGTTCCACGTCGAGTACAAGCTCGACACGAACCAGTTCTGCACCAAGGCCAAGTCGCTCGGCTTCAGTTCGATGCAGAAGAAACTCGACCTGAACGCCTGGCGCAAGCCCTGCTGAGCGCCCACGCGCCGGTTTCCGTCGCGCGGGTGACCCTCGTCCGGGTCACCCGCGCGAGGATCACTTGACCGCCAGCCAGATGACGCCGCCCAACACGGCCAGCACGATGACGGCGACCAGCGCGATCACGCCGGTGCGGTTACCGCCACCGCTGCTGCGGCCGTAGGTGGAGACGGAGCCCGGAGCCTGCGGAGCCGGAGTCTCGTCGACGAACGCCCGGAACATCTGAGTGCTGCCGGCGGGGTCGTAGTCGTTGTCAGCCATGGCACGGACTCTAACGAATCCGCCCACCTCAGGGACACCCCGGACCCCTCCCCCGCAGGCCCCACCACCCGGCCGTGCAACGGCACTACGGCAAGCGCGTGAAGTCCGCCCGACGCGCGGAATGCCGCGCGGCGTGATCCGGTTTACTGCGACCATGACCGGAAACCACAGCGACGCCCCGGGCCGGGTCCGCCTCGGCGCCTCCGACCTGTCCGTCTTCCCGCTCTCCCTCGGCGGCAACGTCTTCGGCTGGACGGCCGACGAGCAGCAGTCCTTCGCCGTCCTGGACGCCTACGCGGCGGCCGGCGGCAACTTCGTCGACACCGCCGACGTCTACTCCGCCTGGGTTCCCGGCAACACCGGCGGCGAGTCCGAGACCGTCATCGGCAACTGGCTGCGCAGCCGCGGCAACCGCGAGGACGTCGTGGTCGCCACCAAGGTCGGCCTGCACCCCGAGGCCCGCGGCCTGAGCGCGGCCAACATCAAGGCCTCGGCCGAGGGTTCGCTGCGCCGCCTGGGCGTCGAGCGGATCGACCTGTACTACACCCACCAGGACGACGACACCCCGGTCGAGGAGTTCGTCACCGCGCTGGACGAGCTGGTCCGCGAGGGCAAGGTCGGCGCCGTCGGCGCCTCCAACATCGGCGCCGAGCGGCTGGCCGAGGCGCTCGCCTTCGCCGAGCGCGAGGGCCTGGCCAAGTACGTCGCCGTCCAGCCGCACTACAACCTGGTCTCGCGCGGCACCTTCGAGGGCCCGCTGGCCGACGTGGTCGCCGAGCACGGCCTCGCCACCGTCCCGTACTACGCGCTCGCCTCCGGCTTCCTCACCGGCAAGTACCGCCCCGGCGGCCCCGGCGTCGACAGCGCACGCGCCGAGGGCGCCGCCCGCTACCTGGACGACCCGCGCGGCCCCAAGGTGCTGGAGGCCCTGGACACCGTCGCCGAGCAGCACGGCGTCGCCCCCGCCACGGTCGCCCTCGCCTGGCTGGCCACCCGCCCGACGGTCGTCGCCCCCATCGCCAGCGCCCGCACCGTCGACCAGCTCCCGCCCCTGCTGGCCGCCCCCGCCCTCCGCCTCACCCCCGAGCAGACCACCCTGCTCGACACCGCCTCCGCCTGACCCCACCACCCCCCGCAGGCTGCGAACCCGCCCCCACCCGGCCCCCGTTCGCAGCCTGCACCCGTTTCCCGCCGAACCCGTTCCCCTGAAACCACCGACTGCGGTGGATAGTCTTGGTCAACGAATGACCAAGCACAGTCAAAGTTCTCACCGGCGAGCAGTCATGGGGGCAGCGTGGCCGGAAATCCCGCCTGGGACGGACTCTTCGACGACGAGGACCGGAGGAAGTACGCACGTCTGACCCTCAACTCCGCCGGCGGCCCCGGTGCGAACGGCAGTACCGGCAAGGTGACCGTCGGCCCGGCCGACCTGAGGGCCCGCGCCGGCACCGTCGAAGAGATACAGGCGAACTTCCGGACGGTCGACGACTCCGCCCAGGAGAAGACCGCCACCGCATACGGCTCGCTCACCAGTTGGCAGACCGGACCCGAACTGCGCACTCGCTCCATCCGGTGGGACAACCAGGTGGCAACCCTGGGAAACCTCCTCCACGACATCGCCAAGCGGCTGCGCACGACGGCCGACCGCTACACGGCGACAGAGAGCGCGAACAAGCAGAACGTGTCCGGCGGACAGTGAGTGGGTTGATCCATGCTGAGCTACGAGGTCGTCGCGACCGCCAAGCTGGACGCGCTGCGCGGGGCCGCCGACGAGTGGAAGACCCTACGGAGCCGCTACCTCGGTCTGAAGGACCGGCTGACCACCGAGGTCGTCGACAAGCTGGCCGACGGTTGGGACGGTGAGGCAGCCACCGAGGCCCGGGCGCTGATCACGAAGGCCGCCGAACAGATCGACGCCGCCGGCAAGGAGTCCGCAGACATCGGTGGCCTGCTCGCCGATGCTGCGAGGCAGTTCACCGACGCACAGAGCCGGCTCAAGAAGATCGCCGACGAGGAGGCCCCCGCCCACCACCTGAAGGTCTCGTCGACCGGGACGGTCACCGACGTCCACCCGCTGCTCCATGACCAGAGCGCCCAACACGATGCGGACTACGAGAAGGTCTTCCTGCCCCAACGCAAGCGGGCCGTCGAGGACCTGGTCCACACCATCGAGACGGTCCTCAAGCAGGCCACCGAGGCGGACGAGGCCGCCGCCTGGGCCCTGCGCTCCGACCCGAACGGCGCCGACGACAACTCCTTCAACGCCAACGGCTACCACGACCTGAACGAGGCACGGGAGGCCCGCAAGGATCTCGGCGAGGCCCTCAGCCTGGCTGGTAAGGGCGGAGGAAACCTCTCCGTCGACGAGCTGACCAGGCTGCACGCCCTGCTCGACAGACGCAAGAACGACCCGGCCTTCGCCGAGCAGTTCGCCACCGCACTCGGCCCCCAGGGCACACTGGAGTTCTGGCGCGACGTCAACGACCCGGCCACGTTCGGCGCGTACAGCAAGGAACGCAACGATGCCGTGAAGAAGCTCCAGGCCTCGCTCGGCGCGACCCTCGGCACCGCCACCCAGAACCGCACCAAACCCATGCAGGACTGGGAGAACGAGATGATCGAACTCGGCCCCAGGGTGCTGAACCGCGAGGGCGGCGGCCCGACGCCTCTCGGCTACCAGCTGCTGAGCAGCCTCATGCGTTCCGGCACGTACGACACCGACTTCCTCAACGCGTACGGCGACAGCCTGCTCACGTACGAGCGCGGCGCCAGGACCGACCCCCAGGTCGTCTGGGCCCCCGACTCCACCCAACCGAAGTGGGACCACCTCGGCGAGGGCCGTGGCGGCGACGCGGTGGCCGGCTTCCTGGACGCCCTGGGCCACAATCCGCAGGCCTCCACCCGCTTCCTGGACCCGGGCGACCCCCGGCACAACGATCACCTGAAGTACCTTCTGGGCGAGCGCCGTTGGCCGAACGAGCTGGTCGACGGCCACCACGCCGACGGCCGCCACTCGCTCGGCCTGGCCATCGAGGCGGCCGCCACCGGTGAGCGCGCGGGCCAGGAGGACGTGGTCAAGCACCACACCGAGGCCCAGGCCCGGGTCATGCGCGACACCATCACCCTGCTGGACGACGGCATCGACCACCAAAGGCTCCCGGCCGGCATGCAGCGCCCGATCGCCAACGCGCTGGCCGACTACGCCGCCGACACCCACGACATCCTCTCCGGCACCAACCGGGGCGCCAAGGACCACGCGGGTGGGGACGTCAGCGGTGTCTGGGTCGACCCCGACACCGGCGAGACCAGGATGGCCACCGGCAAGGGCGCGCTGATCCGGCTCATGCGCGGCATCGCCGACGACCCGGAGTCCCACCACATCGTCCAGCAGGCCGAGATGGTGCACGTGGCCCAGCAGCTGTCGGAACTGCCCACGAACGTCAGCGAGAACGACTGGAAGGGTCTGATGGCCAACTCCTCCGTCGCCCTCGGCGCCATGGACGCCGTCCAGGCCGACGCCATCCTCGACCAGCGCGACGACGAAGCCAGGGTCGCTGCCTGGAAGGCCAAGGGCATGTACGCCGGTGTCGGCACCCCGCTCAAGCTCATCCCCGTCCCCGGGATGGGCGAGGCGGCCCAACGCCTGCTCGGCGCCGGGATCACGGAGTGGCAGACCAACGCCACCGACGAGATCAACGCCACGGCGGCCGGCCGGATCGAGCAGAACACCCTGACCGGTGCCAACGGCAGGAGCGGCCACGAGGGGATCAGCGCCATGGTCGAGAAGTGGCAGGCGGAGCGGAAGCACCGGAACCCCGACGCCCTCAGCGTCGACTGGGACGAGCAGCAGATGCGGGCGGCCTACAACACCGGCCGCTCGGACGCTGCCGCCGCCCTCGGACGCGGCACGGAGAACACGTAGTGGCCGGGCAGTCCGACTGGCGGATCGGCGATCCCGATCCGCGCATCGAACGCCTGCGGCGCCGCCGCCGGCTGACCGCCGCCGGCGTCGTCGCGGCCGTGGCCGTGCCCGCGGTCCTTTACTTCAGCGGGGCGTACGACCGCTGGCAGGACGGCCGCAGCCTGAGCGGTTTGTGCCACGGCAGCGTCGACACCGCAGAGGTCAAGGAGTTCCTCGGGCTGGACCGGATGCGCGGCCGGAACGCCGTCGCCCCCGAAGGCCTGGCGTCCTGCTCACTCGTCAACCCGGAGCGCGCCGGCGGCAGCCTCTCCGTCCGCGCCGGCTGGAGCCCCCAGGCCGCGGGGCCGGCCCTGACCGCGCTCGGCCGGATGCGGCCCAATCTGGCCACCACCATGGCCAGGCCCCTCGGCCGGGGCCACCCGGGCGTCCTGGACCTTGAGGACCCCGCCAAGGGTGTCGCCGTCCTCGCCCTGGACTGCCCCGGCCGTACGGACGGGAACCTGGTCGTCACCGTCGAGGGCCGGCCACGCCCGGACACCTTCGCGGACGCCGCCCAGCGGGCCAGGTTCGCCCGCATCGCGGCCCGCGCGGCCGACGGGGCCGCCCGGGTCTGGGGCTGTACCGTCCCGCCCGGACAGCCCATCACCGACATCCCGGCGGACTCCTGGTCCACCCCCGTTCCGGCCGGCCGGGCGGTCGGCACCTGCGCCGGGATCGATGCCACGACCCGTGGGACGGCGGCGGACCCGAGAGCCCCCATGGAGGACTGCTTCCTGTCCGCCGACGACCACGACACCGCGCGGTACCGTCTCGGGGCGTACTACCCACCGTTCGCGCGTGCCCTCCCGCAGGTGGCGATGGGCGCCCCGATCACCGGGGCCACCGGCGGCAAGGACGGCCTGTTCTGGGGCACCGCGTCCTGCCCCGGCGGCGGTACCGCGCTCTACACGGTGGACACCGTGAACGACGGGGACCGCACCGCGGCGGCGAACCCCGTGGTGGAGCAGGACGCACTCCGGGTCTTCGCCACGCGCTCGGCCGAGCTCCACGGCTGCACCGACCTGAAACTCCCCTGACCGACACGCGGGCCCCCGGCGGATCACACCCGCCGGGGGCCCGAGCCATGAACCGTGATCCGCGCTACGGCCGCCCGAAGTGGGTCGGGTAGTAGCCCGAGTTGAGCGTGGAGACCCGGACCGTCTTGCCCGGCCGCGGCGCCTCCACGAACGTGCCGCCACCCAGGTAGATCCCCACGTGATGGATCCCCGAGGCCCGGCCGCTGTCCGACCAGAACACCAGGTCACCGCGGCGCAGCTGCCCCGCACTGATCGGTGTGGTGGCCGCGTACTGGTCGTCGGCCACCCGCGGCAGGCTGATCCCGCTGCGCCGGTAGGCCTGCTGGACCAGCCCCGAGCAGTCGTAGCCGGACGGACCGTTGCCGCCCCAGACGTACGGCTTGCCCAGCTGGGCGAGCGCGTAGCCGATGGCCGACTCCATACTGCCGGAGGCCGACGCCTCGTCCGTGGACAGCCTGGCCGCGGTCCGGGCGGGAGCCGGGTCCGACTCGCCGCCGGACTGGCCGGTACGGCTGACATAGACGTCGTAGTGGCTGGTCCACCGCCACTCGCCGCTGCCGCTCTTGAACCAGTACTTCGACCCGTCCCAGCCCTGGCGCAGCCCGGAGGACGAGGCCGAGCCGTTGGACACGGCGGCCGCCTTGACACTGGAACCGCTGGAGCCGCCCGAACCGCCGGACTGGCCGGTGCGGTTCGCATAGACGTCGTAGTGGCTGGTCCACCGCCACTCGCCGCTGCCGCTCTTGAACCAGTACTTCGACCCGTCCCAGCCCTGCTTCCCGGCCGCGGCGTGCGCGGATCCGGCACCGGCCGTCAGGCCGACCACGCCGGCGCCCGCCAGCACGGTGGTGGCCAGGCAGGTACTTCGCACGGCGCGGTGTATCCGGCTGCCGCCGGCCGCCGTCGCGGGGCGGGCGGCGCGCGGCCGGGCCGCGCAGTTCGGGCAGCCGCAGCCCGCGATCGCGGGGATGCTGCCGGTGCTCTCCTCGAACCCGATCAGGTCCCGGCCAAGGGTGTCGAAACCGGCGTCGAAATCGGCGTCGAGGTCTGCGTCGACATCGAGGTCGAGACCGGGCTCGGCGTACGCGCCGGTGGCTATCCTCATGCGGGTCGTCCTTCCTTCCGCCCGGCCCGGGCGGCCGGGGGCGGTACCGAGGCGGCCACTCCGGCCGGGGCGACGAAGGCGACCAGCAACTGCTCCATCAGCGCGCTGCGGGCGGCCTCGTCCAGTTCGTGGGTGGTGGCGCGCTCCAGGCGTCGGACAGCGAGCGCCGCCGCCTCGACCGCGTCGTCCACCAGCACCGTCCGCAGACCGGCGTCCAGGTCGGCCAGCCGGCGGCGGCGCATCGACTCGGCGACCTCGGGCGCGTAGTCCAGCGCCAGCGGCTGCGCCGAGTACACCTCCAGGCCCGCCGGGGCGACCTCGGCGGCCAGCGCCCTGGTCAGCTCGTCGGCGAACCACTGCCCGTCGCGCAGCGCGGGCCCGGGCGCCGCGTTGCTGTCGCACGGCAGGGTCGACGCGGTGCGGGTGAGCACGGCCTGGACCTGCTCGCGCAGGTAGCTCTCGTGGTCCTCGATCGCCATCAGCGCCCGCGCGGTGTCCTTGACCCGCCAGACGATCAGCAGCCGGACCACGATCGGCGTGCCGGTCCGGTCGACCACCTTGACCAGTTCGCTGCGCCAGTGCCGCAGCCGCACGTCCACCCGGCGCCGGCGCAGCAGCGGGTTGACCCACACCAGGCCGGTGCGGCGGACGGTGCCCCGGTAGCGGCCCCAACGGGTCAGCACCCGGGTCTCACCGCCGGCGTTGGCCAGCAGCCCGGCGAGCGCGAACACCGCGAGCAGGCTGGTCGCGCTGACCGCGGCGATCGACCCGGCGTCCGCCTCGGCCCGGCCGCTCGCCTGGGCGGCGGCGCTGCGCAGGTCGGGCAGGACGTCCCAGTACGGGATGACGCCGTCGCGCAGCATCATCAGCAGCACGCCGGCCACACCGACCAGCACCACCAGCAGGGCGATCCAGCCCGGCAGGAAACTGGCACCGTACTCGCGCAGCGCCTGGTCGGCGCGCGGGGGGCGGCGGGAGGTGGCGGCGGCAGGAGCTCCGACCGGGGTGGCCTCGGGGATCTCGGCGGTCTCCGACGCGGCCTTCTCCAGCGGGTCGCGCAGGTCGGCGGCGCCGACGGCCGGGCCGGGGACGACGGCCAGCGGGGTGGTCACCGGGCCGCCGTCGGCCGGGCCGATCGACTTGGCCGTCTTGACCGCCGCGGCCTTGACCAGCGGGCTGGCGCCGGAGGCGGAACGTTCCGGCAGAGCCGGAGGGAGCGCCTTGGGCAGGTTGTCGGGTCGCTGCGAAGAATCGCGGGTGACGTCCATGCACGGATCCTCGGGGTCGGTGTGTCGCGCAACGGGCGGCCCGGATCTGACGGGCAGTGCCAGAGTCAGGCTAAGTTCATACGTCATCAAATGCGACATTTAAGGTGAGGTGTGTCGACATTTACTGACGTATCGTCCGAATCTGACCTGACGCGCAGACACATGCGCGGATGGTCGGGATGGTTCGGCGCGGGTCAGCGCCGCCGAGCACCGGGCCCCCAGGTGAACACCCGACGGGTGATCAGCCCGATCCCGGTGAGCACCAGCAGGCCCCCGGCGAGCCCGTCGCGCCAGCCGCTCGCGGCGGCCCGTTCGGACGCCGCGGGCGGGGCCTCCACAGGGGCACCCGCGGGCGACACACTCGGCGGCGGCAACGGCAACGGCCGGGCGTTGTCCGCGGCGGACGCGGCCGGTTCAGCCGTCGGCGCCGGTGCCGGGGTGGAGGTCGAGGTCAAGGTCGAGGTCGGGGTCGGGGTCGGGGTCGGAGACGACGCGGCGACACCGACGGCCGCCCGGGACGGACTGGCACCCGGGGACGGAACGGCACCGGGAGTCGTTGGGACGGAGAGAACGGGAACGGTCGGGGCTGCTGAAGTCGCAGGAGTAGCGGGTACCGACGCGGAGGGCACGGCCACCGCCGCCTGCGGCGGAGCCACCGCCGGGACGACGATCGGCAGCAGCCCCGCCGGCACCGCCGTGAGCACCGGCGCATCGGGTGCCGCCGCCGCAGCCGGGCTCGGCGAGGCGACTACCGTCGCCGAACGCACAGGCGTGGGCGTGGGCGTGGGCGTGGGCGTGGGCGTGGGCGTGGGCGTGGGCGTGGGCGTGGGCGTGGGCGTGGGCGTGGGCGTGGGCGTGGGCGTGGGCGACGCCGCCGGACCGGACGGGGAGGCGGCCACCGGAGCGGACACACTGGCCGAGGGCACCACCGGCACCGCCACGCCCGGATTCGGCACCGCGGGGACCGACACCGCCGGGCTGGGCACCGCGGGACTCGACACCGCCGGGCTGGGCACCGCGGGACTCGACACGGCCGGACTCGGCACCGCGGGACTCGACACAGCCGGTGCCGACACCGTAGGGCTGGGCAGCCCAGAACTCGGCGCCGTAGAGCTGGGCACCACCGGAGTCTGCACCGCGCCGCTTGGCGCCACCACGCTTGGCACCGCCACGCTTGGCACCGGGCTCGGCGCCACCGGCGCCGGCACCACCGGCACCGCCACGCTCGGCACCGCCGGGCTCGGCGCCGACGCCGCGACGTGGACCGGCACCGCGTCCGCCGCCGCCCCGTTCCCCGCCAGGTCCGTCGCCGTGACGACGAGCCACTGCTCACCGTCCGTCAGATCCCGGTTGGCGGTGCAGGTCCAGCTTCCGTCGAGGGCCGCCGTCGCCCCGCACAACACCGTCCGCTCGCCCGAGGCCGATGCCGATGCCGAGGCCGCCCCCGCCGAACCACCCGCCCGCGCCGTGACCAGCACCTTCGAGCCCGGCTCGGCCCGCCCGGTGAACTTCGGCCGGCTGACTCGCAGGGTCTCCCCGGCAACCGGCGCGCCGAGCACCGGCCTGTCCGGCGGAACGGTGTCGACGACCAGCGCGATCGCCTGCCCGGCCGTCCGGTTCCCGGCCGCGTCGATCGCGACGGGGGTGAGCAGGTGGCGCCCGTCCACCAGGTTCTCCACCGGCAGGCAGGACCACTGGCCGTCCGCCCGGACGGCGCTGCTGCACAGTTCGGCGGACTGGTCGGTGACCGAGACGATGCTGCCCGCCTCGCCGGTGCCGGTGAGCTGCAGCCCCGGGTCGTTGGTGTACTCCGGGAGGGTGAGGACGGGCGGGGCGGGCGGCGCCGTCTTCACGGTGACCCGGACGGGCTCGCCGCGCAGCACCACGCCACCACTGGTGATCTCGACCGGGGTGAGGGCGTGCGGGCCTGCGGTGAGCGCGCCATCCGGCCGACAGGACCAGTCGCCGCCGCGCTCGACCCGGGCCCGGCAGACGGTGGCTTCGCCGTCCCTGATCTCCACCGAGGCGCCGGCGACCGCGCCGGCGCCGTGGATCCGCGGGCGGGCGTCGGCGAGGGCAGCGCCGTCGACGGGTTCGGCGATCTCGGGCCGGGCGGCGCCGACGGTCATCTTGATCCGCTGGTCGGCGACCTGCCCGGAGTCGGCGAAGCCGCCGGAGGAGACGAGTTGGCCGGCGTCCCGGGCGATCCGCAACCGGGCCCAGGTGTCGCCCGAGGCGGCACCGGCCGGGACGGTCCACTCCAGGGTCGCGGTGTCGGCGCCGGCCGGGACCTCGGTCTGCACCCGCTCGGCGGGGTCGAAGCGCCCGTTGTGGTCGAAGTCGACCCAGCCGGCCAGGGTCGCGGGCTGGTCGTCCACCGCCACCGGGACGGTGAGCCGGTAGTAGCGGCCGATCGCGGCCTCGGTCGGGAAGCTGATCGACGGGTCGGCGCCCTGGTACTCGCCGCGGCCGGGCTGGAGCTCGGGCGGCAGCGGGCTGGCGAAGACGCTGCGCCGACCGGCCCCGTGGTCGAGTTGGACCAGCGGCTCACCGTCCTGGCCGGCCGAGCCCGGGGCGGCGGCGGGCCTGGACCGGGCCCGCCGGGTCGCATTGCCGGCGTCGGCGCCGAGGAACAGGTCGGAGACCACGTGCGAGGTGTTGCCGTAGCCCTGCGGGGCGGTGCCGAGGTCCTCGTCGACGGTGACGGTGTAGGCCTGGCGCAGGACGGGCGGCGCGGTGGTGCTGCCGACCCGGGCGGTGGCGCGTTGCTCGACCCGGAAGACCGCGGTGCGCAGGGTCCCGGCGAGTTCCAGGGTGCCCTCGGCGGCGGAGCCGGCCGCGCCGTCGGAGCCGCCGTCGGCGCCGGCGGGCGCGAGGGTGTTGGCGTCGACCGTCCAGCCGGGCCAGTCGGTGCGGTTAACCAGGGTGGGGGCGGCGGGTGAGCCACCGGTGACGGTGAGCCTGGTCGCGGTGCTGGTGGTGCCGGATTTCCCGGTCGCGGTCGCGGCCATTCCGCTGAGGTGCAGCCGGGGATTCCGGACCGGTCGGGAGAATGTCAGCCGGAGTGTTCCGACGGTGCGCCAGGATCCGTCCGTCTGCGGACGCTTCTCGGTGACGCTGAAGGTCTGCGCAGGGTCTCCGGGGTGCATTCCGTCCGCGTACAGGCCTGCTGCGCGCCCCCCTCCGGCGCGGTCGGCCAGTTCGCCGGCCTCGGCCGTCACCCCGGCGCCCGGGGAGACGGCGAATTCGAACTGGACGGAGAGGCCGGAGGGCAGGACCGCCCGGTGCTCCCCCGACCAGGCGTCAGGGGATTGCTGGGCCACCGAGAGTGGGGCGTTCCAGCCGGTCAGCAGCCCGGCCGCGAGGACGGCCAGGGCGGCGGCCGTGCGGGGAAACTGTCGGCTCATCCGGCTCTCCTTCGCAGTCGGCTGCCGGGGTGCCGGGCAGTCTTGGTACAAGATCTGACAAAAAGGAATCACGATCCTGAACCGGTCATACTGCGACACCTGCGCTTCTGGCCGTGTCCCACCCGATTGGCGGTCATCCGAGCGGCAGGACGGGATGTACCCGAAACAGATGCATTTCATCCATTAGGCCCGCAAACCCGGCACGAACCGGACGAGGCGTCCTACAACGGTTACCCGGGGTACGAGCGGCACGCGGGGTGCGAACGGCACGCGGGGTGCGCGGCGAGCCGAGCCCGGCCGCCGCCCGGCCGGAGGCCCGACCACCCGGACGGCCCCGGGGCCGGAAACGGGAGAAGCCCCCGGCCGGTGGCCGGGGGCTTCTCGCTGGTGCGCTCAGCAGGATTCGAACCTGCAACCTCTTGATCCGTAGTCAAGTGCTCTATCCGTTGAGCTATGAGCGCAAGGAACGGGCGAACCCGATCTTGCGGAGGTTTTGGTGCGCTCAGCAGGATTCGAACCTGCAACCTCTTGATCCGTAGTCAAGTGCTCTATCCGTTGAGCTATGAGCGCTCGCCCTGGTGAACAGTGCCAGCGGGGCGGTGCGGGGACAACATTACATGACCTGCGACGCGGGGCGAAATCGATTGCCCCGGGGCCCCCGGCCGACCCCCTGGAGCCGCCTTGGCGCCCGCGGTCGGCCACGGTCGCCCGCGGTCGGCCACCGGCCCGGAACCGGCCCCGAGATGCGGAAAAGCCCCGCCGACGGGACCGTCGACGGGGCTTTCCGACTGGCGGAGGCTGAGGGATTTGAACCCTCGATGGGCTTTAAGACCCAAACCGCATTAGCAGTGCGGCGCCATAGACCGGACTAGGCGAAGCCTCCTCCACATGGACCACGCCCGCGTGAGCGGACCCGTTCCGTGTGCCTGAGATGATGCCACAACCGTGGGGCTCGGCACCAACCACCGCCCACGTTACTAGGCGGGTCGTCCCCGCCGCAAAGAAGAATGAGATACTGCCGTCTCCGGAGGAGCTGCCCTGAGCCGAGGAGACCTGTCGACGTGAGCAGCAGGCCGATCCGAGGCGCTGCTCGCCTCGCCGCCATACTCGACGCCCTGCCCGACGCGTTGTTGCTGGTGAACAGCAACGGCACCGTCGTGGACGCCAACAGCGCGGCCGTCCAGGCGCTCCAGGCGCCCGGCACCTCGCTGGTCGGCATGGGCGTACTCGACCTCCTGCCCGAGTTCGACCCCAGCCGGATCCCCGGCTCGATGCGCCCGGCGGCCCGCGACGGCGACGAGCCCGACCGCCCGGTCCGGATGACCGCCCGGCGCACCGACGGCACCAGCTTCCCGGTCGAGGTCTCCGGCAACGACTTCCCCGACGACGGCGTCGGCGAGGGCCGCGGCTACGGGCTCGCCCCGTACGACCCGTACCGCGAGCGCTCCCGCCCGTCCTCGCCGAGCGACCTGCTCCTGCTGCTGGTCCGCGACCTCTCCAGCCGGCTCGGCGTCGAGGCCGAGCTGCGCCGCCAGCACAAGCAGACCGAGATGATCCTGCGCGCCGCCGCCGAGGGCGTGCTCGGCGTCGACCTCGAAGGCCGCTGCGTGCTGGTCAACCCGGCCGCCGCGCACATCCTGGAGTACCGGGCGAGCGAACTGGGCGGGCGCGAGCTGCACCCGCTGATCCAGCACTCCCGGGCCGACGGCACCCCGCTGGCGCTGGAGGAGTCCGCGCTGCTGGACACCCTGACCTCCGGGCGCAAGCACCGGGTGCGCGGCACCGTGCTGTGGCGCAAGGACGGCCGCCCGGTCACCGTCGACCTCACCACCGCCCCGGTCCGGGACGGCGACCAGTTGGTCGGCGCGGTGATGACCTTCACCGACCGCAGCCGCGAACTCGCCCTGATCGCCCGTAACGAGCACCTCACCGCCGTACTGGAGAGCGAGCTCGGGGGTGCGCTGACCGCGCTGAACCAGCGGCTGGACGCGCTCGCCGCCGACCCGGCCGGGCAGCTGTGGCCCGAGGCCAACTGGACGCTGCGCCGGCTCGCCGACGAGTGCCGCCGGTACGGCCGGCTGATCGAGGGCGTGCTCGCGCACCAGCGCTCCGAGGCCGGCGAGGCCGCCCCGGCGGACGGTAAGGACGACAAGGCCGGCACGGACACCGAGGACGGCAAGGCCGGTCGCCGGCCGACCGAGCGGCGGGTGCCGGTCGGCCTGGACAAGGTGGTCCGCCGGGCCGTCGAGGAGGCCGGCGAACTGGTCGGCCCGGGCCGGGTGCGGTTCTCGGTGCACGCCGCCGCCGTCGAGGTGATCGCCGACGAACGCCGGCTCGCCCAGGCGCTGGCCCACCTCGTCGCCGACGTCAGCGGCGTCGGCCTCGCGCTGGACGCCCCCAAGGCCCCCTCCCCCGGCCTCAGCGCCCCCGGCGCGCCGGCCGCGCTGCCGTCCCCCGGCGAACCACCCACCGTCGTCCTGGCCGCCGCCCAGCGCGGCGAGGTCGCCCGGGTCGAGATCCGCGGCCCCGGTCTCGGCGGCAGCCCCGTCCACCTGCCGATAGCCCGCGCGGTGGTCGAGCGCCACGGTGGCGTGCTCCAGCCGCACGAGCTGCCCGGCAAGGCCGGCACCACGTACGTCGTCGAGCTGCCGCTGGACCCGGCCGCCGCGAAGGCCGCCGCCGAGCGCGCGGCCGCCGAGGGCCGCTCCGACCGGCCCAAGGAGGGCGACAGCGCCGTCCTGCCCGACCTGCCGGGCATCCCGCAGCTGCCCAGCAGCGACGAGGCCGCCGAGTCGGAGGCCGACGGCGGCGAGCAGCCGGGCCGTGAAGCCCCGGCCCCGGAGGCGGAGCGCGCCCCCGCCGCGGAGCCCGTCGCCGAACGCCGCGGCCGCCGTGGCCGACCCGCCGCCGAGACCCCGGCCCCCGCCTCCCCCGCCGTCCCCGCCGACCAGTGGCCAAACGCCCCGGCCCGGATCGAGCGGGCCGTCCCCGAACAGTGGAACGGCACCGGCAACGACCCCGCGTACGGGCGCCAGGGCCTGGCCGGCCCGGACGGCGTGCAGCGCGACCCCTGGGGCAAGGACGACGGCCGCTCCGGCCCGGCCTACGCCGTACCCGTCGGGGGCGAGCGCCCGCAGCCGAACCGGACCGGCGGGCGCGAACCGCTCGCGCTCGGCCCCGGCACCGGCGGCGCCCCGGCGGGCGGCACGCCGGCGGGCGGCACGCCGACCGCGGAAGGCGCCCCGGCCGCCGACGGCGAGACCAAGCCCCGCAGACGCCGCGCCCTGCCCGCCACCGAGGACTCCTCCGGCGGCTTCGCCCTGCCCGGCGTCGCCGACACCCCGGTGTACCCCGGCCTGGAGCACGCCCTGCCGGCCTCTCCGGCGCCCGCACCCACCGAGCCCGCCGCCGCGCCGACCGGCCGCCGCCGCCGTCTGGCCGTGCCGCCCGGCCCCGGCCCGGAGGCCCCGGCCGGGCCGTCCGCTCCGGACGCCCAGCCGGCCCAGCCCGTCCGGAGCGGCCAGGACGCCCCCGGCGGCCCCGCCGCGCTGGAGTCGGCCCGCCCCGCGCTGCCCGCCGCCGAGGACCCGTCCGGCCCGCGCCCGGTCGGCACCGGCCTCGCCGAACTCGCCCCGCCGCGCCCGCTCGGCGGCTCGCCGGTGCCCGCCGTCGCACCGCAGCCGCCCGTCCCGGCCGAGGCCAGGACCGCCCCGCGCCCGATGGCCGAACTGCCCCCCGCCACCGGCGACCGGGCCGGCACCGAGCAGCCGCAGGTCGCGACCGGCACGACCGGCGAGGACGGCGGCACCCGCCGGCTGCTGGTCTGGCCCGAGCCCGACCCGGCCACCCGGCAGGCCCTCCAGGAACGCGGCTACCGTCCGGTGATCGTCCGCTCCCGCGAGGAGGTGGACGCCCAGGCCGGCGGCTTCCCCGCGGCGCTCTTCGTCGACCCGCTGACCAGCCCGATCACCCGCACCGCGCTGCAGTCGCTGCGCACCGCCGCGCTCAACAGCCGCATCCCGGTGCTGGTCACCGCCGGCCTCGGCCAGGCCACCCGGGACGCCGCGTACGGCGCCGACCCGGCCGTGCTGCTGCGTGCCCTCGCGCCGCGCGACGGCGAGCACCACGCCCCGCGCGTCCTGCTGGTCGAAGGCGACCCGGACATCGCCGCCGCCATGATCAGCAGCCTGGAGCGGCGCGGCATGCACGTCGAGCACGCGGTGGACGAGAACGACGCCGTCGCCCGGGCCAGCAGCGTGCAGCCCAACCTGGTGGTGATGGACCTGCTCCAGATCCGCCGCCGCCGGGTCGGTCTGCTGGACTGGCTGCGCGCCAACGACCGGCTGCACCGCACCCCGCTGGTGGTCTACACCTCGGTGGACCTCGACCCGCGCGAACTGCCCCGGCTGCGCACCGGCGAGACGGTGCTGTTCCTCGCCGAGCGCTCCACCAGCGCGGACGTCCAGTCCCGGATCGTCGACCTGCTCGGGCGGATCGGCGCGATGGGTGAGGCGGGCGTCGCCGCGGCGGGCTGAGCACGTCCGAGGGCCGGTCACCCCGTTCCAGCGGGGTGACCGGCCCTCCGTGTTCCACCGGGCGGCTACTCCTTGCCGAGCACCGTCACGTCCAGCTCGTCCGCCGCGTAGCCGGCCCGGATCACCTTCTTGTCGAACTTGCCGACCGAGGTCTTCGGCACCGACTCGACGATCGACCAGCGCTCCGGCAACTGCCAGGAGGCGACCCGCTCGGCCAGGAACGCCCGCAGCTCCCTCAGCCCGACCGTGGCGCCCGGGCGCAGCACGACCGTGGCCAGCGGGCGCTCGCCCCACTTCTCGTCCGGGACGGCGACCACGGCGGCCTCGGCCACCTCGGGGTGGGCCATCAGCTGGTTCTCCAGCTCGACCGAGGAGATCCACTCGCCGCCGGACTTGATCACGTCCTTGGCCCGGTCGGTGAGGGTCAGGTAGCCGTCGGCGGTGATGGTGCCGACATCGCCGGTGCGCAGCCAGCCGTCCTCGGAGAACTTGTCGTCCGGACGGACCGGATCCTGCCCGGCACCGCCGTAGTAGGCGCCGGCGATCCACGGGCCGCGCACCTCCAACTCGCCCGCCGCGACGCCGTCGTGCGGCATCCGCTCGCCGGCCGGGCCGATCAGCCGGGCCTCGACGGAGGCCGGGAAGATGCCCTGGGTGACCCGGTACGGCCACTCCTCCTCCGGGGTGAGGCCGCCGGGCGGCTGGGCGAAGGAGCCGAGCGGCGAGGTCTCGGTCATGCCCCAGGCGTGCAGCACGCGGATGCCGTGGCGCTCCTGGAAGCCCTGCATCAGCGAGGGCGGGCAGGCGCTGCCGCCTATGACCACCATGCGCAGGCTGGAGGTGTCGTAGTCGCCCGCGTCGAGTTCGTCCAGCAGGCCGCTCCAGATGGTCGGGACGGCGGCGCTGACGGTGGGCCGGGCGGCGGCGATCATCTCGGCCATCGGCTTCGGCTGGAGGAAACGATCCGGCATGAGCAGGTTCGCACCGGACATGAAGGCGGCGTGCGGGATGCCCCAGGCGTTCACGTGGAACATCGGGACCACCGGCAGCGCGGTGTCGCGCGGGGTGAAGGCGAAGTTGTCGCCGGTGTTGACCTGCAGGCAGTGCAGGTACACCGAGCGGTGGCTGTAGAGCACGCCCTTCGGGTCCCCGGTGGTGCCGGAGGTGTAGCAGAGCACGGCCGCCTGGCGCTCGTCGATGTCGGTCCGCCACGGGTAGGCGGTGGGCCGGCCGGCGAGCAGCTCCTCGTAGTCGTGCACGGTGCCCGCGAAGCCGGCCAGCAGCGAGCGGTCGCCGGGGCCGCTCACCACGATGTGCTTGAGCGTCGGGGCCAGGTCCGGCAGGACGGCGGCGAGCAGCGGGAGCACGCTGCCGTTCACGATGACGACGCGGTCGGCGGCGTGGTTGACGATGAACGACAGCTGGTGGGCGGGCAGTCGCAGGTTGAGCGTGTGCAGCACGGACCCCATCGCGGGGACGGCGAGGTAGGCCTCCAGGTGGACCGAGTTGTTCCACATCAAGGTCCCGACCCGGTCGTCCCCGGTCACCCCCAGCTCGTCACGCAGCGCGTGGGCGAGCTGCGCGGCCCGCGCGCCCACCTCGGCGTACGTTCGCACGACCGGCCCGGTGCCGTCCCAGGTGGTGACGGTGGACCGGCCGTGGACGGTGGACCCGTGCTCCAGAATCCGGGCGACGGTGAGCGGAACGTCCTGCATCGTGCTGAACACGGGTCCTCCTTGACCTGGCGGCACTGGCGGCTGCGCCTGCGGCACCTACCCGGCGGTAATGCGCGCGGACGTGCCCGATTGTCCCGCTCCGCCCGTCCGCTGTCAGCATCCCGACCCCGTTGAACGGATCACGGCCCCGCCCCGGGCCCTCCTCCCACGTGGTGCGTCAGTCGGCCGTCGGGCCGTCGACGTGGTTGCGGTCGATGGTGAGGGTGGCGCCGCCGTAGGTCTCCTCCACATTGCCGCGGTACTGGTGGACGCGCTGGTGGGAGCCCCAGAGGTCGGGGCTGAGCGCGCCGGAGCCGGCGGTGTCGGCGTGGTCGTCCCAGCGGGCGTACCAGAGGGCGTCGGGCAGCGGGGAGCTGCCGGCCCGGGCGGCGGCGGCCAGGTCGGCGATGCCGGAGTCGAGGCTGGAGTAGAAGCCGGAGCCGTAACCGGCGGTGTGCAGGGTCTGGGTCCAGCTGACGGCGAAGTCGACCACGGCCTGGCCGCAGGCCGGGTCGCGCATCGGGTACGCCTCGATGTCGAGGTAGACCGGGCTGCCCTGATCGAGTCCGAGCGAGCGCAGCGCGTGGACGGCTTCGGTGGCCTCGTCCCGGCCCTGCTGCACGGCGTGGGCGGGATCGATCCGGCGTGGTTTGCGGCTGAGTTCGCTGCACGGGGCCTGGAGCCCGACGTGCACCGGCAGGAACCGCCAGCCCAGGGCGCGGGCCTGATGCACCCACTCGGCGGTGAGCTGGGACTGTCCGCAGGCACGCTGGGCGCCGCTGACGTAGACGCCGAGCGCGCCGTACGGGGAGGCGCCGTGCCAGGCCCGCAGGGTGTCGAGGGGCGGCGCGGAGCAGGCGTCGAAGGCGGGGCCGGTGAAGCCGTCGCGGATCTTGGGCGGGCCGGCCCGGTCGGGCAGGGTGAGGGCCCGGATGCGGGGGAGGGCGGCGGCGGCCGGGTCGGCATCGACGCTCACGCCCGTCCCGTCGGTGGCCAGCAGGAGCACGAGGGAGGCGGCGAGCAGGGCCGCGGGGCGGAGATAGCGCACCCGCCCTTGCTACTGACGGACCATCGGACGAACACCGCAACCACGCCGCACGCTCCGGGCGAGCCCACCCTTTCGGGCGCACCCGTCCGCATCCGTCCCGATAGTTGTAACGAGCTTGCCCGTTTGTCACTCCTTACGGCAAACTCGCCCATATGCCCACCTCCCATCCCAGCGAAACCGCCGCCCCGACGCCGGCCGCCGCCGTCGCCGAGGCACTTGCCATGCCGCCCGCCCCCAAGGGCGAGCCCGCCGGCGAGCGGGGCAGCTGGCGACGAGGCGGGGCACCCGGCTCCACGGCACCGCCCGACGCGCACCCCGGCCGGCCCACCGGCCGGTTCCCGAAGGTCCTGCGGCGCCCGGAGCAGATCCCGGCGCCGCTTCTCTGTCTGACCGCGATGTTCCTGGTGCAGACCGGGATCGCCCTGTCCAAGCCGCTCTTCGGCCCGCTCGGGGTCAGCGGCACCACCTTCCTGCGGCTGGGCTTCGCGGCGGTCATCCTGCTCGCCGTCACCCGGCCCCGGCTGCGCGACAAGCGCCCGCGCGACCTCGCCGCGGCCGCCCTGCTCGGCATGGCCTCGGCCGGGATGACCTTCCTGTTCGCCGGGGCGATCGACCGGCTGCCGATGGGCACCGCCGCGACCATCGAGTTCCTCGGCCCGCTCGCGGTCGCCCTGGTCTTCGCCCGGCGCGCCAGCCACCTGCTCTGGGCGCTGCTCGCCGCCGCCGGCGTCGTCCTGCTGACCCTGCTCGGCGAGGGCGGCGACGGGGGCGGGCTCGACCCGGTCGGCCTGCTGTACGCCTTCGGGGCGGCCGCCTGCTACGCCGCGTACATCCTGTTCACCGACAAGGTCGGCGCCGCCTTCCAGGGCTTCCAGGGGCTGGCGGTGTCGATGACGGTCGGCGCGCTGACCCTGGCGCCGTTCGGGCTCGGCCAGGCCTGGGACGGGCTGACCGCGCCCGGCGCCTCGCCGGTGGCGCTGCTGGCCGCGGTCGCCGGGGTGTCGCTGCTGCTGCCGGTGATCCCGTACGCGCTGGAGATGACCGCGCTGCGGCGGATGCCGCAGCGGGTCTTCAGCGTGCTGGTCAGCCTGGAGCCGGCGGTCAGTGCGCTGGTCGGCCTGGTGGTGCTCGGCCAGCTGCTGGGCGTGCCGCAGCTGGCCGGGATCGGCTGCGTGGTGGCGGCCAGTGTGGGCGCCACGCTGACCGGGCGGCGGTAGGGGCCCGCGCGGTCGGGCGGCCACCCGGCGCGGTCGGGCGGTCGTTACGGCCAGAGCAGGGTGCGCGACCATTCCGGGGTGCGTACCGGGCCGGTGCGGGTGTAGCGCAGCCGGACGTGCCGGCGCTGCGCGTCGCCCTGCCAGTACTCCACCTCGTGCGCCCACAGGGTGTAGACCGCGTGCCCGGCCGCGACCGCGTCCGGGGTGGCCTCCAGCCGGCGGCGGGCGACGGCGACGGCCTCGTCGTACTCGGCGAGCGAGCTCATCGGCTCGCTCTGCCGCCCGACCAGTGCGCCGACCCGGGCGGCCGGCGAGCGGGTGGCGAACTCGGCGGCGGCGACCAGGTCGGCGGCCCGCTCGACGGTGCCGCGGACCCGCACCTGACGGCCCAGCTGCGGCCAGTAGACGCTCAGCGCGGCGGCCGGGTGGTCGGCGAGCTGGCGGCCCTTGGGGCTGTCGGCGGCGGCGGAGAAGTTCCAGCCGGTGCCGGCCGCGTCGACGTCGCGCAGCACCAGCACCCGGGCGTCCGGCATGCCGTCCGCGTCGACGGTGGAGAGGGTGAACGCCTGCGGGTCCAGCACCCCGGCGGCCAGCGCGGTGGCGAGCCAGTCCACGAACAGCGGGCCGGGCTCGGCGGGGGCGGCCTCGGCGTCGAAGGACGGCAGCGGGCGGGCCATCGGCGGGCGGCCGAGCAGCAGCTCGGGCACGGACCTCGGCTCGGGCCGGTGCTCGGGCCCCGGGCGTACGTCCGACCCCGATCCCGATCGCGGATCCGGCTCCGGTGCAGGCCAGGCCTCGTCCGGGCCGGTCAGGCCCTCCTCCTCCGCCGCCATCGCGCGCCCTCTCCTCCGGTTGCCGCGGTCGCCGCCCCGGCCGGGCCGTTCTTCCCGGGCCCGGGCACGTGGTGCGCTGTCGGAGCGCAACCGTACCGCCGAGGGCCGACGGCTCCGGGCGCGGGCCCTCGATGGACGCGTTCGGCCCGCCCGGGCGGGCGTCGGAGGGCGGGCGCGGACGGCCGGCACCAAGGGCCGTTGCGGGCGGGGCGCCGCCCAAGGGCCACGACGGGCGGGGCGCCGCCCAGGGGCCGTTGCGGGCGGACCCTCGCGTCCGGCTCCGGACGCACTCGTGGGCGGTGCCGATGGCGGCACCGCCCACGAGGCCGGTTTCGCGGCGACCCTTTCCGCTGGCCGGTCATGCGCTTTTCTGATCCGCGCCCGGACGGGAATCCCGCCCGGAGACTGGTTCGAGCCCCTCCGCGAACGCTCAGCTCACCCGCGGTCACCCACCTCCGGCGCCCCCGCCGTCGGTGGTGCCCGATCGGATCAGCTGAAGATCGGAGCGAACACGACGTTGATGTTCTTGTTGGACTGCCCGGCCAGGATGGTGCCCGAGTTGTCCTTCACCGCGAGGGTGTTGTTCTGGTTGGAGGCACCGGCGCCGGTGGCGGTCTGCTGGGTGGAGATGTAGTTCCCGTCGACCGAGCCGAAGACGTTGCCCGTGCCGACGTTGGACACCACGCCGGCGTTGGAGCCGGCCCCGGCGCCCGCGCCGTTGTCGGCGGCCGCCGCGCCGGCACCGGCCAGCAGCAGGCCGGCCGCGAGCGGGGCGGCGAGCAGGAGTCCGGCCACCCGACGGGTGTGGATGCGAGCCATCAGAGCCTCCAAAAAGCTGTAAATCGTGCAATGTCGAGCATGGTGTGCGGGAGTTCGCCGGCCAGACGAACACCTGCGGGCTGCGACGCCGAGAGACAGACTTCCGCAACAAATCGACAAAGCACTAGCTCGTGGATCATTTTTCGCCCGTTTGCGTGATATCCACCAGGGCTGCGCATATCGGACCCAAAAACGGAGAGCACACCGATCCACCGCCGATGAGCTGGTATTTTGCCCGAACGGCGACCGTCCGGACACTCCTCGGGATGCGGCGCTTCGGCGCTGCACGAACCACCAGGCGCACCACCCAGCGCAGAGTGCGGACGGACGCGCTCCCCCAGAAAGTTTGATTGCCCTTCCATGTCGACATTTCCAGCCATGCGTAGACCATCGGAAAGTCATACCTAAAACGTCGACGAAAGGGCCCGAAAAGCTCCGTGCGGTCGGATGAAAATCAGACCATCTTGCCCGGGTTCAGAATTCCCAGCGGGTCGAAGACCGCCTTCAACTGCCGCTGCAGGTCCAACGCCACCGGCCCCAGCTCGCGCGCCAGCCAGTCCCGCTTGAGCAGCCCCACCCCGTGCTCCCCGGTGATCGTGCCGCCCAGCTCCAGCCCCAGCGCCATGATCTCGTCGAAGGAGCGCTGCGCCCGCGCCGCCTGCTCCTCGTCCGAGCCGTCGAAGATCACGATCGGATGGGTGTTGCCGTCCCCGGCGTGGCTGACCACCCCGATGGTCAGCGCGTGCCGCTCGGCGATCACGGCCACACCGTTCAGCATCTCTGCCAGCCGGGAGCGCGGCACCGCCACGTCGTCGATCATCGTGGTGCCCAGCCGGTCCAGCGCGGGCAGCGCCAGCCGCCGGGCCTCCAGCAGCAGCGCCGATTCGGCCTCGTCCTCGGCGGGCACCACCTCGGTCGCCCCGGCGGCCCGGCAGAGCTCAGCCACCCGCGCCAGTTCGGCCTCCCGGTCCGGCCCGTCGAAGGCCACCAGCAGCAGCGCCTGGGTCGACTCGGGCAGCCCCATCCGCCCCAGCTCGTTGACCGCCCGCACGCTGACCGCGTCCATCAGCTCCATCAGCGACGGGGTCAGGCCGTGCGCCATCACCTCGCAGACGGCCGCACCGGCCGCGTCCGCGCTCGGGAACTCCGCCGCCAGCGCCAACTGCGGCGCCGGCGCGGGCCGCAGCGCGAGCACCGCCCGGACCACCACGCCGAGCGTGCCCTCCGAGCCGACCAGCAGCCGGGTCAGGTCGTACCCGGCCACGCCCTTGGCCGTCCGGCGGCCGGTGGACAGCAGCCGTCCGTCCGCCAGCACCACGTCCAAGCCGAGCACGTACTCGCTGGTGACGCCGTACTTCACGCAGCACACCCCGCCCGCGCCGGTGCCGATGTTGCCGCCGATCGTGCAGGACTCCCAGCTGGACGGGTCCGGCGGGTAGGACAGGCCCAATTCCTCGGCAGCACGGGAGAGTTGGGCATTCACCACGCCCGGCTCGACCACCGCGATCCGGTTCACCGGGTCGAGCTCCAGGATCCGGTTCAGCTTCACCGTCGACAGCACGATGCAGCCGTCCACGGCGTTCGCCGCCCCCGACAGCCCGGTCCGCGCACCCTGCGGCACCACCGGCACCCGCAGTCCGGTGGCAGTGCGCAGCACGTGCTGCACCTGCTCGACCGTCTCCGGGAACACCACCACCGCGGGCGTACCGGCCGCGCAGAACCCGGCCATGTCATGACGGTAGGCCTCGGTCACATCCGGATCCACCACCACCGACCCGGCCGGAAGACCCTGCGCCAGTCGGTCCGTCAGGTCACTCATCGCCGCCTCCACTCGCCGCCCGCCGCCTCCACCGCACTCTGCCCGCCCGCCGGGGGCCGGGCAAGTGGGCCCCGGCGGGCGGGGCGGCGGCCCCGGCACCCCCGGTCAGGCCCGGCGCAGCGCAGGGGCGACCGGGGCCACCAGGCCGGCGAGGCCGGTGGCGAGCGCGCGGAGCAGCGTCGGCAGCACTACCGGCGGACCACCGGCTCCTGGAACTCGGTGACCCACCCCGCCGGGTCGTCCGGGCACTCCAGGTAGAGCTCCCGGGCGTAGCCGACCGAGCGGTAGCCGTTCGCGTCGATGAAGCGGGCCAGCTCCTGGAAGCTCCCCATCGCCTCGTCCATCGAGCCGCGGTGCACGATCGTCGCCGCCTGCTCGATCGGCGGCAGGTCGAGCACCTCGAAGTCGTGCCGACCCGGCTCCACCGACGGCCCGACCGGGACGGCCACCCGGATCAGCACCGTGCCGTCGCCCTCCGGCACCTCCTCGTACCGGGCGACGGACGGGCCGGTCTCGGCGATCCCGGCCTCGGCCAGCCGCCCGCACAGCTGCGCGAACAGCGGGCCGATCACCGGCCCGATGTCCTCGGGCTGGTAACTCGCGGCCACCCCGGTCAGTTCGGCCACCCGGACGGACGGCACCCGCTTCACCACGACATCGTGTGCGGACATGGTCCCCTCGCTCTCGATCGTCCGGAGCCTCGCCTCCACCCGGGCCAGCCGCTGCTCGTCCGCCGCGATCGCCTCGGCGAGTTGGGCCCGCCGCAGCCGCAGCATCCCGCGCAGTTCGGCCGCGTCCACCTGCTCGTCCAGCACGGCCCGCACCTGGTGCAGCGTGAAGCCGAGCTCCTTGAGCGCGATCACCCGGTTGAGCCGGGCGAGTTGGGCCGCCTCGTAGGAGCGGTACCCACTGACCGGGTCCACCCGGGCGGGCCGCAGCAGCCCGATCGCGTCGTAGTGGCGCAGCATCCGCACCGACACCCGGCCGTGGCTGGCGAAGTCTCCGATGTTCAACATGGTGCCCCCACTCCACCCCCTGCCGCCGTGTCAGGGTCAACCCCGCCCGCCGCAAACACCGAGGGCGGGTACCGACTCGATGTCGGCACCCGCCCTGAGCAGGTGGTTCCCCTACCAGCGGAGAGCGTGGGATTCGAACCCACGGTGACGGGTCACGCCACGACAGTTTTCAAGACTGTTCCCTTAGGCCGCTCGGGCAGCTCTCCAGGCGGGGGCCAGCCTAACGGGTTCGGCGGGGTTCGGTGCACACCGTTTCGCGCGGGTGGGGATCAGCCGTTGTCGCCGTCCCGCTGGCCGAGGGTGACCTTGGTGGTGAACTGCTGACCGTTGCGGGTGTACTCGACGTCGACGATCTCGCCGGGCTTGTGCGTCCAGATCCGGCTGACCAGGGCGGGGCCGTTGTCGATCGGCACACCGCCGAGCTTGGTGATGACGTCGCCCGGCTTGAGGCCGGCCTTGTCGGCGGCGCCGCCGGGGGTGACGGCCGGCTGGCCCTGGATGTCGCGGGTCTGGATCTGCGCGCCATCGCCCTTGTAGTCGTCGTTGCGCAGCACGTCGAGCTTGGCGTAGACCGGCTTGCCGGTCTTGATCAGGGTGTCGGCGACCCACTTGGCCTGGTTGATCGGGATGGCGAAGCCGAGGCCGATGCTGCCGGCCCGGCCGTTGGCGGAGGCGTTGGACTGGATCGCCGAGTTGATGCCGATCACCGCGCCGCCGGAGTCGAGCAGCGGGCCGCCGGAGTTGCCGGGGTTGATCGAGGCGTCGGTCTGCAGGGCGTTCATGTACGAGGACTGGCCACCGGTGTCGTCGCCGGAGGCAACCGGACGGTCCTTGGCGCTGACGATGCCGCTGGTGACGGTGGACTCCAGGCCGTACGGCGCGCCGATCGCGACGGTGGCGTCGCCGACGTTGACCTTGTCGGAGTCGGCCAGCGGAAGCGGGGCCAGCTTGCTCTTCGGCGGGTTGTCGATCTTGACCACGGCGACGTCGTAGCCCTCGGCGTGGCCCAGCACCGAGGCGTTGTAGGACGTCCCGTCGGCGAACTTGACGGTCAGTTTGCCGCCGTTGAGGGTCGGCGCGACCACGTGGTTGTTGGTGAGGATGTGGCCCTCGGTGTCGAAGACGAAGCCGGTGCCGGTGCCCGACTCGCCGTTGCCCTGCGCCTTGATGGTGACGACGCTGGGCAGCGCCTTCTGCGCGATGCCGGCGATCGAGCCGGGGGCGGGCTCGTTCTTCTGGGTGTTGCTGGCCTGGACGGTGGTGCTGCGGTGGTCGTCGGCACTGGTGCTGCTGTCGTTGCGGTCCGCGACGGCCACGCCGAGCGCACCGCCGGCCACACCGGCGACCAGCGCGACGGCGGCGATCAGGGCGACCAGGCCGCCGCGCTTCTTGCGCGGGCCGCCGGGGCCGCCGGGGCCGCCGGGGTAGTCGGCCGGGTAGCCGAGCGGACCGGCCGGGCCGCCGGGATAGCCCGGGCCGCCGCCGGCGGCGTCGTGGGCGGCGCCCCAGCCGCCGAGCGGCTGGCCGGCGCCGAACGGGTGGTGCGCGGGCGCGGGGTGCGCGGCGGGGGTGCCGTACGGGTCGTGCGGTGCGGGCTCGGCCGGGGCGCCGTACGGGTCCTGCGCGCCGGCGGCGGGGACGCCGTGGGCCGGGGTGGCGTACGGGTTGGCGACCGGCGGCAGGGCCGGGCTCTCGGCGGCGGGCGCGGCGGGCGCCACGGGCGCGGCCGGCGGGGCGGGCGGCAGGGCTGGCGGCGGCGCGTCGATGTAGCCGGTGGCGGGGTCGACGGGGACGGCGGGTGCCTCGGCGGGGGTGGCCTGCGGGACCGCCTCCGGCGCGGGGACCTTGCCGAAGGCCACGGTGGGCCGGTGCCCGCCCTGGGCCGGAACAGCCTCAGCCGGTACGCCCTCAGCCGGTACGTCGCCGGCCGGCGCCGCCTCGGGCTCGGGGACCCGGCTGAACGCCATGGTCGGCTGGTGCCCGCCGTCCGCCGACGCCGCCTCGGCCTCGGCCGGGGCGGGCGCCTGCGACGGGGCCGCTCCCGGCTCGGGAACCCTGCCGAAGGCCATCGTCGGCTGGTGCCCGCCCGAGGCGGAGCCGTCGGAAGCGGGAACAGCCGCCGCCTGGCCGCCCGAGGGCTGCTCCCCCTGCGGCCCGGTGGGCCCAACCTCGCGCTCGGTGCTCACGGACGACCTCCATAGCTGACAGAACCAAGGACCATAGTTTTTCGCACTGTCGATTCGATTGCCGTAAGGACCCCTCTGAAGAACTCATAAGAATCCTTAGCCGGCACCGACAGTCAACGCCGACGACCAGCGCCGACGGCCGACACCGACGGCCGGAGACTCCCCCACCTCCGTCGGACGTCCCGCGATGCGGACCGCACACCCCGTGGCCTTGGCGTTCAACCCCGTGCCGGTTAGCCTGGCGCTCTAACTGACACGCGGGAGCTTGGACCTTCCAGGCTGAGAGTGCGCTGGTCGACCGTACGCCACGGGATCGTGGGCGGACCGTCGAGGGGGCGCAGACCGCCGGAACCTGTCCGGGTAATGCCGGCGTAGGGAGTATCGGCCATGCCGCCTGCTTCGCCATCCTCTTCTTCGGACGCGTCCGCGTCCAAGGGTTTCCCCGATCCGTCCACGGGCGCCCCCGCCGGAGCGGCGACCGCCGTCCTGGACCGCCCGGAGCGTACCGAGGCACCGCTCGTGCTGGACACCGAGCCGCCGCGCACGCTGCGCTTCCGGGACCACTTCGCGCTCTGGATGAACCTGGGCGTCAGCCTGATCGGCTTCTCCACCGCCGCCACCGTGCTCGGCGCCAAGGGCAGCGAGCTGTCGCTGGCCGCCGCGGTGACCGCGATCGTGGCCGGCACCGTGGTCGGCACCGCGATGCTCGGCGTGGCCGCGCTGATCGGGGCCCGCACCGGCGCGCCCGCGATGGCGAACCTGCGCGGGCTGTTCGGCACCCGGCTGTCGTACGTCCCGACGGTGCTGAACATCGTCCAGTGCGTCGGCTGGGGCGTGTTCGAGCTGCTGACGATCGCGGCGGGCGCGCAGACCGTCGCCCACACGGACGGCTACCGCTGGCTGTTCGTGGTCCTGGCGGGCGCGCTGACCACCGCACTGACCATCTGGCCGCTGGGCTCGATCGCGGTGCTGCGCCGCTTCGTGGCCGGTGCCGTCGCCGTCGCGATGGTGTACTTCACCGTCCAGCTGGGCCGCCAGGGGGTGCCCGACCCGGGCGCCGGCAACTGGCACGGCTTCCTGGGCGCCACCGACGCGATGATCGCGGTGTCGATCTCCTTCGTCCCGCTCGCCGCCGACTACACCCGGCACTCGCGCACCCCGCGCTCGGCGTTCTGGGGCAGCTTCTCCGGCTACACGATCGCCCAGGTCTGGTGCTACGTGCTCGGCCTGATGGCCCTGCTGCAGTCCGACGGCGACCCGAACCGGATCTTCGACTCCTTCCTCGGCGTCTGGGCCGGCTGGCTGTTCCTGCTGGTGCTGGTGCTGCGCGAGACCGACCAGTCCTTCGCCAACGTGTACTCGACGGCGATGTCGGTGCAGAACCTGCTGCCGAAGGTGGACCGCCGGGTGCTGACCGGCGGGATCGGGCTGCTGATCACCGTGCTGGCGCTGCAGATCGACAAGTTCACCGACACCTACACCAACTTCCTCGGCCTGATCGGCTCGGTCTTCGTGCCGCTGCTGGCGGTGCTGGCGGTGGACTACTTCTTCGGCGCCGGCCGGCACGGCTGGAACCTCTCCGCCGACGCGCCGTCGCGCCCGCTGATGGTGCTGCCGTGGGTGCTGGGCTTCGCGGTCTACCAGTTCATCGCGCCGACCCCGGTGGCCGGCTGGTGGACGGACTTCTGGACCTCCGTCCAGCACGCCCTGCACTTCACCCCGCAGGAGTGGACGTCCGCCTCGCTGTTCGCCTTCCTGGTGCCGGCCCTGGCCACCTGGGCGCTCACCGCGCTGGCCCGCCGGACGGCGCGGAGCTGAGCGAGCGGCACCGCGGACGGAACCGCGCGAGCGACACCGCGCGGACGGAACCGCGCGGACGGAACCGAGCACACGGAACCGGGCGAGCGACACCGAAGACGGCCCCGCAGGTTGGGGCCGTCTTCGCCTCCGCGTCACTTCGGCCGCCTATCGTGAGCCCTGTGACCAGCCCAGACCCGTCCTCGGCGGCGGCGCGCACCGCGCCGGCCGTCCAGGTGATCGCCCACCGCGGTTCCTCGCACGCCCTGCCCGAACACACCCTGGCGGCGTACCGACGCGCGCTCGACGAGGGCGCGGACGCGGTCGAGTGCGACGTCCGGCTGACCCTCGACGGCGAACTGGTCTGCGTACACGACCGCCGGATCGGCCGGGTCTCCAACGGGCAGGGCACCGTCTCGGCGATGACGCTCGCCGAGCTGGAGGCGTACGACTTCGGCGCCTGGAAGACCGGTCGCCCCAGCACCGACCCCGAACTGCGCGGCGTGCTGCGGTTGGAGCGGCTGCTGGAGCTGGTGGTGGACTGCGGCCGCCCGGTGGACCTGGCGATCGAGACCAAGCACCCGGTGCGCTACCGCGGCCGGGTGGAGGCCGAACTGCTGCGGACGCTCGAACAGTTCAAGATCGGCGCGACCCGGGAGGCCGAGCGCCCCGCGGCCCGGATCATGAGCTTCTCCTCGGTGGCGCTGGACCGGGTGGCCGCCGGGGCGCCGGACTACCGGCGGGTGTTCCTGTTCGAACGGACCCTGCCGCTGCTCGGCCGGCTGCGCCCGGGCTCCCCGCTGCCGGGCGGGGCGCGGATCGCCGGTCCGGGCATCGAGCTGGTGCGGGCCCGCCCACAGCTGGTGGCGCGACTGCGCGAGCTGGGGCACGAGGTGCACGTGTGGACCGTGGACGAGCCGGCCGACGTGGAGCTCTGCCTGGAGCTCGGGGTGTCCGCGATCATCACCAACCGGCCCGCCGAGGTGCTGGCGCAGCTCGGGCGGTGATCCGCCGCCGGCTTGGGCGGTGATCCGCCGCCGGACCGGCAATGTCACCCGCAAAGCCCGGGACGCCATCCACTCCTTCTGGTCGGCAGTCAAACCTTCCGGGCACGTTATTGCCGGAATGCATGCGTCGGCGCGACGGAGGGTGAGCGGGGAATGACCTGAGGCCACCCTCGGTCGCCTCGCTTGAAATGTCCTCGCGGGATCGTCCGGTGGTCGTTTCCGACGCATTACCAAGGGGCATCCATCCCTCGGCATACGCTGAAGGAGGTCCGGGGGTGGCGTTGATGGTGGCGCGTGAAGTGCCGACTTCATCGACCATGGCAGTGCCGCACGGCCCAGCGAGTGTCGGGGTCGCACGGCGCCGACTGCGTCGAGATCTTGGCGACCGGGAGATACCCGAACCGGTCATTGATGATGCCGTATTGATCCTTTCCGAACTGTTGAGCAACGCCTGTCGGTACGCCCGTCCGCTCGGCCCGCTGCGGGCCCTGGGCCGCAGCGCCCGGGCCGAGGTGGTGGACCAGCTGCTGGTCGGCGTCCCCACCGGGACGCACCCCGCGCCGGGCGGCCGGGAGCGCGACGAACCCGGCGGCGGAACGGACGACGGCGTACTGGTCCGCTGGCAGATGCACGCCGACGGCGTGCTCACCCTGGAGGTCACCGACGGCGGCGCGACCACCCGGCCGCTGCCCGCCAGCCCCTCGCTGACCTCGCGCGGCGGCCGCGGCCTGAGCATCGTCGACCAGTTGGCCAGTGACTGGGGCGTGCGCGACGCGCCCGGCGAGGTGACGGTCTGGGCGGCGCTGCCCGCCCACGCCCGGCACGCCCGGCGCACCGGTGGTGACGCCCGCAGCGCCTGAACCGACGCGCGCCCCGCCCGGCCGCCCAGCGCGTGCCCGCGCGCAGGGGGGAACGTCAGTAGGCTGCCCGGAGCAAAGGACCACCGTTCCCGGGAGAGCCGCACCATGGGCAAGAAGGCCGCCAAGAAGGCGCCGCAGCGTCAGTCCACCACCGCCGTCACGGGTGAGATCCCCGTGGTCGGGGCCCGCGAGAACTGCCCCTGCGGCTCGGGCCGCCGGTACAAGGCCTGCCACGGCCGGGAGGCCTCGCACGCGGTGCAGGAGCTGGTGCACCGCCCGTTCGAGGGCCTGTCGGGCGAGGCCGACTGGGTGGCGCTGCGCGAGCTGGTGCCCGCCGCCACGGTGCCGCTGACGCTTGCCGCCGGGGTGGCCGAGGGCGCCAACGGCGAGGTTCCGTCGGTGACCCTGGCCACCGTGCTGCCGCTGGCCTGGCCGGCCCTGCGCCGCCAGGACGGCTCGATCCTGCTCGGCCTGCAGACCCAGTCCGCCTCCGGCGACCTCAGCCGCGACCTCGCGGACGCCCTGGAGCTGGCGCTGGCCACCGAGCCGGGCACCCCGGTGCCGTCCCGCCGGACCGAGGCGGGCGGACGCCGGCTGCAGGACCTGCTGGACGTCACCGCCGAGTTCACGCCCGCCGTGCACGCCGGCTTCGAGTTCTGGCTGGAGGACGCCGAGACCGCCACCGGCGAGGTCGCCGCCTCCCTGGAGCGCGCCAACGCCTCGGCCATCCCGACCGAGAAGCTGGACAGCGTCGACGCCGCCTACTGGTGCGGCACCCCCGACAAGAACCACCTGCGCTGGGTGATGACCGTGCCCGAGGAGCGGCTGCTGGACGCGCTGGCCCGGCTGACCGCCGCCGACCGGTCCTCGCTCGGCCCGGACACCCGCCTGGTCGGCTCGTTCCGCGCGCACGGCCTGACCGTCCCGGTCTGGGACCTCCCGCTCGCCATGACCGCCACCGACTGCGAGAAGCCGGCCGCCGAGTTCGCCGAGCGGCTGACCGCCGTGCTCGCCGACGAGACCCCGCTGACCGCCGAGGAGCGGCGCGCCCGCGCGAACCTGGTGAACCGTCAGGTCACCTTGAACTAAAGCGCACGGGATCCGGGTGATACGCGTCACATTGTCGCCGTGAAGCCGCAATTTCCGGGCGTGCAGGGGGTCTTGGAAATTGGCGCGGGCGCGGATCCTTGTTACTGTCTAAAGAGTCCGGCCGCTGGTGCATCCCCCGTCGCCAGCGGCCGGATCTTTTGTTTTTCCGCCCGGCCCGGGAGCGTCACCAGGGGTGACCCCGAAGCGGACTCCGGCGGATCCCGGCGGATCAGTGCGCCGGACCGGTACGCCGAGCCGTACGCCGCGTCAGTACGCCGAGCGACCGCTGTCCAGTCGGACCGTCGCCTCCACCAACTCGCCCAGCAGTGGCCCGACCTGCGGCAGCCACACCCCGCCGTCGGCGGCCGGGCGCGGGGGCAGCACCCAGCGCACCCGCCCGGCCGCGCCCCCGGGCGGCAGCGGCAGGAAGCCGCCCGGCCCGTGGTAGCGCAACGAGCCCGGTACCCAAGGGAGTTGGGAGAGCATCTCGCCGAGCGCGTCCAGCGAGTACGGGGCCACCAGCAGCGCGTACCGGCCCGGCATCGCCGCCACCGGCCCGAGCGGCAGGCGCAGTGCGCCCAGGTGGACCAGCGCGCGGGCGCCGGCCGCCGCGGGCAGGCTGACCGCCGAGAGCACGGAACCGGTGGCGGCCAGCACCGGCGCGTCCGGGCTCTGCCGCTCCCACCACCAGCGCACCATCCGGGCGTCCGTGGTGGCGGCCAGCAGCGACGGGTCGTGCGGGTGCCCGCCCGGCACCGCGCAGTCCTGGTCCCCGCAGGAGCAGTGGCCACCACGCAGCACGGTCCCCGGCACCACGGGCCAGCGGTGCTCGACGGCGGCCGTCAGCGCCGCGGCGAGGCGGTCCGGGCGGTGCCGGGCGGCGTCCTCCTGGGCGGGGCCGTGGTGGGTGACGGGCGGACACGGATCTTTCGGGTTCTCACGCATGGCGCTCGTTCCTTTCCCTGACCGCTCGGTTCGCTCCGCCCCGCCGGCACCGTCGGTTCCCGCCACGCGGACCCGCGGCGGCACGGCCCCGGCGGCGCGAAGGAGGGCGGGCGGCATGGCGGGCGGCGCGGCGACGGCGTGGATCACGGTGTGGAGCACGACATGAGAAGGGCCGCGCACTGGAACAGCCCCTGGAACGAGAATCCCGTATGCGACCGGATGGACGCCGCCCGGGCGCGCTTGGTTCCACCGTACGAGTGAGAGACTTCCGGCCGACCCGGGCCCCGGGCGGCGCGGGCATACGATCCGGACGGCCGCCGGGTCCGTCCCCTCCGTTCTGCCCGCTCCCGGTCCGCTCCATGCCTCCCGGCCGGACCGGCGCGCGCACGAACCGTACGCGCCCCCCGACCGGGTCGTGGAGATGTGGAACCGGCCACCGCATCGTCCTGGATCTGGACATGCCCCAAATGGCCTGTGTAGAAGTGGTGGCATTGCTGTCGATCAATGACGAGTAGTAGCGAATCGAGGCGAAACGCGCCCTTTGGCCGTACTCGCTCCACCTCGGCCGTACCTGGGGGTTCCGCATGGCACGAAGCACCGCGTCAGGAGTGGCGGCATGACCGAGTCCCACCCGTCGTCGACACCCTCCGAGCCGGGCGAGCCCGGCAGCGCCGGCGGGCTCACCGTCCTCGACCCGCCGGGCTTCCCCGGCCCCACCGACGCGCAGGACGGCGCGGCGGACCTCCGCACGGCACCGTCCGCCGGGATGCAGGACCGTTTGGCCGGACGGCTGTCCGATTTCACCAGGCTGCACCGGCACACCGAGCAGCTCGCCCGCGCCCGCAGCCTCGCCGCCACCCTGGACACCGTCCTCGCCTCCGGCGCCGCCCTGCTCGGCGCCCGCCGCGGCGTCCTGGTCACCCGGATGCCGGGCGGAAGGCCCGGCCAGCCGGTCGGCCTCGGCCTCGACCGCGCCAGCCTCGGCGCGCTGGAGACCGTCCCGCCCGACCAGAGCCTGCTCGCCCGGCTGCTGCGCGAGCAGGACCGGCCCGAGCGGCTGCACTCCCCCGACCTCGCCGGGGACCCGGCCACCGGCGACCGGCTGCGCGAACTCGCCGCCCACCTCGGCCTCGGCGGCTGCTACGGCCTGCCGCTCGCCACCGAGGAGGACGGCCCGCTCGCCGCCGCCCTCTGGTTCTACGACGAGCCCGCCGAACCCACCGAGCGCCAACGCGAACTCGCCCACCGCTACTGCGAGATCGCCGCCCCGATGCTCGCCAGGCAACTGGAGGCGGACCGGGTCCAGCGCACCACCGAGGCGCTGCGCCGCGGCCTGCTGCCCGACCGGCTCCCCCAGCCCGCCGGCCTGCGGCTGGCCGCCCGGCTCGTCCCGGCCGGCCTGGACCGCTCCTGCGGCAGCGACTGGTACGACGCCATCCCGCTGCCCGACGGCACCGTCGGCCTCACCGTCGGCTCCGTCTCCGGCGACGGCCCCGGTGCGGGCCCCTGCTCCGCCCCCGGCGCGGCCGCCGCGATGGGACGGGTCCGGGCCGCGCTGCGGGCGTACGCCGTCCTGGAGGGCGAGGACCCGGTCTCCGTCCTCGGCGACCTGGAGCTGCTGCTCAAGACCACCGAGCCGGCCCGCACCGCCACCGCCGTCTACGCCTGGGTGGAACCCGGGGAGCGCCGGATCACCCTGGCCGGCGCCGGGCACTGCCCGCCCGTCCTGGTCAGCCGGCACGGCGCCGAGTTCGTGGAGACCTCGCTCTCCGCCCCGCTCGGCATGCTGACCTGCTGGGAGGCCCCCGGCGTCGAGCTCACCGCCGAGCGCGGGGACACCCTGCTGCTCTACACCGAGGGCCTGGCCCGCCGCTGCGGCCCGACCCTGCACGCCGGCCAGGCCAACCTGCGCCGGGCCGCCGCCGACGCCCCGCGCGACGTGCGGATCGACCCGGACCGGCTCTGCGCCCACCTGCTGGCCGTCTGCCCCGTCCCGGAGGCCGGACCGGCCACCGACGACCTGATGCTGCTGGCGGCCCGGTTCGAATAGCCGCCCCGACCCCGAAAGGGCGAGCGGCCGGGCGTCCGTACCATGGACGCACGGCCGCCCGCGCGTGTCGCGATCCGACACTCCCCCGAGGGGCGGCCGGTACCACCCCCAAGGAGGCGTTACCCGTGACCGAGGACCGCACGCCCGCAGTGGCCGAGAACCCCGAGTCCGCCGGCGGCGAGGAGCCGCAGCAGTTCAAGGGCCGCAAGAACGGCCTGTACGCCGAGATCTCCGACGAGCTGGCCGCTTCGATGAAGACCGGCTGGGCGGACACCGAACTGCACGGCCTCACCCCGGTCGCCCAGGCCCCGTACGCGGCCGAGCGCCGCGCCCGGCTGTCCGCCGCCTACCCCGGCGAGCGGCTGGTCGTCCCGGCCGGCAACCTGCGGGTGCGCTCCAACGACACCGACTACAGCTTCCGCGCCGCCAGCGAGTACGTGCACCTCACCGGTGACCAGACCGAGGACGCCGTGCTGGTCGCCGAGCCCACCGGCGACACCGGCCACGCGTTCGCCCTCTACCTGCTGCCGCGCTCCGACCGCGAGAACGGCGAGTTCTGGCTGGACGGCTACGGCGAGCTGTGGGTCGGCCGCCGGCACAGCCTGACCGAGCAGGAGCAGCTGCTCGGCCTGCCGGTGCGCGACGTCCGCAAGGCCGCCGAGGAGCTGGCCGAGCGCGCCAAGGACTCCGCCGCGCCCACCCGGATCGTCCGCGGCTACGACGCCGGCCTGGAGAAGGCGCTGGCCGACGCGCTGGACGCCGACCGGGACGCCGAGTTCACGGAGTTCCTGAGCGGCCTGCGGCTGGTCAAGGACGAGTGGGAGATCGGCGAGCTGCGCGCCGCCTGCGACGCCACCGTCAAGGGCTTCACCGACGTGGTCCGTGAGCTCGGCCAGGCCGTCGCCACCTCGGAGCGCTGGATCGAGGGCACCTTCTGGCGCCGCGCCCGGGTCGAGGGCAACGACGTCGGCTACGGCACCATCGCCGCCGCCGGCCCGCACGCCACCACCCTGCACTGGGTCCGCAACGACGGCGACGTGCGCCCCGGCGAGCTGCTGCTGCTGGACGCCGGCGTGGAGACCAACACCCTCTACACCGCCGACGTCACCCGCACCCTGCCGATCGGCGGCCGCTTCGACGACCTGCAGCGCAGGATCTACGACGCCGTGTACGAGGCCCAGGAGGCGGGCATCGCCGCGGTGAAGCCCGGCGCCCGGTTCCGCGACTTCCACGACGCCTCGCAGCGCGTGCTCGCCGAGCACCTGCTCGCCTGGGGCCTGCTGGACGGCTCGCTGTACGACGTCGAGAAGGTCCTGGAGCTGGGCCTGCAGCGCCGCTGGACCCTGCACGGCACCGGCCACATGCTCGGCCTGGACGTCCACGACTGCGCCCACTCGCGCCGCGAGGAGCACGTCGACGCCCTGCTGGTGCCCGGCATGGTCCTCACCGTCGAGCCCGGCCTGTACTTCCAGCAGGACGACCTGACGGTGCCCGCCGAGTACCGGGGCGTGGGCGTCCGGATCGAGGACGACATCCTGGTCACCGCCGACGGCAACGAGAACCTCTCGGCCGGCCTGCCGCGCCGCTCCGCGGACGTCGAGGCGTGGATGGCCTCGCTCGCCTGAGCCTCCGGCCAGCGCGCCGAGGGCCCGGCTCCCCGCAATGGGGGCCGGGCCCTCGGGCGTCCGCGGGATCAGCGGACGTCGGGCCGGACCGTCACGGTGTCGCCGTAGTGGTCGTCCGACCCGGCGCCCACCCGGAGCTCCAGCGGGCCGCCCTGCCACGGCTTCGCCATCCCGACCCGGAAGGTGTACGAGACCGGCGCGCCCGTCATCACGCCGACCAGCTGGGACGGGGCCACCCGGTACCGGCCCTCGCAGTCCTGGTCCAGCTCGAAGGACTTCCACTCGTCCCCGACCTTGGCCTCGATGGTCACGTCCTCCGGGTTCACCCGGTCGCTGCCGGGCGAGGCCAGCACGACCACCGGGCGCAGACCGGCGGCGCCGTCCGGCGACGAGACCTTGAAGGTGAACTCGGTCGGGGTCCGGCCGACGACCATCGCGGTCGGGGTGGACACCGAGGTCACCACCGGGCGGTGGTGGTCGACGACCGCCACGTTCAGCACGCCCCGGGCCATGTCCCGGAAGGACGTGACGAACGGCACCGGGGCGTCCGCCTCGATCGCCAGCCGGCCCGGGTGGTTGGCCGCGTCCAGCCGCATCCGGTACTCGACCGTCCGGCTCTCGCCCGCGCCCAGTGTGAAGGCGGCGTCGTTGCCGGTACCGGCGTAGTCCATGCCGCCGCCCTGGCTGAGCGAGGGCAGGCTCTTCCAGCCCGAGGCGTCCTTGCGCTCCAGGGTGCCCCGCGCCATGGCGAGCACCACCTGGCACGGCGCGCCCTCGAACTGTCGGGTCGCCACCACCGGCGCCACCGCGCGGCTGCCCGAGGCGTCGTTGTTCTTCCAGGTCACCGAGAACGACACCAGGTCGCCCACCTCGACGCTCTGACCCTCGCCGAGGCCGTTGAAGGTGATCCCGACGCCACCGGCCGCGACGGGGGCGGGCTTGGCGGCCGGCTTGGGCTCCGTCGTGGCGGTGGGGTTGGTGGCGGGCTTGGCGGCCGGCTTGGGCTCCGTCTTGGCGGCGGGGTTGGCAGCGGTCTTCGACGCGGCCTTGGCCTTGGCGGCCGCGACGGCGGGGACCTCGACACTGGCGGCCGGCGTCTCGGTGGTGGGCGCGGGCGCTGCGGTCGACGCCGTGGACGGGTCGGCCGACGGGGTGGCGACCGGGGTCTGAGACGCGGAGACCGCGGGGGCCGGGGCCGGCACGCTCGCGGCGGAGCGGACGGCGGTCGGGGCGGCCAGCGCGCCGGTCTCCGGCGAACCGCAGGCGGCGACACCGACGGCGGCGACGATGGCCAGCGGAACAATCTTCACAATACGGGCGATAACGGACGCGTTCATGTGACAGTCCCCCCAGAGGACAGAGCGATGGCGTGATGGTGTGATCGAAGAGGCGGCGCGTTCCTCGCGCCCCGAGAAGCCGGCCCGAGCTCCGGCCCCTGCCGGCTCGCCCTCCCCGCCTCTCACCCTGATAGACGCGCATCCCCCCGAGGGGTTGCAGGTGGATCCAGACGTTTTCCCGCGACGTCGGCCCGGAACGCCGAAAGGCGCCGTGAGCAGGGCCTCCCCTGCTCACGGCGCCTCAACGACGGCACGTCGCGCGCTACTTCACGACGCGCACCGGCACGCTCTTCTCCCCGATCACGGTCAGGCTCGTGGTGCCGTCGTACGGCAGCGTCGCCCGGGCCGTCACCGGCATCACTCCGGCGCCGTCGGCGGCGTCGAGCGCCATCCGGTACTTCACCGTCCGGCTCGCGCCCGGTGCCAGCGGGAAGGAGGCCGCCTTGCCCTGCATCGCGTAGTCCGTGCCGCCGCCGGGCGAGAGCGGCAGCGGGACCCAGGCGTCGCCGTCCTGGCGCTCCAGCTTTCCGGCGTTCATCGGGATTGTCTGGTTCTGCGGCGTCCCCGCGTAGGCCTCGGTGTAGACCAGCGGCTGGACCAGTGCGTACGAGGTCTGGCTGGTGTTCTTGTACGTCACCGAGAAGGCGACCGGGGTGCCCTTCGTGGACACCTGCTGGCCGACGCCGAGGCCGTCCAGCGTGATGGCGACGTCATTGCCGTTCGACGAGGTGAGCGGCGCCTGGCGACCACTGAGGTCGAGGGTGTCGAGGATCGACACCAGGCCCGCCTGGTAGTCGGACTTGAGGCCGTTCGCCACGATGAACACCTGGTCGTCCTTCAGCCCCCACATCTGGCCGGTGAAGTCATCACCCGGCTTGCAGGTGACCTGCCACTGGGTCTTGGCGATCGGCCGGCCGGCCACGATGTCCCTGGTCCGGACCGGCGTGCCGACCTTCGCGTAGGGGCCGGTGGGGACGTAGGGGTGGCCCCAGACCGGGCAGTCGGCCTGGCGGCTCCAACCTCCGTCCGAGTCCAGGTCGTTCATCGTCGGCCAGAGCGCGTTCTTGACCTCGTCGGCGGTGTTGTAGGCGACGATCCAGACGCCGTACGGCTCGCAGGCCTGCGGGGTCCAGTCACCTTGGGCGCCCGCCGACGCGCCCGGGCTCAGGATGCAGACCCGGTCGTCCGTCGACTTCGGCGGCACCACCGACCAGCCGGCCGGGACCTTGAACTTGACGCCGCGGAAGGTGTACGGCGTCGCCACCGACGAGGTGGGTGGCGAGCTCGGCGGCCCGCTCGGGGTCGGGGTGTTGTCGGCTAGCGGCACCTCGGTCTGGGACGGCGCCGAGGGGGTGCCGGTGTCCGTCGGGGTGGCGGCCGGGGGCGGGGTCGGAGTGGGGGTGGCGGTCGGCTCGGCGGTCGGGCTCGGCGAGGTCGACAGGGTGGCGGCCGGCGGGGGGACGTCCTGCCGGGCCACCGGATCGCCGTGGAAGGTGAGCAGGCCGATCGCCAGGGAGGCGGCCAGGGCGAAGATCGGCACGGCCGTCAGGTACACCGGGCGCAATCGGCGCACCCGGCGGTTCGGCGGCTCCGCCGGACGCAGGTCGTGTGCGGTGATCAGCGAGGCGCGGGCGTTCATCGCCTCGCGCAGCAGCCGTTCGGTCGGTGTCTCGGCCGGCCCGTCACCGTCCCGGCCTCCGCTCTTTCGGCCGGGAAGCTTGTCGGTCATCGAACCTTCTCCAGATGCTTTTCCAAGGCGTCCAGGGCCCGGCTGGCGGTGGACTTCACGGCACCCCGGGACAGCCCCAGGGTCTCGGCTATCTGCGCCTCCGACAGGTCGGACCAGTAGCGCAGCACCAGCACCTCACGCTGGCGGGTAGTCAGCTCCTGCATGGCCACGAGCACCCGCCGGTGCTCGTCGTTGAGCACCGCGTGGTCCTCCGCGGAGGCGGCGTCGGGCTCGTGCGGCGGCACGTACTCGCGGGCGGTCTTGCGGCGGCGCAGCATCGAGCGGGCGCCGTTGACCACCGAGGTGCGCAGGTATCCGAGCGCGTTGTCCAGGTCGTCCAGCTCCTCGCCGTGCCGCTGGTAGAGCTGGGTGAAGGCCTC
Source organism: Kitasatospora sp. NPDC087861 (assembly GCF_044742585.1). Taxonomy (NCBI): domain Bacteria; kingdom Bacillati; phylum Actinomycetota; class Actinomycetes; order Kitasatosporales; family Streptomycetaceae; genus Kitasatospora; species Kitasatospora sp. NPDC087861. The sequence goes on from NZ_JBIUUS010000006.1 coordinate 111,438, forward strand.
CTGCACGACGTCCTCGGCGAGGTCCTGATGGTCGACCAGGAGCACCGCCATCCGGACCAGGCCCAACCGGTGGGCGTGGTAGAGGTCGGTCAGGGTGGGCCGGTCCTCGACGGGCTTGCGTCCGCCGCGCAGCAGCCGGAAGCCGGAGCGCCGCTGCGCCGCGGTCTGCTCACCGCTCGGACCGGCGGGTTCCGCACCGGCCTCCTGTGCGCCGAACAGCAACCCGACCAGTCCGCGGACGGAGAAGCCGCGCCCCCTCGTTGGAACGGCGATCGGCCCGATGGCCATGGACATGTACGTTCTGCTTTCCCCCAGGACGGTGCGCGCGGCTCCGCGAGCGCCCGTCAGGACACCTGTCAGTTCGTGATCGAGGGAATCCTGCCAGCGCCCCCTGCCCCGGCAACCGTCACCCCCTATCGATGGACGTCCGGGCCGGGCTGAGGTTGCAGGCGACTGCGCAGGGATTTCCGACTGGCCGGAACGGCTACACTCACCGCCATCCCGCCACTTGTCAGCAGGGGGTCCGTATGGCCGAGCAGCACGTCGAGGGCCCGGTCGCCACCGGGTCGGGCCCGGTGGCCGTCACCATCGGCCGGCGCCCGGAACCGGTGCACGACGTCGCGGTGTACGCCTTCGAGGGCATGGCGCCCTTCGAACTCGGCGTGGTGGTGGAGGTGTTCGGGCTGGCCCGGCCCGAGCTGGGCGGGCTGCTGGCCGCACCCTGGTACGGACTGAAGGTGTGCGCCGACCGGCCCGGGACGGCGCTGGACGCGGTGGGCGGGTTCACGCTGACCGCCCGGCACGGGCTGGACGACCTGGCCGCGGCCGACACCGTGGTGGTCCCCGGGGTGGCGAACGCGTTCAGCGGCGAGGTCTCCGCCGGGCTGGTCACGGCGCTGCGGACGGCGCACGAGCGCGGCGCCCGGATCGTCTCGATCTGCTCGGGCGCCTTCGCCCTGGCCGCCGCCGGGCTGCTCGACGGACGCGAGGCGACCACCCACTGGCGGTACGCCGACCTGCTCCAGCAGCGCCACCCGGACGTGCGGGTCACCCCGGACGTGCTGTACGTGGACAACGGCGACGTGCTCACCAGCGCGGCGCCGCCGGGATCGACCTCTGCCTGCACCTGGTCCGTCGGGACCACGGCGCCAAGGTCGCCAACAGCGTGGCCCGCCGCTTCGTGGTGCCGCCGCACCGGGACGGCGGGCAGGCCCAGTTCATCGAGGCGGCGATCCGCCCGGTCGAGGAGGAGGACGACGGGGTCGCCCGCAGCATGCGGTGGGCGATGGACCATCTGGCCTCCCCGCTGACCATCTCGCTGCTGGCCCGCGCCGCCCGGATGTCGGACCGCTCGTACCTGCGGCACTTCACCGCCCGCAACGGCACCAGCCCGATGCGCTGGGTCGTCACCCAGCGCATCGCGGCCAGCCTGCCGCTGCTGGAGTCCCCGGAGGGGACGGTGGAGGAGATCGCCGCGGCGGTCGGCTTCGAGAGCGCCGCGACCTTCCGCCACCACTTCGGCCGGGTGATGCGCACCTCCCCGACCGCCTACCGGCGCTCCTTCGGACGCGGGGTCGCGTAGCCCCCCGACCACGCGGCTCCGTGCCCGGCCTGCGCGGCCCCGTACCCCGGCTACGCGTTCTCGTGCCGGTCCGCGTTGGCGAGGATGGCGTCGTGCAGCCACTGCGCGAGGCCCGGGGCGAGGTTCTCGTAGGTGGTGGTCCACCGCGGGTCGGAGACGTACAGTCCGGCCAGGCCGCGGTGGATGGTGAACGTGCAGTCGTAGAAGTTCTGGCAGATGTGCTGCCGGTGCGCCTCGGCGAGGTCCATGGCGGCGGCCCCGTCGGCGGGCTCGCCGGCGGTGAGCGCCTCCACCAGGCGGGTGTTGAGGTCGGTCATCTCGGCCTGGATCCGCTGCCAGTCGGCCTTGCCGTAGCCGCCGGTGCGGCGCTGCGACTGGGCCCAGGCCTCGGTGTTGCCCCAGCGCTGCTCGGCCTCCTGCTCCCATTCCTCCTGGTAGCCCTCGCCGAAGATCTCGAACTTCTCTTCCGGGGTCAGCTGAATGCCCATCCTGCGTGCCTCCATGGCGTGTTCGACGGCCGTGGCGAGGTCCTGGAGGTGCCTGATCCGGTCGGTCAGCAGCGCGTGCTGCCGCCGGAGGTGCTCGCTCGGGCTGACCGAGTCGTCGTCCAGGATCGCCGCGATCCCTTCCAGGGGGAACCCGAGTTCGCGGTAGAACAGGATCTGCTGCAGCCGGTCGAGGTCGGCGTCCACGTACCGGCGGTAGCCGGCCCGGGTGCGGCCCGCGGGGGACAGCAGGCCGATCTCGTCGTAGTGGTGCAGGGTGCGGACGGTCACCTTGGCGATCTTGGCCACGGCACCGACCGAGTAGCCCTCGCTGCTCATCCGGTGTTCCTCCTTCGTGCTGACCACCACCCTCCGGTCTCACGCCGCGTGAGGGTCAAGCCGTCGTCGCACGGTCGGCCGGGGCCGCCTCGGAGGCCGGGCCCGGCCGGTCGGGCCTCCGGCGGTCGGGGCCCGGGCGGACGGGCCCGGACGGGTCAGGCCCCGGTGCCGGCCAGGACGCGCTCGCGCCGCCGCGAGGAGCGGCGCCGCCCCTCACCGTCCGCCGGGGGCCGCGGGCGGCGGGTCTGCTGGGTGGGCCAGAACAGCACGTACGCGGCGGAGACCACGACGAAGGCCAGCCGGACGAGGCCGCGGGCCGAGTCGGACGGGATGAACAGCGTCCCGCCGTACAGCGCGGCCAGCGCTATCCAGCTCCACCACGGGACGAGCCGCTTCTGCCCGACCGCGTCCCAGAGCAGGGTGCCGAGCAGGATCGAGGCGGTGTAGTAGGTGTAGACGCTCGGGTCGAGCAGGATCCGGGCGTCCGCGCCGAGCAGCACCACGGCCGGCCAGCGGCCGCGCCAGACGGCGACGGTGCCGAGGCCGAGGCCTAGGGCGAACTGGGTCGGGCGGTCCCACCAGGGGGTGGCCGGGTCGGTGACCCCGAACCAGCGCAGTGCGGAGGCCGGCTGGTTCGGGATGGTGAACTTGGCCGCGGCCAGGGTGTCCAGGTTGCCCAGGTAGAACGGCAGCCAGGCGATCGCCACCAGCCCGACGAACCAGATCGCGGTGCGCAGCCAGGCGGGCCTGGGCAGCGCCAGGATCAGCGGGGCGAAGGCGATCGCCCAGGGCTTGGAGTCGACCGCCAGCGCCAGGTAGACGCCGACCATGGTGGGCTTGCCGCGGGCGAGGGCGTGCGCGGCGAGGGTGGTGAAGAACAGCGCCAGGACGTCGTCCAGGTGCGCGAAGCGGACCGAGACCTCGACCCACATCGGGATGAACGCCAGCCCGGCGATCAGCAGGCGCTGCTGGAGCCGGCGGTGGTTGATGCCGGTGCCCAGGTAGTACAGGGCGGCGGTCCTGCCGATCAGGACCAGCATCACCAGGCCGAGCCCGGACATCGCCGCCTCGGCGATCAGCTGGCCGACGTGCGGCGAGAACGGGGCGGTGAGCCGGGCCGCGGCCAGGCTGACCGGGCCGATCTGCAGCTCCGGATGGTGGGCGTAGATCGCCAGCCCGCCGTCCGGCTGGCCGCTGAAGAGCAGCTGCTCGCCCTGGCGCAGGTAGTGCCAGGAGAAGCCGCCGCTGGGCTCGACCAGGAAGAACCAGAGCACCGTCCAGACGACCAGCAGAACGTGGTGTCTGCGCAGCGGCAGTCCCGCGATCCGCCCGGTCGCCGCCTCGTAGTCGGTGGCAGCCCGTGCCGTGCGTGATTCCCGCACCTGTCCCTCTCCCCGCCGGTTCCGCCCCCCTCCGGCCGGACATCCTATGTGACGGAGGTGTACCGTCCGCGCCGCCCGGAGGTCCGTGGGACGGACGGCCGGGCGACGCGGACGGCATTCAGGCGGTACCGCCTCGGTGTGGCGGCAGGGCTTGTCCCACAATTCGCGTCACATCAGCGCGCGGCGGGAATTGTGAGACAAGCCATAGGCCGCGATCAGCCCTGCTGGGCCGACTTGCGGCGGCGCAGCACCACGAGGGTGCCGACACCGGCCAGCAGCACGGCGCCGCCGGCGGCGGCGATGGCGGTGGTGTCGTCACCGCCACCGGTCTGGGCCAGGGCCTTGTCGCCGCTGTCGGCGGCGGCCTTGGCCTTGGCCACCACGGCCGGGGTGAGCGGCGGGGTGGGGAGGGTCGGGACGGCCACCGGGAAGTCGATCGGGCCGGCCGTGTCGCCGTTGCCGTCGCCCGGGGCCGGGGCGGCGGTCGAGGCGGAGGCGGAGGCGGAGGCGGAGGCGGACGGCGCGCCGGTGGCCGGGGTGGTCGCCGGGGCCGAGGTCGACGGCGTGGTCGGCCCGGTGCTCGGGGTGGTGGTGGCCGTCGCGGTGGCGGTGGCCGTCGGCGAGGTGCTCGCGCTGGGCGAGGTGCTCGCGGTCGGCGAGTGGCTGGCCGTGGGCGAGGTGGAGGCCGTCGGCGAGTGGCTGGCCGTGGGCGAGGTGCTCGCGGTCGGGCTGGGCTTGCCGGTGTGGGTCGGGCTGACGGTCGGGCTCGGCTTGCCGCCACCGCCGGCCTTGATCACGAAGCCCGCGCCGCGGACGCCGTCGCAGCTGAGGCGGCCCTGGTCGACCGGCTCATGGGTCTCGTCGTCGAGCTCGGCGGAGAACACCACCGGGACGACGCCCGCCCGGCCGAGCGGTGCCTCCGAGGTGAAGGAGACCCGGACCTTGATCGAGAAGCTCTTGCCGCGGTTCACGACGAGCAGGTCGTCGCCGGTGGGGTTGCCGTCCGGGCCGAGGGCGCCGAGCAGGGTGAGGACGGACTTGTCCTCGTCCTCGCTGCCGTCGGGGGCGACCGAGCCGGTCTGCCACTGGCCGCCCGGCAGCTGGTACTGGACCTTGAGGTCCTTCGCCCTGAGCGAGTCGGCCTTGTTCTTGAACTTGAGCAGCGGCAGGAAGATGAAGTCGTGGTTCGTCGAGTTGTCGACCTTGAAGGTGAAGTCGCGGGCGTCGCCGCCCGCGATGAAGGTGCCGGGCACCCCGTTCACCGAGAGGTCGAGGCTCTGGTGGGAGCCCTTCCCGGCCTGCTGGGCGGCGGCGGACGGAGCGCCGGTGGTGCCGACGGCCATGGCGCCCTGGGCGCCGGACAGCACGAGCGAGGACGTGAGCGCGGCGGCGCCGGCAAGGGCAAGACTGCGACGTATGGACAAGGGAGACCTCACGGAAGAGTCCGGGCGAGGCCCGGGGCGCGGTGGGGCGGCCGTGGACGCCGTGAACCCCCGCGAAGCTTGAAAGTCCGACGGAGATTACCGAAAGATCCGGCCACTCCGGAAGGCGGGTGTCACACGACGGTCCGCTCATGGGACAGGGGTGCCCGAATCGTCCAACTCCGTCCGTCGATAAGGCTTTTGCTCTTTACCGAAAGATGACCGGAGAGTGACGGGTACACGCCCGGACGACCGTATCGCACGGGCCCGGCATGGCTGGAAGCGATCGGTCGTGTGAACGTCCGGCGAACGCCCTGCGGTCGACCGCCTGAACATCCCGTGCACGCCGGTCGGAGTGTTCTCGTGCTCGGACCGCGACGAAGCGCGCGCTCAGTCCGGGTTCTCGTGCTCGGGCCGCGAAGAAGCTCGCGCTCAGTCCGTGAAGAAGGACTTGGCGGCGATCAGCGCCCGCTCGTCGCGCAGCACGTCCCCCGGGCGGGTGCCGTTGCCGAGCAGCGCGCCGCCCCACCGCATCCCCAGGTACTCGGCCGTCAGCCGGAGCGTACCGATCAGCGGCTCGGCCTTGTCGTCCTCGGTGGCGAGGGCGGTGACACCCCAGATCGTGCCGCCGCGCATCCGGGCGCGGAAGTCCGCCCCGGGCAGCCGGAGCCAGGCCGACCAGTGGTCGAGGTAGAGCTTCGCGCTGGTCGGCAGCGAGTACCAGTACAGCGGTGCGACGAAGACCAGGTCGGTGGCCGCCAACGTGGCCTCCAGCAGCGTCCGTTCGTGGCCGACCGGCTCGGGGTAGCAGCCGTCCCCGGTGTGCCGCAGATCCTCGAAGGGCGGCAGCGGGTGCTCGCGCAGCCGCAGCCAGCGCTGCTGCGCCCCGGTCGGCAGGCTCGCCCCAGCGGCCAGCCGGGCGAGCTGCTCGGAGTTGCCGTCGGCGCGTGAACTGGCGTTGAGGAACAGGAAGCTGCGCGGCGCGTCGGCGCCGGCGTGCTGATCGGCCATCGGTACTCCCCCGGTCTGGTGGTGCGATCGGAGGTGCGAGCACGCCGTGCGCCCCGGTTATTCCGGGCCGGGGCCCCGGAGTCCGCTTGGGCCGGACGGGCCCAAGCGCTAGTCGGGCAGGCCGGCCCGGCGGCGGGCGACGGCCGCGACGGCCGCCCAGTCCTTGTCGGCGTCGCCGTGGGCCAGCGCGTCCAGGAAGGCGTCCCGCAGGATGCCGCCGAACGGCAGCGGGACGTTCCGCGCGGCCCCGGCCTCCAGGGCGAGGCCGACGTCCTTGAGGCCCAGCGGCAGCCTGAACCCGGCCGGCTCGTAGCGGCGTTCGGCGACCATCGCGCCGTACCCGGAGTAGACCGGCCCGGGGAACAACGTGCCGGCGAGCATCTCGACCAGGTCGGTCGGCCGGACGCCGTGGGCCTCGGCCAGGCTGCACGCCTCCGCCATCGACTCGATCGCGCAGGCCAGCAGGAAGTTGGTGCTGATCTTGGCGGTGTTGGCCTGCCGCGGGCTCGCCCCGAAGTGCCAGGTGCGCTCCCCCATCGCGGCGAACAGCGGCTCCGCCCGGGCCAGCAGCTCCGGCGCGCCCGCGGCCAGGATGTTCAACCGGCCGGCCGCCGCGACCGGGGGCCGGCCGAGCACGGGTGCGGCCAGGTAGCCGATGCCGTGCTCGGCGTACACCGCCTCGGCGCGCTCGGCGAGCCCGACCGAGACGCTGGCCATGTTGACGTGCAGGGTCGCGGCGGCGCCGGAGAGCAGGGCGGGGTCGAGCAGCAGCCGCTCGACCGCCTCGTCGTTGGCGAGCATGGAGACCACCGTGTCGGCGGCGAACACCTCGGCGAGCGTGCCGGCCGCCTCGGCACCCTGGGCCGCCATGACGGCCACCGGCTCGGGCGAGCGGTTCCAGACCCGGACGGTGTGGCCGGCCCGCAGCAGGCTGCCGGCCATGCCCTGCCCCATCGCACCCAGCCCCACGAAGCCGACCGTCGTCCCGGCCATCCCACACTCCCGTCGCCGTCACCGCGTCTGCGGCCGACTGTACGTCAGGTGCGGGCGGACCGCGTTCACGCGCAGGCGCGCTCCGGCAGGCGGACGCGGCCGCGCTCCAGTTCGGTGACCACCCGGTGGCGCAGCAGCTCGTACTGGGCCTGGAGCCGGCCGGGGCGGGCCGGGCGGGCCACCGGACGACCGGGGCTGACCAGCTCGTCCGGCCCGAACTGCTCGCGGGTGAGGTCGATCTCGAAGCCGGTGGCGAAGCGGTTCCACCAGTGCAGGTCCGTCCGGATCCCGCCGACGTGCACCTCGCCCATCATCAGCTCGCCGCCGAGCAGGTCGTGCACCACCATCGCCGTCACCCCGCACTGACCGCGGGCGGGGTTGTCGGGACGCCAGTGGGCCAGATCCTCGGGCGCACAGGTGTCGACACCCCAGGAGGAGCGGATCGCACGTTCGATGTCGTTGAGGGTCCACGCCGTCATAGCGGGAAGCCTGCCATGCACCACTGACAGCAGCACCGGCTTTTCAGAGGGCCACCCCGTGTTCTGCGGAGACCTTCTCGATCTTCACCCGAACGAGCAGTTCCCCCGGCACGCCGTTCCGGGCCCCGTACTGCTCCGCGAGGTCCTCGCCCATGTACCGGGCGGCGATCCGGGTGGCCCAGGCGCGCACCTCGGCCAGGTCCTCGCTCAGGCGGGCGGTGCCCTGCAGGAGGACGTACGAGAAGGGCGGCCGGTCGTCGTCCACGCAGAGCATCACCCGGCCGTCGCGGGCCAGGTTGCGGCCCTTGACGGTGGCGGCGCCGGTGTTGAAGACGAGCTCGTCGCCGTCCAGCAGGAACCAGATCGGCGCGACGTGCGGGCGGCCGTCGGCTCGGGTGGTGGCGAGCTTGGCGGTGCGGGTGCCCTCGGTGAGGAACGCCCGCCACTGGTCATCGGTCATCGTCGGCATGGCGCCCATCCTGGCCCGTCGGTCCACCCCGCGCATCGGGGACGGACCGACCGGCCGGGGGTCACTTCGCCAGCGCGGCGACGCCCGCCTGCGCGAACTGCTCGTCCAGGTCGCCGCTGGGCGCGCCCGCGACACCGATCGCCGCGACCGGGGCGCCCTTGGACTGCACCGGGGCGCCGCCGGCCAGGAACAGCGTGCCCGGGATGTCCTTGAGGGTCGGGGCCTGGGCCAGCCGCTTGGTCAGCTCCGAGGTCGGCGCGTTCCAGGAGACCGCCGTGAACGCCTTGCGCTGGGCCGACTCCGGGGACTGCGGGCCCGCGCCGTCGCCCTTGAGCAGCACCCGGGTGACGCCGTCCCGGTCGACGACCGCGACCGAGACGTGCTGGCCCGCCTTGGCCGCCGCGTCCAGGGTGGCCTGGGCCGCGCGGGTGGCGGCGTCGATGGTCAGGCCGGTGCTCTGGGCGAGGTTCTTGTTCTGGGTGTCGACCTTCACCGCGGCGGGCGCGGCCGGGGTCTCGGAGGTCTCGGCGCTGGCCGAGACGGCGCCCGCGGTGGCGGCGAGCGCGGCGGCGGCGAGGGTGCCGGTCAGCACCCGGGTGCGCACGGAGATCTTCTTCATGGTCCAGCTCCTCAGCGGGTCGGCGAACGGGATCGGGGACGCCGGGCGGCAGGGGGTCCGTCCGGCTCTGCCTCGATCCTCCGGCCGCGACCGGCCCGGCCACATCGACGCTCCGGCGCGACCGCGCGGGCATGATGGAGGACACCGGCGTCAACCGATCGGCTGATGCGGGACCGGGCCGGACGGGTCACCATCGAGGGATCGGTGCAGGTCAGTGCGCCGAGCTTCCGTCCAGGCACCGGGCGTCCGTCCAGGTACCGGGTGCCCGCCCGGCACCGGGCGTCCGTCCAGGTGCCGGGCGCCCGCCCGGAGCCCGAGCGCCCGTCCAGCCAGGAGCCACCCGTGCAGCAGTCCCGCCCCGCCGCCGGCCGCGACAGCGAGCTTGGCAGTGACGGCCCGGACGCGGGCCGGCTGGCGCTGTTGCTCGACTCCGCCTTCCTGCTGCTGCTCGCCGCCGCGCTCAGCCGCTACCTCTCCCACCACGCCGGCAACCCCTGGACCCCCTGGGTGATCGGGCTGAGCGCCGCGCTGGCCGTCGCCCAGCCGGCCGGCTCCTGGCTCGCGCACCGCCACCCGCCCGAGCCCGGGCCCGGGCCCGGTGGTCGGGCCCCGCGTCGGCGCCGGTGGCCGCTGGCGATGGTGGTCGCGCTCTGGGTGGTGCTGGTGCTGCTCGCGCCGAGCTTCGCCTGGTGCGCCGTCCCGCTGGTCTACACGGCGCTGCGCACGCTCCCCGCCCGGGCCGCGATCCCGCTGGTGGCGGCCCTGACGCTGCTGGTGGTGGTCGGCGAGATCCGGCTCCCCGGCGGGGCGGACGCCACCCTCGTCCTGCTGCCGCCCGCGGTGGCCGCGCTCGCCACCGGCGTGTTCCTGTTCATGGCGCGGCAGGACGCCCGGCAGCGCGCCCTGATCGCCGACCTGGTCCGCACCCGGCGCGAACTCGCCGCCACCGAGCGGCGGGAGGGCACCCTCGCGGAGCGCGAGCGGCTGGCCATGGAGATCCACGACACCCTGGCACAGGGACTGTCCAGCCAGCAGATGCTGCTGCAGGCCGCCGAACGCACCTGGGACACCGAGCCGGCGACCGCGCGCACCCACGTCCGGACCGCCGCCGACGTGGCGGCCCGCAACCTGGCCGAGGCCCGCCGCTTCGTCCATGACCTCGCGCCGGCCGAACTGGCCGACGGCCGTCCGCTCGACCGGGCGCTGGCCGCGCTCGCCGAGCGGGAGGCCGCCGAGAGCGGACTGCCCGTCCGCTTCCACCTGGACGGCACGCCCGTCCCGCTGCCCGCCGCCGCGCAGTCCGCGCTGCTGCGGATCGCCCAGGGCGCGCTGGCCAACGTCCGGGAGCACGCCGGAGCGTCGGCCGCGGCGATCACGCTGTCCTTCCTCGGCGACCAGGCCGTCCTGGACGTCGCCGACGACGGACGGGGTTTCGACCCGCGGGCGGTCGGGGCGGCCGGCGGCCGCGGGTACGGGCTGCCGGCGATGCGCGCCCGGCTGCGGCAGTTCGGTGGCACGCTGACCGTGGAGAGCACCCCTGGCGAAGGCACCGTCGTCTCCGCCGCGATCCCCCTGGAGCACCAGTGAGCGAACGAAGCCAACTCGTCCTCGGCAGACGGGCGGTGGGCCCTTCCCGCCGCCCGGTGGCGGCGCTGTCGGCCGACGGCCGCCGTGGCAGCGGGCGCGACGAAGTGAGCGGGTGCGGCGGGGTGGGCGGGCTCGGCGGGGTGGGCGGGCGCGACGAAGTGAGTGGGCGCGACGGGGTGTGCGTATGAGCACCGCCGGCTCCCCCGTCCGGCTGCTGGTCTGCGACGACCACGCGGTGGTCCGTGCCGGGCTGCTGGCGCTGCTCGCCAGCGCGGGCGACATCACGGTGGTCGGCGAGGCGAGCACCGGCGAGGAGGCGGTCGCGCTGGCCGCCCGGCTGGCCCCGCAGGTGGTGCTGATGGACCTCCAACTCGGCGACGGCATCGACGGCGTGGAGGCCACCCGCCGGATCACGGCCGCCGCGGGCGGCCCGCACGTGCTGGTGCTCACCACCTACGACACCGACGCCGACATCACCCGGGCGATCGCCGCGGGCGCCACCGGCTACCTGCTGAAGGCCGAGCAGCCGGAGGAGTTGTTCGCCGCCGTACACGCCGCCGCGCGGGGCCGCACGGTGCTCTCGCCGCCGGTCGCCTCCCGGGTGATGGCGCAGATGCGGGCGCCCGCGCCGCAGCTCACCGAGCGCGAGCAGGACATCCTCGCGCAGCTGGCGCAGGGGCTGGGCAACCGGGAGATCGCCCGGGCGCTGTTCATCAGCGAGGCCACCGTGAAGACCCATCTGGGCCGGATCTACGACAAGTTGGGGGTGGACACCCGGGCCGGCGCGGTGGCGGTGGCCAAGGAACGCCGGCTGCTGCGCTGACGGCACCTCACCTTCGGCCGCGTCACCGGCCATACCGCGCACCGCGACCCGCCCGACCCGCGACCCGCCCGAGCCGGCTCGACCACCCGCCGACGAGCCGCTCGACCGCCGACCGGCCCGTCGGCTGCGCTCAGCGCTCGCGCGGTGTCACTGCGTGCTGCCATGATGATCGGAGTGTCGGATTCCACCGCCGCCCGTGTCGAGCGCGCGGCCCGTACGGTCGCTCGGCGCGCGCGTCACCGTACGGTCGGCGGATGCCCCGCGGTACTCAACCCGCTGGTCCGACGCCTTCCGGGACCTTCCGGGCCGACCGTCACGTTTGTGGATTTTTCGTGGATCCCGCTATTGACAAACCAACCACGCGGTTTGTTAGCGTGATACCAACGACGTCCCCGGGGGTGGGGGCTCGCCGGGGCCTGTGCGGACCGCTCTCGCCGGAGGGTGCTGCCAGGGGGGAACGGCGAGGCTGCCGGGGAGTCGGGGGGAGCGGCAGCGCCGAAGCCGCGCGACGAGGCGGTGCGGAGCGAGTCCGGGGGGACTCGCTCCGCGCCTCCCCTTCCCCCTCCCGTTTCCAGCCTTCGGCCCGGCCCGGCCCGGCTAGACCATCGCGCTCCAGTACGGGCAGCACACGTGCGGCAGCGGCGCGGGGCCGCGACCGCCGGCGCCCTGCAGCGGCGGCAGCCGCTCCGAACGGGCCACCCCGGGCGAGTCGGCGGTCAGCCCGGCCTCGCCCAACTCGCCGAAGCGCAGCGCCAGTCGATAGCCGTCCAGGGTGACGGCGGCGACTCCGGGGCGGTCCCGGCAGGCGTTCAGCGAGGTGATCGTCCAGCCGCGCTGCCGCCAGTGCCGCTCCACCGCGCCCACCAGCGCCGGCCGGCGGGCCGCCGAGACGATGGTGAGGATGTCCCGCCCCCGGGTGACGTACCAGAGCACGTCCGAATCCGGCCCCGGCAACGGCAGCCGCGCACCCGCCCCGGGTGCCGCCCCTTGCCAGGCCGGCGCCGGCCGAACGGCGTCCAGGGTGTCCTGGAGAAGCGTCTCGCAGCGCTCGGCGGCGTCGAGTTGATCGACCGCCACCGCGGGGCCGGGCCACCGGGCGGGCGGCACGACCGGCACACCGCCTCGGCCTCCGTTCGGGAGTCCGACGTTGAGTTCGGCACCACCTGGCTGCACTGGGCCCCTCCGCTCCTCCCGGCGTTCAGGCCGGGCAGGGATTCCGTCACTGCTTGGACGGCGGACGCGGGTGGACAGTTCCGCCCTCACCGTTCCCACACCCTCCCCCGCGCCCCTCCGGTGCGCCCTTCACGCCCCCTTCATTGCACTACACGGTGCAGTTGAATCACTGATCTGCACCGTGTAGTTTACTTCTCGTCGACGGAAACCGCCCGCCGACCGCCCGACCAGCCGGAAAGGCCCAACACCCATGCCCACCATCACCGTCGGCACCGCCCGCATCCCCTACCGCGTCGTCGGCTCCGGCCCCGACACCCTCGCCCTGGTCCACGGCACCGGCCCCGGCTCCGCCATGTGGGACGGCCTGCTGGACGCCTTCACCGACCGCTACACCGTGCTGCTGCCCGACCTGTCCGGCAGCGAGGCCGCCGAGGACGACGGCGCCGCGCTCACCCTGGAAACCCTCGCCGCCCAGGTCAACGCCGTCATCGACGCCGCCGGCCGCGGACCCGCCGACATCCTCGGCTTCTCGCTCGGCGCCGTCGTCGCCACCGCGGCCGCCGCCCTGCGCCCCGACCAGGTCCGCCGCCTGATCGCCGCCGCCGGCTGGATCAGCGCCGAACAGGACGAGTACCTGCGCCTCTCCATGGCCACCTGGCTGTCGCTCGCCGACCACCCCGCAGCCTTCGGCGGCTACGCCACCCTCACCGCGTTCAGCCGCGGCTTCCTCGACCGGATCGGCCGCGAGGCCGTCGAGGCCAACGCCGCCTACCTGCAGCCGACCCCCGGCACCCTGCGGCACATCGCCCTCGACCTCAGCCTGGACCTCGCTCCGCTGCTCCCCCGCGTCCAGGCCCCCACCCTGGTGATCGGCTGCACCCAGGACGCCACCATCCCGGTGGAGAACACCCGCCGCCTGCACGCCGCCCTGCCCGGCAGCGAGTACGCCGAGTTCGACACCGGCCACATCGTGATCGCCGAGGAGACCGCGAATTTCACCAGGACCGTCCGGGACTTCCTCGCCGCCGCCTGAACGCCGCGACCCGGCCGACCCGTCTGACCAGGGACGCCGTCCCGTCAGAGCACACCGAGCGCACCTTGGCAAGACCCGTGACAGAACGTCCGATAACCACGCCCCCACACAAGTTCGAATTGACCGATCGTCAGCTCGCGAGGAGAGACTGATTTGACCGCCGATGTTCGCACACAACCCGCGATTCCGACCGGGAGACCACCATGCGCATACTCTTCACCGGCCCGGCCGCCGCCGGCCACCTCTTCCCGATGGTGCCCACCGCCCAGGCCCTGCGCGCCGCCGGACACGACGTCCTGTTCGCCAGCGCGCAGCCGCTGGAACAGCTCCGGTCCGCCGGATTCCCGATCGTCGAGATCGGCGACGGACGCGGCCTGCGGGAGATGTTCCAGGAGTTCCTCGGCGAGGAGATCCAGTACGTCTCCCCCGAGCGACCGCAGGCCGAGATCCTCGCCAACGCGGCCCGCGCCTTCGCCCACGGCTCCCGACCCGCCGTCGACCACCTGCTGGAGGTCGCCGCCAGCTGGAGCCCCGACCTGCTCATCCACGACTCCTTCCACGCCGCGCCCCCGCTCGTCGCGGCCAAGCTCAAGATCCCCTCGGTGGTCCACAACTTCGGAGTCACCCCCGGCGGCGCCATGGTCAAGCTCCTCGCCGAGAGCTTCACCGACGTCTACGAGCGGCACGGCCTCACCGGGCCGGCCGAGGCCACCGCGCTGAACCTCGGCCCGCTCGGCGGCGACCCGGACGGCCTGCGGATGCGCTACGTGCCCTACAACGGCGGCGGCGTGGTCCCCGCCGAGTTCCTGCACGCCGCCGACCGCCCCCGGATCACCATCACCCTGGGCACCGTCCTCACCGAACTCGACGGCGTCAACGCGGTCGTCCGCCTCGTCCAGGCCGCCGCCGAGGTCGACGCGGACTTCCTGCTCGCCGTCGGCGGCGCCGACCTCACCCCGCTCGGCACCCTGCCCGCCAACGTCCGCGCCCTGCCCTGGGTGCCGCTCAACGAACTGCTCGGCCGCTCCGACGCCCTGATCCACCACGGCGGCTCCGGCACCATGCTCACCGCCCTCCAGGCCGGCCTGCCCCAGCTGCTCCTGCCCCAGGGCGCCGACCACTTCGCCAACGCCGAGGCCCTCACCGCCGCCGGAGCCGCCCTGCGCTCCACCTCCGACACCGTCGACACCGCCACCCTGAACCGTCTCGTCACCGACCCCGACCTCCGCGCCGCCGCCCGCTCCGTCCAGGCCGCCAACACCGCCCTCCCGACCCCCGCCGCCCTCGTCCCCGCCCTCGAAGCCCTCACCACCTCCTGACTCCCGCCCCACCCCGAGGAAGCCGCAGGCCGCCAACCTGCGGCTTTCCGCACACCCTCTGACCTCGCGTGGATTCTGCTCAACTCCCCCGCAGCACCTCGGCCCTCGGCCCGACTCACAGCCCCATGGACCTTCGTCCAGACGAAGTACCGCCGAGGTTTCTCGCCTCACCGCGATACGTCGACACTTCCGGCTTCAAGATCGGACACAGCGGCCACAGCGGCCCCGAAGTCCTCCACCCGAACATCTGGCACGGCCACGGCCCCGGCCAGGTCCCTCTCTGGCTGGACAGGGCCAGACGGGCCGGGCTCGCCCTCGTCGACCCGCTCGAAGGTTGGCGTCAGGCCCTGATCGCCGCGGACGTGGTCCTGGGCGACTTCGGCTCGGTCAGCTCCTACGCGGCCGCGTGCGGCACCCCCGTACTGCTGGGAGCCGCCGGACTCGATGCGCTCGGGGAGTCGTCACCCGTCGCGGCGTTCATCCGGTCCGCCCCCCGCCTCGATCCGTACGGCCCGCTGTTGCCCCAGCTGGACAAGCTGCTCGCCGACCACCGCCCCCTCGACGGGCCGGCCGAGTCGACGACCTCGGTTCCCGCTACTCGCGCAGTCCCATGGCCTCGACCGGCTCTCTGCGCAGCGCCAGCCGGGTGGTCAGCAGCACCGTGCCCAGACCCAGCAGCGCCGCCCCGCCCAGCACCGCGGCCGCCCAGGCCGCGGGAACGGAGGGCCAGGCCGAGCCGGTGAGCGCGAGGCTGACGGGCACCAGGACGGCGGCGGTGACCGCGGCGCCGAGGACGAGGGCCACGCCGACCGTGATGCCGCCCTCCCAGACCATCATGCGCAGGATCTGTCGGCGCGTGGTGCCCACCAGGCGCAGCAGGGCGAACTCGCGCAACCGCTCGGTCGTGGCCATCACCAGGGTGTTGACGACGGCGATGGCGGTGAAGAGGCTGATCATGCCGAGGAGCAGCCGGCCGACGGCCGTGGCCGACTCCTGCCGGTGCCTGCGCGCGTTGTCGTACGTGGCCCGGTCGCTCGTACGGGCCATGGGGTAGGCGGAGGCGAGGTTCTGGAGTTCCCGGCCGACCTGCTGAGGGTCGGCGTCGGGGGCGGACCGGACCAGGACCGTCGGCGCGAGAAAGTTCGGCGTGTGGGCGGCCGCGAACTCGGTGGGCAGGAGCGCGTCGGCGAACCGCAGGTCGCGGTCATAGACGGCGGCCACCGTGGCGATGCTCTCGGTGCCGTCCGGCCAGCCGATCCGGACCTCGGTGCCGACGCCGGCGCCGAGGGCGGAGGCGGACCGCTGCCCCAGCGCCACGCCGTCTCCGCGTAGTTGGGCCAGCGAACCCGCAGTGACCCCGGGGTCGAGCAGCTCGGACAGATCCTGGGGATCGACCACCTGGGCGTCGATCCCCTGCGAGCCGGCGGTGCCGGGCGACGCGGCGGACACCATGGTCATGGTGGGGACGACCCCACTGACCGCCTTCACACCGGGCAGTCGGCGAGCGGCGGCGACGAAGTCCGGGGGCAGCCCGATCCCGTCGGCCTGGACCACGTGATCGGCCCGCAGCCTTCGACCGTCCTCGGTCACGGCGGCCTGGGCCTTGACGCCGGGGACGAACAGCACGGTGCTGGTAAAGGCCACGGCCAGCGCCAGCGGGGTGACGGCGGCGGCGAAGCGGCGAGGCTGGGTGCGCAGGGCTGCGGACGCGAGGAACCCCGCTACGGGGAAGAGCCTGCCCACTGGTCCACCGATCACCACACTGGCGACCCGCCCGATCACCGGTCCGAGGAGTGCCACCCCCAGGAGGAGGAGCAGCACCATGCTCTCGGCCGTGCCGGCCCCGCTGCGGCTGCCTGTGGAGGACGACAGCACCACGGCGCACACGGCGAGCGTCCCGGCCCCGAGCACCGCCCGTACCCAGCCGATCCGTGGCGCGGGCGCAGAGGACTCGCGCAGGGCCTGGGTCGGTTCGACCCGGGACGCCCGGCGCGCGGAGGCCCACACGGCGAGTTGCGCGGTGACGACGACCCCGCCGACGACGGTCAGCAATGCGGTGGGCCCGACGTGGAACGGTACGTCGGAGCGGACCACACCGCGGTCGACGAGTGCGCCGCGGAGCAGCGAGGCGACGCCGACCCCGACCGGGCATCCGACCAGCGCGGCGCCGAGGGTCAGGACCAACGTCTCCATCGCGATCATCCGCCGCACCTGTCCCGAGGTGGCGCCCACGGCCCGTAGCAGTGCCATCTCCCGCAGGCGTTGCTGGACGGTGAGCGCGAGCGCTCCCGCCACCACGAACACCGAGATGAGCAGGGACAGGATCCCGACGGTCCCTGCGAGCGAGGCCAGGCCGTCCCCGGGCCCGGGTGTGTTCGAGAACTCCCACTCGCCCCGCTGGGCACCGGTGTTCACCCAGGGCCCGGACCAGAGCTCCGTGCCAGTGGCCGGGAAGGTCTCGGCGAGGACCTGTTCGGCCTGCGCGGCCAGCGCCCGCGGGTCGGCTCCGTCCCGCGCCGTGATGCCGATCGCGTCCGCGCCCCTGGTGGTACCCGCGAGCCGGGCTGCCTGGTCGGGGCTGAAGAAGAGGACCGTCTGGCGTGCCAGCTTCCTTGGGGGTGAGGCCAGTCCGGCCACCGTGTAGGCGCGGGGGGCCGTGGTGGTGGCCAGCCGTACGGTGTCGCCGGGCTTCAGCCCTCCGCGTGCCGCCGTCGCGCTGTCGAGGACCACCTCGTCAGGGCCGGTCGGCGGGTGACCGGAGGTAAGTTCGAAGGGGGCGAGGACGGCGCTGGTCCAGGAGTGCCCGAGGGAGGCTCCGCCCTGCGGGCCGGAGAGAATCTGCCCCGATTCGGTGATCACAGCGGCAGGGAAGGAGACCTCCGGGGCTGCAGTCCCGGCGCCGGGCAGCGCGGCCAGCTGTCCGATCAGCGGATCGACGTCGGCCATACGGGTCGAACCGCCGATCACGACCGGGGCCGCGGCGTAACGTTCGGTGGGGGTGCCCGCGCGCAGAGCGGACTCCAGCAGGACGCCGCACGCGGCGGTCAGGACGAGGGCGAACGACAGTGCGGTGAAAGCCCCGGCGAAGCCCGCTTTCCGGGCGCGTACCGTCTGCCAGGCCAGTAGGAGCATGCCGTTCAGCGCCTTCCCAGGTGGGTCATCCGGTCCGCGACCTGCTCGGGCGAGGGGGCGGCAAGGGCCTCGGCGAAGGAGCCGTCCGCCAGGAAGAACACCTGGTCCGCGTAGGAGGCGGCGACCGGGTCGTGCGTCACCATGATCACGGTCTGCCCCAGTCCGTCGACCACGTGCCGCAACAGTCGGAGGACCTCTGTTCCGGTGGTGCTGTCCAGGGCGCCCGTGGGCTCGTCCGCGAAGACGACCTCGGGCCGTGTCACCAGGGCCCGAGCAATCGCCACTCGCTGCTGTTGGCCGCCGGACAGCTGTGTGGGCAGGTGCCGCACCCGGTCGGCGAGGCCGGTCCGGTCGAGGATCTCCGTCAGCCATGTCCGGTCCGCCCGGCGCCGGGCCAGTCGCAACGGCAGAGTGACGTTCTGCTCGACCGTCAGGGACGGCAGCAGGTTGAAGGACTGGAAGACGAAGCCGATCCGCTGCCGGCGCAGGACGGTCAGCTCGGTGTCGCCGAGCGTCCCCAACTCCAGTCCAGCCAGCCGGACCTGCCCGGATGTCGGGCGGTCGAGTCCGGCAGCGCAGTGCAGGAACGTGCTCTTCCCGGACCCGGAGGGGCCCATCACCGCGGTGAACCCACCCCGCCGGAATTCCATCGACACCTCGCGCAGGGCGTGCACGGCCCCCGCTCCGCGCCCGTACACCTTGCTCACCCCGTCGAGCCGGACCGCCAGGTCCGGTTCCGAAGTGGAATGGATCTGTTCCGGATCGCTGAAATCCGCAGTCCGAGAGAAAACGGGAATCCCCTCCTCGATGTGGCACCCTGCCCTCATCGACCGCAAGCCTAGCCAAATCCACACCGCCCGCCTGAACCTCCGGCGACTTCCGGACAGCGGCCGGGCGGCGGCACCGGGAGCATTTCCCCAGGTCATCCGGTCGCCAAGTCTGCCGATTGCCCGGGAGGGTCTGGAAGTGGACAACCCATGGACACATTCATGTGAATCGCATGGGGCATTTCATGGAGCACCTCGTAGCCAAAAGCGCGCCCGGATGCCGGGATCGCACTTGTTCAAAATAATCAAACGCGAACCTCCGGAATGCGGCGGAAAAATCTTCCAGTCCGACTGCCCGGACTTCCGACGGTTCGGCCGATCATTGCCTTGGAGTACTTCAGAGAAGTCACGGGGGCGGCAATGCCTCGGCATTATGACGTGTATTGCATGGCCGATCCGACATTCTTCGACTCGCCCGTCGAGCTGAAGGAGGAGGGCCTGGATTTCGCCCTGTCCGACCGGGCGGTACCCGAGGGCTGGAGCCGGATCCAGAACGGTGACTGGGTGATATACCGCCCCGAGGGTGGCACGCCGCTGCCCAAGCAGGGCTGGAAGATCCACACGTCCGGCCGGGCGGAGAATGCCGGCACGGCGCCCCGGCGCTGGTAGCTTCCAGGCTCGGTACCTCGACGCGAACGGCATCCTTCAGCCGGCGCCGGAGACCTTCGAGACCAAGACCGACGCGGATGACTGGCTGGCCGAGATGCAGACCAGCATCCGGAAGAAGGACTGGCGTGACCCCGACGCCGGGGCGGTCAACTTCGCCAAGTACGCCGACGCCTGGACCACCGAGCGCGGCCTGATGCCGACCACGCTGGAGCTGTACCGCCGACTGCTCCGGCTGCACCTCGAACCGGCCTTCGGGGAGCTCGACTTGGACGAGATCACGCCTCCGCTCGTCCGTGCTTGGCGGGCCGAACTCCGGGCCACCGGCAAGCACACCACGGCCGCGAAGGCGTACCGCTTGCCGAAGTCCGTCATGGCAACCGCTACCGATGATGAGCTGATCCGCCGGAACCAGTGCCGGCTCAAGGGTGCGGGCAAGGAGTCGGCCGAGGAGTGCGGCATCGCCAGCATCGAGCAGGTCTACGAGCTGGCCGAGTTGGTGGGGCCACGTTGGCGCGCCATGGTCCTGCTCGCTGACTTCACGGCGCTCCGCCCGGAGGAGCTGGCTGAACTCCGGCGCAAGGACATCAACCTCGTGGCCGGTACGGTCCAGGTCCGGCTCGCGACCCCCGAACTCAACACCGGCCGGCGCGCGCTCGGCGACACCAAGTCCGAAGCGGGCAAGCGGGTCGTCACCATCCCCGCGGCTGTCCTCCCTGATGTCCGGCTGCACCTGGAGCTGTTCGCGGGGAAGGAGCAGGAGGGTCTGCTGTTCGTCGGCGAGAAGGGCGCCCCGTTCCACCGGACCACCTTCGGCCGGGGCGTGGCGCAAGGCACGCGCCAAGGCGGGCATGCCGGGCTTCCGCTTCTACGGCCTCCGGCACACCGGCACACCCTGGCCGCCGCGACCGGGGCCAGCCTCAAGGAACTGATGGCGCGCATGGGGCAGTCCTCCGTCCGATCCGCGCTGATCTACCAGCACGCCACCCGCGAACGGGATCAGAAGATCGCAGACGGCAGGGACGCCGAGATCAACCGCACCCTCGGTCGGGGCGCGACACCGCCCGACGAGTCATAGGGGCATGCAGGGGGCACGAGAGCCCAGAAACGCGAAAGGCCCGGCTCGGGGATCACGCCCCTGAGCTGGGCCTTTACTGCTGGAGCGGGCGACGAGAATCGAACTCGCGCTCCAAGCTTGGGAATCTTTGGACCTTCGAGCCCGAAAGGCCTCTGACCTGCGGCGATGCTCGACAGTCGAAGTACTGGCGCGGCTGGCCCAGCCCCCTGCCGACCGCTGTCTTCCGCTCGTTCTGGCACGGATCTGGCATGGGACTGTCGCGAGACGCCGCTATCCGTGCCAGTTGGCGCCAGTGCTGGCGTCGACCGGTGCTCAGCTCAGGTCGCTCGTTCCTCCACGTTGCGGTTGTGCGGTCGCACAGCCGCAACGCCCCGGAGAACGGGAGCAAGTGCTTGCGGATGGGGCGTTGCAACCGGCGACGGACCGGTCAAGGGGTGGGGGCAGGCGATGCGGACGGGGGCATCAGGCACGGGGTGGTGACGCTCAGGACCATGCGGTCGTTGCCCGCGGTGCTGGCGACGTCGACGACGTACCGGCTGCTGGGGTGGCGTGCGCTGACGGTGGAGTCCGGTTCCGCGCCTTGCGTCTCCTGGTATTCGGTGATCTTGAGGCCCTCGCTCGTGAGGCGGTCGCGGACCTTGCGGACGACATCGTTGTGCTGGGCGTTGGGGACGTTGCTGTGGACGCCGTAGATCAGGATGTAGCGGTCGTCCGGCGCAGTTTCGCCGTTCTTACCGATGCACGAGGTGAAAACGGGGTCGGCGGGTTCGTCGTTGATCCGGATCCCGGCGGTCTGGGCCAGGTGCTCGGTGAGCTGCTTCGCCCAGTCGAGTGTCTCCTGGCGGGTTTTGACGGGCAGGGGGTCGTTCTTCCCTGTTCCGGGGCTGGACATGCAGGCTCCGAGAGTCGTGACCATCAGCGCCGTTGCCAGGAGCTGCTTCAGCCGGGTGCCGATGACAGGCGGGTGGGTGGTCAGGTTGCGCATGGGATTCTTTCCGGTCAGCGGTTCAGTGGGGTATCGAACCCCAGAGCGGATCCTCCTTCCATGTGGTGTGGGGTGGCTTCCCGGCGATGATCTTGCCCTGGTTCTTCAGGCTGTCCGAGTTCTCATCCCAGTAGCCGCCGTGTCCGGACGTGTCGATGTTGATGTTGTTCCCGCCGAATCCCGCGATGTGCGGGCTAGGACCGAGCGAGAAGCCGCCGACCAGACGTGTGGGGTCGTCAGTGGCCTCGCCGATCCAGAGGTGATCGGGGTTGACATTCAACTGTTCGGCAGTGAGCACGCCCATGCCCGGGCTACCGAGGGTGACGATGTCGTCGGCGTCCAGGCCGTGGCTTCCTCCGCTGTCGGCGACGCCCACGGCGAAACTGCCGTAGCTGTGCGCGATGTAGCTGAGGTGAGTCCTCGGCTCGCCGTGCGCCGCCCTGAGGCCGTTGGAGAAACGGCGCATGTCCTCGGCGCCGTCGAGTCCGCGCATGGGACTCGACGCCCCGGGGAGACTCTCCGGGGCGTCATAGCCGAGGTAGGAGATGACCGAAACGGTTTCGCCGGCCTTGGCGTACTGCTTGCCATAGCCCTGCAGCTGTCGGATGCGGTCGATCTGGCCCGGCACCCCGTTGAAGTCGGTGTTCGTTCCGGGCACGAATACCGAGGTGTGGCTCGCCTTGTCGGGGTTGCCGGTCGCAACGATCGCGCGTCCGTCGCCCCCGTACGCCTCTGGGTCGATCGCGAGAAGGAACAGCTGATGCTCCTCGTCCTTCGCGTTGGCGTTTTCCTCGAGCTTCTTCTTGATCTCCGCCAGAGCGGCCTTGCGCTTGTCGTACGCGGCCTGGTCGAGGCCCAGAGAGGTAGGCGTCCCGGCCTGGAGGGCATCGAGTTTCTGATCGAGGACGAGGCGGTTGGCCTCGTCGCGGGCGCTCGCCGGAATACCGTCCAGGTTTCCGATCTGGGCCGCGTTCAGGGCGAGGTAGGTCTCTTGCTGGTCGGGTGTGAGGCCCTTCCACCAGTCGGCGTTCTTCTGCGGGTCCTTGCCGTCAGGAATGTACGGATCGACCAGCCCGAGATCCTTCATGACATCGGCGACGTCGGTGCGAGTCTCGGCCATGGCGCCGTTCGCCCGCTGGTCGCCGAGGATGTCGGCGCCGAGATGGCCGAGGGCCTTGTTGCCCTGGTCACTGGCCGCCTGTGCGTCCTTGATGGCCGTGTTGATCCGGTCCTGGAAGCCGCTCTTGAGATTAGCGAGGCTACGACGCGCGGCCTGCGCATCGGGGTCGTTATGCTCCCCCGGGCCTTCGGGTGGGAGATCGACGATCCCGTCGGCGGACACCGTCAACTTGGCATCCAACGCGCGGTGCACGGCGTTGGTCAGGTTGGTCTGCGCCTGGTACATCCGGTCCGCGACGGTGTTCAGAGTCAGCGCGGCCGCCTCCGCCTCGACCCGGACGACACCGAGTCGCTGCTCGGTCCGGTCCATGAATGGAAAGGCGGCATCGGCGTCCGCGCCCTTCCACCCACGGCGCAGCGGGCCGTTCACCTGGTTGCGATGCCGCGTGCTCGCACTCTCCATACTGTGGGCAAGGGCCTTCCACGCCTTCGCCGCGTCGCGCAGCCCGTGCGGGTCGAACGCGACCAGCAGTTCGTAGGCACTACTCACTGCGCCGTCTTCTGCTGGCTCCACGCGCCTGCGGTCGCCTGCTCGTTGTGCGCGTGGGCGTCGGCGTTGGCCTGCAGGTTGGCACTGGTGTCGGAGAGTCGTTTCCGGAGCGCGTCAAGCGGCGCGGTCCAGTCACTGCCGATCTTTCCGAGCCCTTGGGCAATCGACCAGCCGGCGAGCTGACCAGAGGCGGTAGTGGCCGAAGTCAGCGCGTCCTTAACAGGTTTGGCGACTTCCTCGGCGAGGTTCTTCGCCACTCCCGAGGAGGCGATGAGCGCTTGTGGATCAACGGTGACGGTGTCCGCCAAGGCGATTCCCCCCAGAATCAGATGATGAGCGTGTGCATGGACCAGCTCGACGGCATTCCGTTGGCACGGCGTTAGGCATCCATACAAACACTGAGATGATATGAGCATTAGGGGGTGCTGCGGTACGCCTTCTGCCCGTCCAGCCTCAGCACGAGGTGCGGCCCGGGCGACTGCGAGGGGGAAGGCGGAGAGCCGGACGGCCAGGGATGGCGGCGAAGACGGCCTGCTGTTCGTCGGCGAGCACGGTGCCCCACAACCCTCGCACCGTCCGCTTCGGACTCTCACCCGACCAGGACGCCCGCCCCGCCCAAGCCCTCGGTACCGCCGGCCGACTACGGCCCCTGACAATCCCACCGAGCACACGACTCATGGAGACAAGTGGGTCTTGCCGTTCTTGTGATCGACGAGTGGCCGGCAGCAAGTAGATCTCGCCATTGGAAGAAGATCGCCACTCGCCCGCCCAGGGTGCACGGCCCCGAGTAGAAATCCGTTGATCAGACCCAGCGGCAGCCTTCCAGCACGGGGCTAACAGGCATGCCCCGATTGGCCCAGACAACGCGAAAGCCGCAGGTCAACTGACCTGCGGCTTTCGGTATGGAGCGGGCGACGAGAATCGAACTCGCGCTCTAAGCTTGGGAAGCTCATGTTCTACCATTAAACTACGCCCGCCTGATGAGCTGTCAGAGACCGCTCGATCCAGTGTCACTGTACCCCATCCGTGACTGTGGTTGCACGGCCCGCCCGGGGACGTGGCGGAGCGGGGTGGAGGCGGGTGAGGGGCGTACTGTGTGGGCCGCGTACGAGTGCTCCGGTGGGGTGGGGTCGGGGCGGCGAGCCATGGTGTGGAATGTCCGGAACATCCCCTAATGTGACGCTGTCCCGGGGCTCGGTCCGCCGGGGCGCGATGAGTACGGGTGAGTACTGGGTTAGGGATGGGAAGGGGATCGATGGAGCAGCGCGCCGTCGTTCGTTGTGCCGAGGGGCACCTGTTCAGCACCACCACGTTCCCGATGCAGAACCTCGGTCCGGGCCGGCTCGGGCCCGGGCGGCTGATCCGCTGTCCGCAGTGCGGACGGCTCAGGAGTTCGGTGCTGGCCGACGTGCAGGAGCTGTCGGCGCCGCAACTGGCGCGGGCGATGCGGCTGGAGGCCGCGGAGTTCCTGGCCTGACGGTCGACGCGAGGACGGAACGGGCCCCGGGCGGATTCGTCCGGGGCCCTGTCGTGCACGTAACCTCGAAGCGTGCTGCTCTCTGACAAGGACATCCGGACCGAAATCGACCTGGGCCGGGTCGTCATCGACCCGTTCGACCCGGCGATGATCCAGCCGTCGAGTATCGACGTGCGCCTCGACCGCTTCTTCCGCGTGTTCGAGAACCACCGCTACCCGCACATCGACCCCTCCGAGGAGCAGCCGGACCTGACCCGGCTGGTGGAGCCCGAGGGCGACGACGCGTTCATCCTGCACCCGGGCGAGTTCGTGCTGGCCTCGACGTACGAGGTCATCTCGCTGCCCGATGACGTGGCGTCCCGGTTGGAGGGCAAGTCGAGCCTGGGCCGGCTGGGCCTGCTGACGCACTCGACGGCCGGCTTCATCGACCCCGGTTTCAGCGGCCACGTGACGCTGGAGCTGTCGAACGTCGCGACGCTGCCGATCAAGCTGTACCCGGGGATGAAGATCGGGCAGCTCTGCCTGTTCCGGCTCTCCTCGCCGTCGGAGCACCCGTACGGCTCGGAGCGGTACGGCTCGCGCTACCAGGGCCAGCGCGGCCCGACGCCGTCCCGCTCGTACCTGAACTTCCACCGCACCGAGGTCTGACCCGCAACAGAGCGCACCGGACGGGCGGCCATCCCTCGACGAGGGGTGGCCGCCCGCGGCGTTGCTGGGCGGCTCAGGCCCGCTTGGGGCGGGTGACGGCGACCAGTTCGGTGCCGTCCTCGGAGAGCCGCAGTTCGGTGCGGAGTTCGGCGAGTTCGCCGAGGTGGTGGAGGTGGGTGCCGCCGCAGAAGATCTGCGCGCCGCCTTCGGGCAGCTCGCAGTGCCACTGGCGGCGGGCGGTGAGCTCGGGGCCGGGGACCTCGATGCGGACCGGGGCGTCGGAGGCGACCCAGGCGGCGAGCCGGGTGTTGACGGCCTCGGTGAGGGCGGGCAGGGCGTCGGCGAGCGAGGGGAGCTCGTCGGTGGCGTCCGCCGTGAAGCCCTTCTTCTTCAGCGACTTGCCCAGCCGGTAGGTGTCGGTGCTGGCCTCGGTGTCCATCACCGAGGTGGCCATCGCGAGGCTGTCGAAGTCGGGGTTCCCGAAGGCGTCGGAACGGCCCGGGTCCTTGCGCCAGCGCGGGGCGAGGGCTTCGTTGAGGGCGAGCGCGAGCAGGTGGCAGCCGCTGTGCGAGGCGCTGAGGGCGCCCCGGCGGTGGGCGTCGACGGTGAGGACGGCGGTCTTGCCGGCCAGGTCGCCCGGGTCGCCGTCGACCACGTGCAGGACCAGCCAGGACCACTCCTCGTCGCCGCGGCGGACCGGGATGTCGGCGCCGACCAGGGGGGCGCCGCCATCCGGGCCGACCGCGCCGGTCAGGCAGTCGACGACGGCCAGTTCGGCGCCGTCCACGGTGAGGGTGCCGAGGTCGGCGGGCTGGTCGGGCCAGGTGTGGTCGAGCGGGTGGAACGGGGTGGCGGCGGTCACGACGGCGTACCGGCCGTCGGCCAGCGAATGCACCGCGAGCACCGGGGACTCCCCGGTCACCGCCCCGGACGGGAAGCTGACGTGGGTGCTGGGGAGGGTCATTCCTGGCTCCGGTGACGTGAAACGACGAGGGTGGACGGGGCCCGGTACGACCGGGCCCGTCCACCATTCTGCCGTCCGCGGTGCGGCGCCTTGATCAGTACGGGGTCGGCAGCTCGATCAGTACGGGGCCAGCGGTTCGATCAGCCCAGGGTCGGCAGCTTGATCAGCACCAGCAGCGCGAGCAGTTGCAGCGCCGAGGCGGCGGCCGCCTTGCCCCAGGGCAGGTCGTGCACCCGCCGGACCATGCTGGTCAGCAGGAACGCGCAGAGGGCCCAGGTGGCCCAGCCGGCGACCTGGACGACCGCGCTGCCCGAGGGCAGCACCAGGTCGAGCAGCAGCCGGGGTGCGTCGGTCAGCCAGCCGATCAGCGCGGCCAGGCCGACCGTCGACTTCCACGGGCCGTCCCCGCCGAGCTGGCGGGCCAGCGCGTAGGTGACCCCGCCGAAGATCGCTCCGGCCACGGCGAAGCCGATCGCGGCGGCGACGATGCCGGTCAGCGCGACGGTGAAGGTCGAATTGACGATGTCGTCGTGGGTCAGGCCGATGCCGAGCACCGCGAGGGCGCCGTACAGCATCGAAACGGTGAGCGCCGGCAGCCAGACCTGGTGGTCGCGGGTGCGGTCGAAGGTCGCGGTCGGGGCGCGGAAGATGCCGAGGAGCAGCTCGCGCCAATGCGGGCGGGGCCCGGCGACGTGCGGGGCGGACTGGCCGCCGGCCCGGTAGACGGTGACGTTGTCCTGGCCGTACGGCTGCTGCTGCGAGCCGTAGCCGCCCTGGTCGTGGCCGTCGCCCGGCGGGTACCCGCCCTGGTCGTAGCCCTCCGAGCCGTACCCCTCCTGCGGGTACCCGGCGTACTGGCCCTGGTCGTAGTACCCCTGGTGGGGCGGCTCCTGGCCGTACGGGTCGCCGCCGGTCGGGAAGGCCCGGGTGCTGCCGGGCCGGTCGGCGGCGTACGGGTCGTAGCCGCCGCCCTGTGGTCCGGGCACGCCGCCCGGCCCCCCGGGTATGCCGTCGGGGCCGCCGGGCGCAGCCCGGTGCGGGGCCGTGAAGTACTCCGGCCCGTCCGTCTGCCCGTGCCCCCCGGGCGTCCCCGCCGGCGGCGGAGGGGGCGCCCACCCGCCGTGGGGGTCGGCGCCCTGACCGCTGTCGTATCGATTACCAGCCACGCTCTGACGGTACCCGTCCGGCCCAATCCGCGTACGGCCTGGACGGAGCCGGGGCCGGTTTGCAGCGAGCCTGAGACGAACGCGGCCGAAACCCGGCCTCCCCGGCGGAGCCACGGCCGTTCGGCGGCCCCGCCTCGGACACCAGCGGCCGTACCGCAGCCCTACCGCTACGCAGCCCTACCAGCCCGCAGCCTTACCGCTGCGCGGCCCCACCGGCCCGCGGTCCTACCGCTGCGCGGTGACCGAGGGCCCGTGCACCGCGGCCGCCGCGGCGGTGCCGGCCGGGCAGCCGCCCGGGCCGGCCGAGGTGCGGACCGCGCCGACCGGCAGCAGGGTGCCGCAGGCGATCCGGATGCCGTTCGGCAGCTCGTTGTCGGACTCGACGATCGCGCCGTCGCCGATCACCGCGCCGTCCAGCGCCGAGCGGGCGCCGACGGCGGCGAAGGAGCCCACGATGGAGTCCTTGACCAGGGTGTCCGGGCCGATCACCGCGCCCGGCAGGATCACGCTGCCCTCGACGATCGCGCCGGCCTCGACGACCGCGTCCGCGGAGACCACGGTGCCGCCGCTGAGCACCGCGCCGCGGTGGACGGTGGCACCGGGCAGCAGCAGGGCGTCGCCGGTCGGCCCGGGGACGGCCGGGGAGTCGACCTTGCCGAGCACCAGGTCGGCCGAGCCGCGGACGAACGCGGCCGGGGTGCCCAGGTCGAGCCAGTACGAGGTGTCGACGACACCGCGCAGCAGCGCGCCGGTGGCCAGCAGTTCGGGGAAGGTCTCGCGTTCGACGGACACCTCCCGGCCAGCCGGGATGCGGTCGATGACGGACCGGGTGAAGACGTAGCAGCCGGCGTTGATCTGGTCGGTGACGATCTGCTCCGGCGTCTCCGGCTTCTCCAGGAACTCCAGCACCCGCCCGTTCTCGTCGGTCGGGACGAGGCCGAAGGCGCGCGGGTCCTCGACCCGGGTGAGGTGCAGGGTGACGTCGGCCCCGGCGGCCACGTGGCCGTCGCGCAGGGCGGCGATGTCGACACCGGAGAGGATGTCGCCGTTGAAGACCAGGACGGGCTCGTCGGGGCCGCAGGTCAGCCCGGTCGCGGCGTTGCGGATGGCGCCGCCGGTGCCCAGCGGCTCGCGCTCGGTCAGGTAGACCAGCTCTATGCCGTACGGGGTGCCGTCCTGGAAGTGGTCCTCGAAGACCTCGGCCAGGTACGAGGTGGCCAGCACGACGCGGGTGACGCCGGCGGCGGCCGCGCGGGCCAGCTGGTGTGCGATGAACGGGACGCCTGCCACCGGCAGCATCGGCTTGGGGGTGTGGGTGGTCAGCGGACGCAGTCGCGTGCCCTTACCACCGACCAGCATGATCGCCTCGGTCATGGTTTGCGCTGTTCCCCTTGTGGTCTCTGCGGCCCGGCCCGGCGGGCCGATACCTCCGTCGGTGGTCTGGACCCGTTCCGGGCGTCCGGAACGGGTCGACCGGCACGAGGCCGGTCTGGCGCCTACTGTATTTCCTTCCAACCGGGGCGCACTCAGGCGGCCGTGCGATTGGCACCACTCCCCCACGGGTCCAGCCGCGCCTCCGGCCCGCCGCCCGCTCCGCGCCGGACCCCGAACAGGGCCCCAACAAGCGCCGAACGGGCCCCGAACAAGCCCGCGACAGGCCCGCCGCAGGCGCCCCAAAAGCCCGGCCCGGCGGGCGCTCTCGCGGCGCCCACCGGGCCGGGCAGTTGTAGCAGAACTGTCGAACAGGGGTCGCTACGCGTCCACCGTCGCGGGCTCGTCGGCCGCGGCCGGCGGGGTCGCCTTCACCGAGTCGAGCAGCAGCTGGGCGACGTCGACCACCTTCAGGTGCTCCTTGGCGGCGCCCTCGTTCTTCTTGCCGTTGACCGAGTCGGAGAGCATCACCAGGCAGAACGGGCAGGCGGTGGAGACGATGTCCGGGTTGAGCGACAGCGCCTCGTCCACGCGCTCGGTGTTGATCCGCTTGCCGATCCGCTCCTCCATCCACATCCGGGCACCGCCGGCGCCGCAGCAGAAGCCGCGCTCCTTGTGCCGGTGCATCTCCTGCTGGCGCAGCCCCGGGACCTTGTCCATGATCTCGCG
The DNA here is from genome assembly GCF_044742585.1 of Kitasatospora sp. NPDC087861. Classification (NCBI taxonomy): domain Bacteria; kingdom Bacillati; phylum Actinomycetota; class Actinomycetes; order Kitasatosporales; family Streptomycetaceae; genus Kitasatospora; species Kitasatospora sp. NPDC087861. Next base: position 140,805 of record NZ_JBIUUS010000006.1, read on the forward strand.
CGGCGGGCTGTAGACCTTGTTGTGGCGGCCCAGGTAGCAGGGGTCGTGGTAGGTGATCAGGCCTTCGACCGGGTTGACCGGGACGAGCTTGCCCTCGTCGATCAGGTGCTGCAGCAGCTGGGTGTGGTGGATGACCTCGAAGTGGCCGCCCAGCTGCGGGTACTCGTTGGCGATGGTGTTGAAGCAGTGCGGGCAGGTGGCGACGATCCGCTTGACCGGGGCGTCCTCCAGGGCCGCGTTCAGCGTCTCGACGTTCTGCGCGCCGAGCATCTGGAAGAGGAACTCGTTGCCCAGACGGCGGGCGGAGTCACCGGTGCAGGACTCCTCCTTGCCGAGGATGGCGAACTTCACGCCCGCGGTGTGCAGCAGTTCGGCGAAGGCCTTGGTGGTCTTCTTGGCGCGGTCCTCCAGGGCGCCGGCGCAGCCGACCCAGTAGAGGTACTCGACCTCGGCGGGGTCGATGTCCTCGCCGATCACCGGCACCTCGATGCCGGTCTCCTTCTTGAGCTCCTTGACCCAGTCCAGGCGGGCCTTGGTGGCCATGCCCCACGGGTTGCCCTTGTTCTCCAGGTTCTTGAGCATCGTCCCGGCCTCGGTCGGGAACGAGGACTCGATCATCACCTGGTAGCGGCGCATGTCGACGATGTGGTCGATGTGCTCGATGTCCACCGGGCACTGCTCGACGCAGGCGCCGCAGGTGGTGCAGGACCACAGGACGTCCGGGTCGATGACGCCGTTCTCCTCGGCGGTGCCGATCAGCGGGCGCTCCGCCTCGGCCAGGGCGGCCGCCGGGACGTCCTTGAGCTGCTCGGCCGTCGCGCGCTCCTCGCCCTCCATGTCCTTGCCGCCACCGGCCAGCAGGTACGGCGCCTTGCCGAAGGCGTGCTCGCGCAGGCTCATGATCAGCAGCTTCGGCGAGAGCGGCTTGCCGGTGTTCCAGGCCGGGCACTGCGACTGGCAGCGGCCGCACTCGGTGCAGGTGGAGAAGTCGAGGATGCCCTTCCAGGAGAAGTGCTCGACCTGGGAGACGCCGAAGACGGCGTCCTCGGCCGGGTCCTCGAAGTCGATCGGCTGGCCGCCGCTGGTCATCGGGCGCAGGGCGCCGAGCGCGGTGCCGCCGTCCTCCTCGCGCTTGAAGTAGATGTTGAAGAAGCCGAGGAAGCGGTGCCAGGCCACCCCCATCGAGGGGTTGATGCCGATGGTGGCCGCCCACGCGAACGAGATGCAGATCTTCAGCATCGCGAACAGGTAGATCAGGTTCTCCAGCGTGCCGTGCGACAGCCCGCTGAACGCGGAGACCAGCGGGTACGAGACCAGGTGCTCCGGCCCGTAGGAGTCGACGCCGTTGAGGGCGCCCTCCAGCGCGCGCAGCATCAGGATGCACAGGCCGATGCCGAGGATCGTGTACTCGACGTAGAAGGCCTGCCAGGCGATCGAGCCGGCGAAGCGGGACTTGCGGCCGGACCTCGACGGCAGGCTCATCAGCCGGATCACCATCAGCGTCGCGATGCCCAGCGTGGTGAGGGTGCCGACCAGTTCGACGAAGAGCTGCCACAGCATCCAGTGGCCGATGATCGGCAGCGCGAACTCGGCGTCGAAGAGCTGGCCGAAGGCGTTGACGATGGTCAGCACCAGGCTGAAGAAGCCGACCGCGACGAACCAGTGGGCGATGCCCACGATCCCCCAGCGGTTCATCCGGGTGTGGCCGACGAACTCGACCGCGACGGTCTTCACCCGCTGGGCGGGCTGTCCGAAGCGGCTGGAGTCCGGCTGGCCGGTCCGCACCACCTTGTAGATGTACAGCGCCGCACGGGCGGCGAGCGCGGTGCCGATCACGAACGTGACCAGCGAGATGACGATCGCTGCTAGCTGCATCGGCTCTCCGTCTCCTGCGGCTTGCTGTTGAGCAGTCTCTTGGTTCTGACGGTGGTTCTGGAGGTGGTTCTGAAGGTGCTTCCGAAAGAAGTGTACTCGTCGGTAACTTTCCGGGCCGACGGCCCGGACAATACCGCCCACCGACAGTTCTCCAGAAGGTTCCCAAGCTATGGCGACAGTCACGTGGCGCCACACGTGACGCCACCCGCGCCGCCACCCGCGCCGCGATCCCGGGGCGCGGCCGTCCACACCCGGGCCCGCACCCGCTCAGAAAAGTTGAGTGGGTCCGGCTCATACCTGTTGACGGCGCCCGCCCCGTCGTGCATCCTTGAGCCTGTAAAGCTCAACTCTTCCGTGGAGGTACCTACGATGGCACGCGCGGTCGGCATCGACCTCGGCACGACGAACTCGGTCGTCAGCGTTCTGGAGGGTGGCGAGCCCACCGTCATCACGAACGCCGAGGGCGCTCGGACCACGCCGTCCGTCGTCGCCTTCGCCAAGAACGGCGAGGTCCTGGTCGGCGAGGTGGCCAAGCGCCAGGCGGTCACCAACGTCGACCGGACCATCCGCTCGGTCAAGCGCCACATGGGCACCGGGTGGAAGATCAACCTGGACGGCAAGGACTTCAACCCCCAGCAGATCAGCGCCTTCGTGCTGCAGAAGCTGAAGCGGGACGCCGAGGCGTACCTGGGCGAGACGGTCACCGACGCCGTCATCACCGTCCCGGCGTACTTCTCCGACTCGGAGCGCCAGGCCACCAAGGAGGCCGGTGAGATCGCGGGCCTCAACGTCCTGCGCATCGTCAACGAGCCGACCGCGGCCGCCCTGGCCTACGGCCTGGACAAGGACGACCAGACCATTCTGGTCTTCGACCTCGGCGGCGGCACCTTCGACGTCTCCCTGCTGGAGATCGGCGACGGGGTCGTCGAGGTGAAGGCCACCAACGGTGACAACCACCTCGGTGGTGACGACTGGGACCAGAAGGTCGTCGACCACCTGGTCAAGGTCTTCCAGGCCGGCCACGGCGTCGACCTGTCCAAGGACAAGATGGCCCTGCAGCGTCTGCGCGAGGCCGCCGAGAAGGCCAAGATCGAGCTGTCCTCGTCCTCCGAGACCTCGATCAACCTGCCGTACATCACGGCCTCCGCCGAGGGCCCGCTGCACCTGGACGAGAAGCTCACCCGGGCCCAGTTCCAGCAGCTGACCTCGGACCTGCTGGAGCGCTGCAAGGTCCCGTTCCACAACGTGATCAAGGACGCCGGCATCTCGCTCTCCGAGATCGACCACGTCGTCCTCGTCGGCGGCTCGACCCGTATGCCGGCCGTCGCCGAGCTCGTCCGCGAGCTGACCGGCGGCAAGGACGCCAACAAGGGCGTCAACCCGGACGAGGTCGTCGCCATCGGCGCCGCGCTCCAGGCCGGTGTCCTCAAGGGCGAGGTCAAGGACGTCCTGCTGCTCGACGTCACCCCGCTGTCCCTCGGCATCGAGACCAAGGGCGGCATCATGACCAAGCTGATCGAGCGCAACACCACGATCCCGACCAAGCGCTCGGAGATCTTCACCACGGCCGAGGACAACCAGCCGTCCGTGCAGATCCAGGTCTACCAGGGCGAGCGCGAGATCGCCGCGTACAACAAGAAGCTCGGCATGTTCGAGCTGACCGGCCTGCCGCCGGCCCCCCGTGGCCTGCCGCAGATCGAGGTCACCTTCGACATCGACGCCAACGGCATCATGCACGTCGGTGCCAAGGACCTCGGCACCGGCAAGGAGCAGAAGATGACCGTCACCGGCGGCTCCGCGCTGCCGAAGGACGACATCGAGCGCATGATGCGCGAGGCCGAGCAGTACGCGGAGGAGGACCACAAGCGCCGCGAGTCGGTCGAGACCCGCAACTCCGCCGAGCAGCTCGTCTACTCGACCGAGAAGTTCATCGCCGACAACGCCGACAAGCTCCCCGCCGACGTCAAGACCGAGGTCGAGACCGCCATCGGCGAGCTCAAGGAGGCCCTGAAGGGCGAGGACATCGCGAAGATCCGCGAGGCGTCCGAGAAGGTCTCCACCACCGCGCAGAAGCTCGGCCAGGCGCTGTACGCCAACGCCGACGCCGCCGGTGCCGCCCCGGCCGGCGAGTCCGCCCAGGCCAAGGACGACGACGTCGTCGACGCCGAGATCGTGGACGACGAGAAGCCCAAGGGTGGTGCGGCATGACGGAGAAGCCGCAGGGCGGCAAGCCCGGCGACGACTCCGCCGCCGACGAGGCCGTGATCAAGGCCGCCGAGGAGGCCGCCGCGGCCGGTGCCGCCGAATCCGGTTCCGGTTCGGACGAACTCGCCACCGCCAAGCGGGAGTTGTCCGAGCGCACCGGCGACCTGCAGCGCCTGCAGGCCGAGTACCAGAACTACCGCAAGCGGGTCGAGCGCGATCGGCTGACGGTCCGCGAGATCGCGGTCTCCAACATCCTGGAGTCCCTGATCCCGGTGCTGGACGACATCGGCCGCGCCCGCGAGCACGGCGAGGTCACCGGCGGCTTCAAGTCCGTCGCCGAGTCCCTGGAGACGGTCGTCGCCAAGCTGGGCCTGCAGCAGTTCGGCAAGGAGGGCGAGCCCTTCGACCCGACCATGCACGAGGCGCTGATGCACAGCTACTCCTCGGACGTCACCGAGGACACCTGTGTGCAGATCCTCCAGCCCGGCTACCGGATCGGCGAGCGGATCATCCGCCCCGCCATGGTCGCCGTCGCGGAGCCCCAGCCGGGCACCCAGACCACGGCCGCGCCGGACGGCGAGGCGAAGTCCGGGGACGCGGACAAGTCCGACGGTGGCTCGGACAGCTGACAACCCGTGACAGCTGAAAACCAGTGCGCTGCGGAGTCGTACGCCGGCCAGTACGGCGGCCGGCTCCGCAGCGCGTTGTCAGCGGCGGCCGGCGGACGGGCTGTTGACAGCGCAGCGACGATGGACATCGGGAGGTGGCGGCAGCTGATGAGCAGGCGCAGCGAGCGAATCGTTGGCAGGTGCGTGTTGCGCGAAGCGGCTGCCGAGCGGAGCGAGGTGGACGCATGAGTGGCAAGGACTACGTGGAGAAGGACTACTACAAGGTCCTCGGCGTGCCCAAGGACGCCACCGCCGCCGAGATCAAGAAGACCTACCGCAAGCTCGCACGCGAGTTCCACCCGGACGCCAACAAGGGCGACACCAAGGCCGAAGAGCGGTTCAAGGACATCTCCGAGGCCTACGACGTCCTGTCCGACGAGAAGCGCCGCAAGGAGTACGACGAGGCCCGCAGCCTCTTCGCCAACGGCGGCTTCCGGGCCGGCGGCCCCGGCCAGGGCACCGGCAGCTACAGCTTCGACTTCGGCGACCTCTTCAGCGGCAGCCAGAACACCGGCAGCGGCGGACTCGGCGACGTCTTCGGCGGACTCTTCAACCGGAGCGGCGGCCGGCAGGCCCAGCCCCGGCGCGGCACCGACGTCGAGACCGAGGTCACCCTCGCCTTCGACGAGGCCGTCGACGGCGCGACCGTCCCCCTCCGGATGACCAGCCAGGCCCCCTGCCGCAGCTGCAACGGCACCGGCGCCAAGTCCGGCACCACCCCGCGGGTCTGCCCGACCTGCGTCGGCGCCGGCACCGTCAGCCGCGGCCAGGGTGCGTTCGCGCTCTCCGAGCCGTGCAAGGACTGCCGCGGCCGCGGCATGATCGTCGACGACCCGTGCGCCGACTGCCACGGCAGCGGCCGGGCCAGCTCCGCCCACACCATGCAGGTGCGCATCCCGGCCGGCGTCCAGGACGCCCAGCGCATCCGGCTCAAGGGCAAGGGCGCCCAGGGCGAACGCGGCGGCCAGCCCGGCGACCTCTACGTCACCGTGCACGTCGACCCGCACCCCGTCTTCGGGCGCAAGGGGGACAACCTCACCGTCACCGTCCCCGTCACCTTCCCCGAAGCCGCCCTCGGCGGCACCATCGAGGTGCCCACGCTCAACGGCCCCGCCGTGAAGCTCAAGCTGCCCCCCGGCAGCGCCAACGGCCTCACCATGCGCGCCCGCGGCAAGGGCGCCACCCGCAAGGACGGCACCCGCGGCGACCTCCTCGTCACCGTCGAGGTCGTGGTGCCGCAGCGCGTCTCCGGCGACGCGCTGAACGCCCTGGAGCAGTACCGCGAGGCCACCGCCTCCGACGACCCACGAGCCGCCCTCTTCCGGGCGGCGAAGGGAGCGTGACGACCAGATGATCCCCGACAGCCCCATCGGCCCCGGCATCGGCCCCATCGGGCCCGGCATCGGCGAAGGCCTGCCCGGCGACAGCCGCCGCACCCGGCGCCCCGCCGCCCCACCGCAGTACGTACTCACCGAGGACACCCCGGTGTACGTCATCTCCGTCGCCGCCGAACTCTCCGGCCTGCACCCGCAGACCCTGCGCCAGTACGACCGCCTCGGCCTCGTCTGCCCCGACCGCACCGCCGGCCGCGGCCGCCGCTACTCCGCGCGCGACATCCAGCAACTGCGCGAGGTCCAGCGGCTGTCCCAGGACGAGGGCATCAACCTGGCCGGCATCAAGCGGATCATCGAGCTGGAGAACCAGGTCACGGCCCTCCAGTCCCGCATCACCGAGCTCGTCGACTCCCTGGAGGGCGCCGCCACCGCCCTCCAGCAGCGCGAGGCCGCCGTCCACGCCTCCTACCGCCGCGACCTCGTCCCGTACCAGCCCCCCACCCAGTCCAGCGCCCTCGTCGTCTGGCGCCCCAAGCGCTGACTTGGCTGAACACCTCCAGCCGCCGGCTCCCCTCCACCCGGGGGGTGCCGGCGGCTGGTGTGTAGTGAGAGAGTGCCCCTGTGCCGCAGCAGCGCCCGGAGTTCGCCAGGACACCCGGGAGTGGATTTGGTGCCTAAGATCCTCATCGAGCGCCGCACACCTAAGCTGCAGAGCAGTCCAGTCAGTGACGAGGAGCCACCGATGAGTGGGACCGAGGATCCCGGGGTGACCACGGGCGGATTGGGCGTACTTTCCTCCGAGGCCCGGGCTCTGTACCGAAACACCGTGCTCACCGGGGGAAGAGTTGTCACCGCGGATGTCAGCAGCGACGACAAGGACCGTCTCGCGGAGCTACTCGACATCGGGCTGCTCGTCGCGGACATCGACGCTCCCGGCGTGCTCATCGCGGTCGACCCGGCACAACTCTCCAAGGGGCTAAGCGCCGCCTGGCAGCGAAAGGCGCTCAATCTGCTGACGCGCGCAGCTGCACTCCCCGGTGATCTGCAAGAACTCGCCGACACTTATCACCGACCGGAGCAGGCCGGTGGAACCATCGAATACATTCGGGGGAAGGTTCTTATCAACCAGCGGCTGCACCAGCTGGTGACCAGCGCCTCCGAGGAGATACTCGCGGCGCAGCCCGGTGGCCCGCGGCCACCCGAGGCGTTGACCACGGTCATAGGCCGCGACCTGGACACGCTCCGCCGGGGCGCCTCACTGCGGACGATCTACCACCCCAGCACCCGCTACCACGCGCCCACGCGCGAGTACGTCGCCACCGTCACCTCGGCGGGCGCCCAGGTGCGCACCCTGGACGAGCCCTACACCCGGCTGTTCGTGATCGATCGCCGGTCGGCCGTCATACCGGTGATCGAGGACCTCAACGTGGCCGCTTTCATCCACGACCGGGCCATCGTCAGCTACCTCGCCGACGAGGTCTTCGAGCGCAACTGGAGCCGGAGCCTGGACTTCGACGGCTCGCGTGCCGTTCCGCAGGAGGTCGTCTCAAGCCTTCGCCAGGCGATCATCGACCTGCTCCTCGACGGCGTGAACCACCGCGTCATCGCCCGCAGACTGGGGATCAGCGAACGGACCCTGGCCCGGCACCTCGCCGAGATGCGCGAGGACTACCAGGTCGAATCGCTCTTCCAGCTGGGGTACGTGCTGGCGCGTTCGGCGATGTCGGACGCGGAGAAGGACTCGTTCGGCTGACGCGGCCCGCACTGGCCGTCGACACCACCCCCGCTCAACAGGCTTAGGTCCAGGCCGTGTCGGACTCGGTCTGCATGGCGGCGACGATGTGCGTCGAAGCACTCCCGGCGCCCTGGTCGGCCCGGACGAACGACCAGTAGGTGTCGTCCCCAGGTGTTCCACCGGAAACACCGGCGACGAAGGCAACTGCAACCGAAACGATGACAGCCGCGGCAAACCTGCGTATACGAGACATCCGAGACTCCTTCTCAGTACCTTCCAAGCTCGCACGCTCCGGCACGTCGAACAATCGACCACATAATGCCGCAGACAAGCGGCTCGTGTCACCAAGGCCCTGACCCATGAGTGCGTCATCTCTCTGCCATGCAGAGAGATGACACCGTGCGGCGGTGGACTCCCGAGCCGCCCACTAGGGACGATCAATGGCACGCTGACGCCACCAGCTCGATCACGAAGACAAAGCAGAGCAGCAATGCATCATGGCCGCGACAAAAGTAGTCGGCGTTAATTCCACCACAAATCGTTCAAAACGTCGCCAAATGCCGGGAATTGACACAACTCGGCGCCCCTCCCCCGGAGTCGACATGACTGAGCCCTACCTGCGTCACCACGACAGCCAGGCCCCCGAGGGCCGGCGTGCACGTGTGTTTCTGGCCGCGCCGCTGATGCGGTTGACCGGGCCCGCGGACAGCGTGGTGACGCTCGCCAGCCGGACGCGGCTGACGACGCTTCGCACCACGCTGCTCCGCAGCGGTGCCGCCGTGTACAGCGCGCACCACAGTGATGCCTGGACCGTCGCCGGTCAGGCGCCGGAGCCCCGGGTCCCGTCCGACTTCCGGGCCCTGCAGTCCGCGGACCTCGTGTTCGCCTACGTCGGGGCGCCGCTGTCGGCCGGGGTGAGCCTGGAGCTGGGGTGGGCGTCGGCGCTGCGGAAGCCGATCGTCCTCCTCGTCGACGAGGCCATCACGCACAACCCGCTGATCGCCACCATCGAGCAGGTCGCCCCCGTCCTGCCGCTGGTCTTCGACGACACCTGGTCGCAGGAGGCCCTCAACCACACCGTGGAGACCGCGCTCGACTGGGCCGGCATGGCGCTGTCCCTGCGCGAGGGCTTCTGGACCGCCCCCGGTGAGCAGTTCAACGTCCCCCGGCAGCAGCCCCCCGTCGCCGGCCGGGCCGGCTACTGGCCGACCAGCGCCGCCACCGGCTGAGCGACGCTCACCCACCGGACTCTCCGTCCCCCGTCCGGGATCCCCGCATCTGCCAGCCCAGTTGGAACAGCGTCTCCGCGTCGTACAGCTCACGCAGCCGGGCGATGTGACCGGCCACCGTACGCTCGCTCAGCCCGAGACGGCTGGCGATCGCCCGCTGCGTGAGCCCCTGCGCGAGCAGGCGGCCGACCTGCTCGTGGATGGTGGGCTCCGCCCCGCCGACGGCGAGCGCGGCCCAGTTCACGCCCTCGGCCTGCCGCCAGTGCAGCTCGAAGTCCCGCACCAGGAAGTCGACCACGGCCGGATCCTCGACGAAGGCCGCGCTGCCGTGGTCCGAGGCGGCGGGGATCACGGCGACGGCCCGGCCGAAGATCATCAGCCGGGTGAACGAGACGGGCAGGACCCGGATCGCGGCGCCGAGCTCGGTCGACCTGGCCGCGAAGGCGACCGTCGCCGGATCGAGCCGGGCTGACACCTCGTAGATCGTCCGCAGCGTGCCGCCTCGTGCGAGGTGGCGTCGGCTCTGCTCCAGCCCGTCGTCCATGAGCGCGGAAGGACGAGCACCCCCGGGCTGCATGGCGAGGGCCTCGCTCGGGTGGTCGTTCTGCACCTGGGCGATCCGGTGACGGATCTGCAGCATTCCGGCGACGTACTCCACTCCGGGCGAACGCTCGGGGTAGCGGCGCGGCACCGCGTCGTAGGCCTGGGTCAGGTCGTCCAGCATCCTCGGCAGGAGCGCCGCCCGGGTGATCAGCCGGGCGCCCTCCTCCCGGAGTTCGGTACCGATCCGCTCACTGACGGCTCGTGGGTTCATCGCCGAGTAGACGCCGTCCGCGGCCCGCAGGACGAGCAGGCCGAGGTCGGTGAGCTGCTTCACCGCCGCCTCGTCCTCGGGGCGGATCTCGCCCACCCGGATCCGGCCGCCCTCACCCAGGATCGCCCGGTAGAGGTCGCGGGCGGCGTCGTCGGGAGGGTCGAGTACGGCTTCAGGCATCGCGGTCTCCCCTCATCTGCCGACCGAGGGGGAAGAGGGTGTGGGCGCCGTAGTGGTGGCGGAGCCGGGCGATGTGGCCGGCGACCGTAGGTTCGCTGAGGCCGAGGCGGGTCGCGACGGCGGGCCGCTCGGCGGGGCCGGGTTCATCGGTCATCGCGGGCGCCTCTCATCAGCCAGCCGAGTTGGAAGAGGGTCTGGGCGCCGTGGCGGTCGCGCAGGCGGGAGACGTGGGCGGCGACGGTGCGTTCGCTGAGGCCGAGGCGGGTGGCGACGGCGCGCTGGGTGAGGCCGCGGGCGAGCAGCCGGCCGACCCGGTCGGGGATGGTGCGGGTGGGGCCGAGGGTGGCGGCGGTCTCGGCGGTGTCGGCGCGGGCCCAGTCACGTTCGAAGGCGCCGACCAGGAAGGTGATGGCGGCCGGGTCGGTGATGAAGGCGGCGGTGCTGTTGTCGTCGTTGGCGGAGATCACGGCGACGGTGCGGTCGAAGACGAGCAGCCGTTGGAACGGTTCGTCGAGGACGCGGATGAGGGAGCCGTGCCGGGTGACCTCCTCGGCGTAGGCGCGGGCGGGCGGGTCGGCGAGGGCGACGGGCTGGTAGATGGTGCGCAGGGAGCAGCCGCGCTGGAGGAGTTGGACGTCCTGGAGGAGGGCGACCTGCAGGGTGTCGGCGGGGCGGTGGCCGGGTTGGGCGGCGAGGACTTCGGAGCGGCAGTCGGAGACGAGCTGGGAGATCCGCTGGCGGATGTGGACGTGGCCCTCGACGTGGACGGCGCCGCCGGCCCGGCCGGAGGGCCGGGGCATCGCGTCGTAGGCGCGGGTGAGGCCGTCGAGGGCGCCCGGGAGGTTCTCCGCGCGGACCAGCAGCCTGGTCGCCTCGCTGCGGAGTTCGGCGCCCAGGCGGTCGCTGACGGAGCGTGGGCTGATGGCGGTGTAGCAGTGGTCCATCGGGTTGGCGATGAGCAGGCCGAGGTCGATGAGCTGCTGGAGCGCGGTCTGGTCGGCGTCCTGGGTGTCGGTGAACGGGATGCGGCCGCCCTGGGCGAGGGTCGCCAGGTACAGCTGCCGGGCGGCCTCGTCGGGCTCCTCGCCCGGGGGCTGTCCGTGCCGCGGCGCGACCGCCGGTTCCGCCGTCACGTCGCACACTCCCTGCCGGACTCTTCTCCCCTGGTGCCGCCTTCGCGCCGTCCGGCGCGGGGCTCGGCGGTCACGGTACCGGCCGGACGGCAGGCCCCCGGGGGCCGGGTGCCGTCGCACTCCGGGGCGTCCGGGGGCCGCCGTCGCCACGCCATGGCCTGGCGCCTTCCGTCGAGGCGGAGCAGCAACGCCTCGACGGCTCCGGTTCCGGGGGCCATCACCACACATGGCGCCCCGGCCGGCGCTCTTCCCCCCCGTTCCACAGGTACGGGTCGTTGCACCTGCAGTCAGTTCCGAAGAGCAAGTCGCCACCATCGGGCTGCGGTGCCCGGACGGCCTGGCGTGACTCCCACCCTCACAGCGTGACGGCCGGTGAACAAGTGGCGCCCGAGTGCATGTTCGCGCAATTGCAGCTATCTGCACGGGGGGCTGGGCGGGGCGGGCCGAGCGGTGGGCCGGGTTCCGGTAAAGGCCGAGGCCAGCGGGGTGGGTGGGCGGAGCCCGCCCGTACGGTCGGTTGGCTGCGTACGGTCAGGTTGCGGGGCGGGTTCCTGCAACGGCGGCGTGCTCAGCGCGCCAGCAGCCGCCCGCGGGCGAGCCCGGCGGCCGTCCCGCCGGCGGCGAACACCCAGGCGACGGCCAGCAGCAGGTAGAGCCCGGCGGCGAGCGCGGTGAAGCCGCCGAACCCGGTGTGCCGGGCGAGCGCGGAGGCGCCGGTGACGCAGGTGCCGATCGGGAAGGTGTACGCCCACCAGGTCATCGCGAACGGCATCCCGGCCCGGCGGGCACGCAGGTTGGCGGTGAGCGCGACGGCCAGCCAGAGCATCGCGACGCCGATCACCGCGACGCCGTACAGCTCGGCGAAGGGGAGCATGGCGGGCGCCAGGGTGGGCAGCACCGGCCGGGCGGCATCGGCGAGTTGGTGGACGGCGGTGACGGACTGGCCGAGCGGGCCGAGCACCAGGAACAGCGAGGGGGTGAGCACCAGGGTGGGCAGCTTGCTGTGGAACAGCCCGGTGAAGACCACCGGCAGCAGCACCAGGGTGGCCAGCAGGCCGACCCCGAAGAGGGCCCAGCAGCCGTACAGCATCGCCTGCTGCGCCGGCCCGGCCGGCAGGTGCGGGATGAGCGCCGGGCCGGTGGCGGAGGCGACCAGCGGGGCGACCACCGGCAGCAGCCAGGTCGGGTTGGCCTCCAGGGCGGAGATCGGGTGCCGGGTGATCATCAGGTACGGGATGCCGCCGGCGACGGCCAGCGCGTACAGGGTGCCGACGCCCCACAGCACGGCGTCGACGGCCACCGCGGGGCCGGTGCCGATCACCCGGGAGCCGAGCAGCAGGGTGCCGAGGCCGACCGAGAGCAGGGCCATCGGCGGGCAGCCGTAGAAGACGGCGGTGGCCGGGTTGTCCAGCAGTTGGGTGCGGGCGGCCTCGCGGTGCCGGGTGAGGTGGACCAGCCGGGCCGCGCCCAGCACCAGCAGGGCGGCGAGTCCGAGCGCCCACATCACCTCGCCGAAGCCGGTGAGCCCGGGCAGCCGGACCGGCAGGACGGCGGCGCCGTTGCCCAGGATCGCGGTGCCCATGACGGCGGCGTACCAGTTGGGGCCGAGCTGGGCGAGGTCGAGGCGGGCGAGGCGGGAGTTCAGCGCGGGGCGGGCGAGCGGGCGGGCATCGGCCAAGGTGGACATGGTTCCACCGTGCCGATCCGGGCGGGGCTCCGGTAGCGCCGCGGGCTCTATGAGGACATAGCCTGAACCTATGGCCCTCTCCCCCCGTGTCCCCGAGCTCGGCGCCCTGGAGCTGCTGCTCGCGGTGGCCCGGCTGGGCAGCGTCGGACGGGCGGCGGCCGAGCTGGGCGTCAGCCAGCCGACCGCCAGCGCCCGGATCAAGGGCATGGAGCGGCAGGTCGGCGTCCCGCTGCTGGAGCGCTCCCCGCGGGGCAGCAAGCCGACCGAGGCGGGCCAGCTGGTGGTCGAGTGGGCCCGGCAGGTGGTGGAGGCGGCCCAGTCGCTGGACGCCGGGATCGACGCGCTGCGCGAGCGGCGGGACGCCAAGCTGCGGGTGGTGGCCAGCCTGACCGTCGCCGAGTACCTGATGCCGGGCTGGCTGCTGGCGCTGGCCGAGGTCAGTCCGGGGACGTCGGTGACGCTGCGGACGGCGAACTCGGCGGAGGTCGCCGGGCACGTGCTGGCCGGGGACGCCGAGCTCGGCTTCGTCGAGGGCCCGTCCACCCCGCCCGGGCTGGCCGGCGCGGTGGTGGCGGCGGACCGGCTGGTGGTCGTGGTGGCGCCCGGCCACCCGTGGGCGCGCCGCCGGACGCCGCTGACCGGGCCCGAGCTGGCCGCCACCCCGCTGGTGCTGCGCGAGTCGGGCTCCGGCACCCGGGAGGTGCTGGAGATGGCACTGGCGCCGTACGGGGGCGCGGTGCGGCCCCGGCTGGAGCTGGCCTCGACCACCGCGTTGAAGGCGGCGGCGATGACCGGGGCCGGGCCGGTCTGCCTGAGCGAACTGGCGGTGGTGGAGGAGCTGGCCACCCGGCGGCTGGTGGCGGTGCCGCTGGCGGAGGGGCTGGACCTGCGGCGGCCGCTGCGCGCGGTGTGGCCGCCCGGGCAGCGGCCGAGCGGGCCGGCCCGGGAGCTGCTGGTGCTGACCCGCCGGACGCCCCGGACGCCCCGGTCGAAGCGGTCCTGAGAACGCGAGGTGAAAACTTGAGCGGAATAGACTCAACTTAGTGCATGCTGTAGGTAGCAGTACTGAAGGACGACGAGGGAGGATCCCCCAGCAGTGGACGCCAGCAAGTTCACCACCAAGACGCAGGACGCCCTGTCCGCCGCGATCCGGCAGGCGGGCGCGGACGGAAACCCGGACGTCAAACCGGTGCACATCCTGATCGCCCTGCTGGAGCAGCCCGAGGGCATCGCCCGGCCGCTGCTGGAGGCCGTCGGGGCGAACGTCACCCGGATCGACGCCGAGGCGCGCCGACAGCTGGCCGCCCTGCCCACGGCGATGGGCTCGACCGTCGCCGCGCCGCAGCTCGCCCGGGACACCCTCGCGGTGCTCACCGAGGCCGGCAAGCGGGCCGACGACCTGGACGACCAGTACGTTTCCACCGAGCACCTGCTGGTCGGCCTGGCCGCCGAGGGCGGGCCGGTCGCCGAGCTGCTGGTGCAGCAGGGCGCGACGGCCAAGGCGCTGCTCGCCGCGTTCAAGGACGTGCGCGGCAGCGGCCGGGTCACCTCGCCGGACCCGGAGGGCACCTACAAGGCGCTGGAGAAGTACGGCACCGACCTGACCCAGGCCGCCCGGGACGGCAAGCTCGACCCGGTGATCGGCCGGGACCAGGAGATCCGCCGGGTGGTCCAGGTGCTCTCCCGCCGGACCAAGAACAACCCGGTGCTGATCGGCGAGCCGGGCGTCGGCAAGACCGCCGTGGTCGAGGGCCTCGCCCAGCGCATCGTCGCCGGCGACGTGCCGGAGTCGCTGCGCGGCAAGCGGCTGGTCGCGCTGGACCTCAGCGCGATGGTGGCCGGCGCCAAGTACCGCGGCGAGTTCGAGGAGCGGCTGAAGGCCGTCCTGAACGACATCAAGCAGAGCGACGGCCAGGTCGTCACCTTCATCGACGAGCTGCACACCATGGTCGGCGCGGGCGCCGGCGGCGACTCCGCGATGGACGCCGGCAACATGCTCAAGCCGATGCTGGCCCGCGGCGAGCTGCGGATGGTCGGCGCCACCACGCTGGACGAGTACCGCGAGCGGATCGAGAAGGACCCCGCCCTGGAGCGCCGCTTCCAGCAGGTGCTGGTCGGCGAGCCCAGCGTGGAGGACTCGATCGCGATCCTGCGCGGCCTCAAGGGCCGGTACGAGGCGCACCACAAGGTGCAGATCGCGGACGCCGCACTGGTCGCCGCGGCCACCCTGTCCAACCGCTACATCACCTCCCGCTTCCTGCCGGACAAGGCGATCGACCTGGTCGACGAGGCGGCCTCCCGGCTGCGGATGGAGATCGACTCCTCCCCGGTCGAGATCGACGAACTCCAGCGCTCCGTCGACCGGTTGCGGATGGAGGAGCTGGCCCTGGAGAAGGAGTCGGACGCCGCCTCGATCGACCGGCTGGCCCGGCTGCGGCGCGATCTCGCCGACCGGAACGAGCAGTTGAGCGCCCTGAACGCGCGCTGGGAACAGGAGAAGAAGAGCCTCAACCGGGTCGGCGAGCTCAAGGAGCGGCTGGACGACCTGCACGGCGCGCTCGAACGGGCCCAGCGCGACGGGGACTTCGAGCGGGCGTCGAAGCTGATGTACGCGGAGATCCCGGCCGCCGAGAAGGAGCTCACCGACGCCCAGGAGCGCGCCGCGGACCAGGACGCCTCCGCCTCGATGGTGAAGGAGGAGGTCGGCCCGGACGACGTGGCCGACGTGGTCGCCTCCTGGACGGGCATCCCGGCCGGCCGCCTGCTGGAGGGCGAGAGCGCCAAACTCCTGCGCATGGAGGAGGAGTTGGGCCGGCGCCTGATCGGCCAGGCGGAGGCCGTGCAGGCGGTCTCGGACGCGGTGCGCCGTACCCGTTCCGGCATCGCCGACCCGGACCGCCCGACCGGCTCGTTCCTCTTCCTCGGCCCCACCGGCGTCGGCAAGACCGAACTCGCCAAGGCCCTGGCCGACTTCCTGTTCGACGACGAGCGGGCCATGGTCCGGATCGACATGAGCGAGTACGGCGAGAAGCACTCGGTCTCCCGCCTGGTCGGCGCCCCGCCCGGGTACGTCGGCTACGAGGAGGGCGGCCAGCTCACCGAGGCGGTCCGCCGCCGCCCGTACAGCGTGGTGCTGCTGGACGAGGTGGAGAAGGCCCACCCCGAGGTCTTCGACGTCCTGCTCCAGGTGCTGGACGACGGCCGGCTCACCGACGGCCAGGGCCGCACGGTGGACTTCCGCAACGCGATCCTGATCCTGACCTCCAACCTGGGCAGTCAGTTCCTGGTGGACCCGGCCACCCCGGAGGACCGCAAGAAGGCCCTGGTGCTGGACTCCGTCCGGGCGACGTTCAAGCCCGAGTTCCTCAACCGGCTGGACGACATCGTGGTCTTCGACCCGCTGGGCACCGCCGAACTGAGCCGGATCGTCGACCTCCAGGTGGCCCGCCTCGGCGAGCGGCTGCGCGAGCGGCGGCTCACCCTGGACGTCTCCGAGGCCGCCCGCGACTGGCTGGCCCTCACCGGCTACGACCCGGCGTACGGCGCCCGACCGCTGCGCCGGCTCATCCAGTCCGCGATCGGCGACCAGCTGGCCCGGGCGATCCTGTCCGGCCAGGTGCACGACGGGGACACCGTCCTGGTCGATCGGGACGAGGAAGGCGACCGACTCACCATCCGCAGTCGCGGCCCGCTGGAGAAGTAGCGCCGCAGGTCCGGGCCGCCCGCACAGTCGAGCGGGCGGCCCGGACAACCTCTGTGTGGCACCGCACAGTTGAGGCGCGATGCGCCGGCGGACGGGCCGACCGACACCCTCGCCCGGACGCCACCCGACCGGACACTCTCCGTCACCAAAGCCCCGTCCACCAGGCGTCGGAACGCCCCGATCGAAGATCGACGCGTGCCCGGGTGCCCCTGTGAGGCGAGCCCCGAATGAGGCAGGATGGGAGGTGGAAAGGGCGGCCTCTCATTGCCGGCCACCACGTGCACTGAGGAAGAGGACCCCCATGAGCATCGACCCGTCGTCCATCCCGTCGTTCGGCGCCCCCCAGGGCGGTCAGCCCGGCGGCCAGGGGCGGCCGGCCGGCCCGCCGCCGATCATCGTCCCGGACCAGGGCCTGGTCACCCAGCTGCTGGACCAGATGCAGCTCAAGCACGTCGTGGACGAAGAGGGCGACCTCACCGCCCCCTGGGAGGGCTTCCGCGTCTACTACATGTTCCGCGGCGAGCAGAAGGAGCTCTTCGCGGTGCGCGCGTTCTACGACCGCGCGTACCCGCTGGAGAAGAAGGGCGAGATCCTCGACCTCATCGACGAGTGGAACCGCGAGACCCTCTGGCCCAAGGTCTACACCCACACCCACGAGGACGGCGTGGTCCGCCTGATCGGCGAGGCCCAGATGATCGTCGGCACCGGCGTCAACCTGGACTACTTCGTCACCACCACCGCCAACTGGACCCAGGCCTCCGTCGGCTTCGAGCAGTGGATCGTCGAGCGCCTCGGCCTGCAGAACGACATCGAGGGCGAGGACGGCGAGGGGGGGACCCCCGAGGGCACCAACGAGGCCTGACCCCTTCCCTGCACGCGAGCACGGCCCGACCACTTGGCCCCAGGTGGTCGGGCCGTCCTTGTCCCCGGCCCCCGGCTGTCCCAGGATGGGGCCGACGACGACGCGTGAGGAGCCACCGATAGGTAACAGGCCACTGCTGAACCGCAGGCTGGCGGGTATGGGCACGACCATCTTCGCCGAGATGTCGGCGCTGGCCACCACCCCATCGCCGCTCTGCCCGGCATGCGCGAACGCACCGTCGCCATCTCCTCCGCCGGCAAGACCTTCTCCTTCACCGGCTGGAAGGTCGGCTGGGTCAAGCCCTGCTCGGCTGCCTATTCGCTGGCGACCTGAGGACGAATGCGGTGGCCCTGCCGAGATGCCAGGTCAGCCTGCGAACGCTCCCATGCCTTGGTTGAAGGCCGAGAGCGGCATCTGCTGAACCACAGGGTTCGAGGACGCCGCCAAGAGAGTCCCCCGGATCCGCCGCCCATGTTCCTCAGTCAACCCTCACTTGGATCGGCGCTGGTGTCGGTCTGCTCCAGGATGTCCGCGTCCTGAACAAGGTCCACCCGCTGGGTCTCGGAAAGTGCATGCCAGCGCCCGGGTCCGCCGATCGCAGCCAGGAGCAACCGATTACTATCCGACAGTAATCATTTCTGGGGGGGAATGCGGGCGACGGGCAGCGCCCGTGAGCCGGCTACAGGGGGGAACACATGGCGGATCCTGATCTGGCCTTGGAGTTCAAGGTCAATCCGGCCGAGCTGGACGGCTGCGGACAGAGCGCCCAGCACATAGGCGGTCTCATACCGGGCGAGACCGCGAAGATCACCGATCCGTGCAGCCAGGCCGCCTCCGGCCTGCAGGGCTTCCTCTCCGCCGCCGCCATCACGAACTGCGGCACGAACTGGAAGACGCTGCTGGACAAACTCGGCGGCGACATGGGCGACGTCGGTACCAAGCTCGCCGCATCGGCCGCCTACTACCGCCAGGTCGAGAAGGACGTCCACACGAGCATGAGGAACCCGGCCGCACCGATCCCGGACGAGCCGGACCCCTTCGGCACGACCGTCGTGCCGGGCCCCGTGAAGCCCGCCAGCGCGAAGGCGGCCGAGTAGCCCAATGGACATCAAGACCCTTCACGACGCCGACGTCATCGGCATCACCACCGCGAAGAACGCCTTCGACACCCTGGCCACCGCCTTCGGCCAGCACAAGGACAACTGGCAGAGCGAGGTCGTCGACCGGCTGAACCGCTCCCAGTGGACGGGCACCGCCGCCGGCCACGCCCAGGCCCGGATCCAGCTCCTGGAGAACGAGCTCCAGGCCGCCCAGCAGGAGATCGGCCTCGTCAGCAGGGCCCTGCAGGACGCCTACGACGGCTTCGCCGCCGCCCAGGCACACCTGATCAGCGCCCTCGACGACGCCAAGACCCACAAACTGACCGTCGCCGCCGACGGCGGGATCACCTGGGACAAGGACCCGAACTCCGCGAACTTCGCCGGCACCGACGCCGAGAACCAGGCCAAGCAGATCCAGGCCCGGATCACCGCCGCGCTCAACGAGGCCGACCACACGGACCAGACCATCAGCGCCCGGCTCGCCCACCTCGCCACCAACGCGAGCAGCGGCACCGGCCTCGACTCCGCCACCGCGAAGACCGACCTGGACGCCGCGAACGCGCTCCAGCAGATCCCCGCCGCAGGCACCGACCCGAACAGCGTCAAGGCCTGGTGGAACGGCCTGACCGACGACCAGCAGCAGCGGATGATCCTCAACCACCCGGACCAGATCGGCAACCTCGACGGCATCCCCGCCGTCGCCCGCGACCAGGCCAACCGGACCAACCTGAAGAACCTGATCCAGGACCGCCAGCGCCAACTCGCCGACCTCGGCCCCGAGCCGAAGAAGATGCTGAGCGTCGCCGAGACCAACGGCGGGCCCGTGGAGAACCCCGACTACACGGAGTGGAAGCGCAAGCGCGACGCCCTCAAGGAGAAGCTCGCCGGCTTCCAGAACATTCAGAAGCGGCTCGACGGCAAATTCGACGATGGTGGCGGGCCGAACTCCGACCCGCCGCTGCTGTTGCTGGGCATCGGCGATCAGGGGCAGGGCCGCGCGATCCTGTCCTGGGGCGACCCGGACAAGGCCAAGAACGTCTCGTCGTTGGTGCCCGGGCTGAACAGCACTCTGGCAGGCGTCGGAGCGGGCGACGCCTCCACGGCGAAGCGCGTCTACCAGTCAGCCACGACCGCTGCGACGGCCAACGGTGACGTGCCCCCGAGCGTCGCGTCCGTGTTCTGGCTGGGGTACGACGCCCCGCAGCTGGAGGGCTCCGGCTCCTCGGTGCTCATGCAGGACCGGGCGGAGGAGGGCGGGGCCGCGTACCAGAAGTTCCTGACCGGACTCCGGGCCACTCACGAGGGGGTGCCGGCGCACATGACCGCGCAGGGGCACAGCTACGGCTCCCTGGTGGTCGGGAAAGCGACCCAGCAGCCCGGTGGCCTGCCCGTCGACGACATCGTCCTGGTCGGCAGCCCGGGTGTCGGGGTGGACAAGGCGTCACAGCTCGGGGTCGGCGCGGATCACGTGTACGTCGGCACGGCCAAGTACGATCCCGTCGCGGCCGCACCGGCCCCCGGGATGTTCGTTCCCGGTTGGGCTGCGTACGAGGCGATCACGAATCCCGACGGGTTGTGGCACGGCACGGACCCGGCAAGCCAGAGCTTCGGCGCGCAGCGCTTCTCAGTGGCGGACGGGACCGTGACCGACTCCCACGACAACTACTTCGGGAAGCACGACAAGGGCGGCGACTCGCTCCCCAACATCGGGAAGATCGTGAGCGGCCACGGGAACACGATCACCCGGGAGGATCCGAGGTGAGGGCCACGGTATGGCGCATGACCGTGCCAGGGGTACTGCTGGCGCTCCTGGTCGGCTGGTACGCCTGGCCGGAGCCCGAGGAACCCACCGTGCCGGTCGAGCAGGCGCAGCACCGGATCGAGGCCGAGCTCGCCGACGTCGCGGGGGCCTTCCACCCGGGGCTCCAGTGGACCGAAGCGAGGTACTACAGCCTGGCCGACACCACTGGGTTCTGCGGTACCCAGGGATGCAAGAAGACCGGCCGCGCGGAACTGCTGGCCGAGCAATGGGGCCGGGTCCGGATCGGGCCGGGGAAGCAGAATGAGCGGCTCGACGAGGTACAGAAGCTCTGGACCGCGAAGGGGTACGCGGTTCGACGTGAGCAGCGGCTGCTGGAGGTGAAGGATTCGCAGCAGCACCTCCAGTTCCTGATGGGCGCGGACGGCTGTGCCGAGCTGCATGTCTCCGTGGTCGATGTCGCCGACTCCACCGAGCCCGACGGCTCAGGCGGATTCGCGCAGGGGCCACCGGAGTCCGTCAAGGCGGAGTGCGCGACGGTCGACGACTCCTACTGGTCACACTGATACCGCCGAGCCCGCCCGGGTCGGCTGGGAGTCGGCGCTCCGTGGGCCCAACCGGCGGGCCATACGCGCGGCTGTCTCCGGTGCCACCAGCTCCACTCGGCGGCGGAACAGCCCCTTGACCACGAAGAAGCACGAGAACTTCCCGTACGGGCCGATCTCGCGACACCCGTAGAGGCCGAAGCGGCCAGCCATACGGCTGGCCGCTTCGGCTGAGAAACGTACGCGCGTACACGTACCACTCGTTCGTGCCGCGGATCTTGGCAACCCAGCCAACCGAGACGGGGCAGATAAGGCACTGGGGCGTGATGGACACGTCTGGAAACGGGGCGGCGGGATCCGCACTCGCAACGTCAAGGGGCACATCAAGCGCCGCGGTCGATGCGGCGGTCCACTCGGCGGTGGCGTGCCGTGCGCACACCCCTGGGTGCTCGCCAATGCCGTACCAGGGCATCAGCTCGTTGCGGCAGCGAGTTCCTGCCTTCGTCGTGGTCGTGCACTGGTTCACACGCCTCTCCCCCAACCAGCCGTTCGACCTTGGCGGCGGTGATCCCATCTGCCCGGACCGCCGTCGGTCCGGCTGCGACACCAACTGGACTACTGCTTCAGGCGGGTTGCAGATGCTTGTCCATCACTCGCCAGTCATCAGAGGATGGCCCTGACTACGAGCCGTGAGGAGCCTTCGCATGGGAACCAGGCCGCTGCTGAACCGCCGACTGGCCGGGATGGGCACGACGATCTTCGCCGAGATGTCCGCCCTGGCCACGGCCACCGGTTCGATCAACCTCGGCCAGGGGTTCCCCGACACCGACGGGCCCGAGGAGATCCGCGAGGCGGCCGTACGGGCCCTGCGCGAGGGCCACGGCAACCAGTACCCACCCGGCCTCGGCATCCCGGAGCTGCGGCAGGCCATCGCCGAGCACCAGCAGCGCTTCCACGGCCTCACGTACGACCCGGACACCGAGGTGCTGGTCACCGCCGGCGCCACCGAGGCCATCGCCGCCACCCTGCTCGCCCTGCTGGAGCCCGGCGACGAGGTGATCGCCCTCGAACCCTTCTACGACTCCTACGCCGCCTGCATCGCCATGGCCGGCGCCACCCGCGTCCCGCTCACCCTGCGCGCGCCCTCGTTCCGCCCGGACCTGGACGAGCTGCGCACCCTGATCACCCCGCGCACCCGGCTGCTGCTGATCAACACCCCGCACAACCCCACCGGCACCGTCCTCACCGCCGACGAGCTGGCCGCCATCGCCGCCATCGCCGTCGAACACGACCTCCTGGTCGTCACCGACGAGGTCTACGAGCACCTCGTCTTCGGCGCCACCCACCACCCCATCGCCGCCCTGCCCGGCATGCGCGAACGCACCGTCGCCATTTCCTCCGCCGGCAAGACCTTCTCCTTCACCGGCTGGAAGGTCGGCTGGGTCACCGCGAGCCCGGCCCTGGTCTCGGCCGTCCGCACCGCCAAGCAGTACCTCACCTACGTCAGCGCCGGCCCCTTCCAGTACGCCGTCGCCGAGGCCCTCCGCCTCCCCGACGACTACTTCGACGGCTTCCGCGCCGACCTGCTCCGCAAGCGGGACCTGCTGGCCGACGGCCTCACCTCGGCCGGCTTCCGGGCGTTCACCCCCGAGGGCACGTACTTCATCACCACCGACATCACCCCGCTCGGCGAGAAGGACGGCATCGAGTTCTGCCGCTCCCTGCCCGAGCGCTGCGGCGTCGTCGCCATCCCCAACGCCGTCTTCTACGACAACGCCGAGGCCGGCCGCAGCCTCGTCCGCTTCACCTTCTGCAAGAAGGACTCCGTGCTGGAGGAGGCGGTGTCACGGCTGCAGCGCCTCTGATCCGACGGCCGGCCGGCGGGAACGGTCAGACCCGCCCTGGACCAGCCAGGTGGGCGTGCAGGATCGCCCGGGCCTCGGGGGCGGTGAGGCGGCCGACGAGGACGTGCGTGGTGAGCCCGTCGGCCAGGGCGAGCAGTGTCCTGGCCTCCCGGACGGCGTCCGGGCCGGCGGTCGGCGACGCCTCGGCGATCAGCCGGGTGAACAGGCCTTCCAGGGCGGCGTAGTCGGCGTTCAGCGGCCCGGCCAGCCGTTCGTCGACGGCGGCCTGGGCGACGAAGGCCAGCCAGACCCGCGCCTCGGAGCGCTGCCCCTCGCCGAGCAGCGCCACCTCGGTGGCCGCGTGCGCCAGGGCGGCGGCGGCCGTGGGCGCCGGGTCGGCGGCGGGGGGCGTCCGGACCCGGGCGGTGATCCGCTCGCCGACGTAGCCGAGGGCGAAGCGCAGCATCTCGTCCTTGGTCCGGAAGCAGCGCTGGACGGCGCCGGCCGAGACCTGCGCGCGGTCGGCCACGTCGCGCAGGGTCACCCCCTCCAGGCCGCGCTCGTCGGCGAGCCGGCAGACGGCCTCGGCGATCCGCCGGCGCCGGCTCTCGTGGTCCACCTGTCTGGGCACGGGCCCCGCCTCCGGTTTATTCGATGCGCTCGTATCGGTTCCCAGGCTACGGTACCGATACGAGTGCATCGGTACGAAGAGGGGAGCACATCATGCCGGACGCCCTGTGGCGCCTGACGGCCACCGCGCAGGCGGCGGCGGTACGCAGCGGAGAGGTCTCGGCCGTCGAGCTGCTCGACAGCCACCTGGAGCGGATCGGTGCGGTGAACCCGCAGGTCAACGCCGTCACCCAGGTCCTGGCGGAGCGCGCCCGCGCGCAGGCGCGGCGGCTCGACCGGGCGCGGGCCGCGGGCGAGGAGCCCGGCCCGCTGGCGGGCGTGCCGTTCACGGTGAAGGAGACCACCGCCGTCGAGGGGGTGGCGACCACCTTCGGGGTGCCGCGCTTCCGCGACCTGGTGGCGCGGGCCGACGCTCCCCCGGTCGCCCGGCTCCGCGCGGCCGGGGCCGTACCGATCGGGCACAGCAACATGCCCACCATGATCCTGGCCGGGATGCACACCCGCAGCGAGCTGTACGGGGACACCGCCAACCCGTGGGACCGCGGCCGCACCCCGGGCGGGTCCAGCGGCGGCGACGGCGTGGCCGTCGCGACCGGCCTGGCCGCACTCGGGCTCGGCAACGACTCCGGCGGCTCCATCCGCGTCCCGGCCGCGTTCTGCGGGGTCGCCGGGCTGAAGCCGTCCACCGGCCGCTTCCCCGCCGACCACCGCGCGTTCGGGCCGCAGGACCCGGGCCCGGCCTCGCAGTGGCTGGTCACCGACGGCCCGCTCGCCCGGAGCGTCGCCGACCTGCGGCTCGCCTACGAGGTGCTGGCCGGCCCCGATCCGCGCGATCCGCGGGCCCTGCCCCTGCCGCGCTACGGCGAGCCGCTGCCCGGGCCGGTGAAGGTCGCGGTCGTGGCGGACCCGGGCGGGCACGGCGTCCACCCGACGGTCCGGGCCGCGATCGAACGCGCGGCGGCGGCGCTGCGGGACGCCGGGTACGACGTGCGCGAGGTGGCGGACGTCCCACGGATCGACGAGACCCTGGACGTGTACGACCGGATCGTCATGACCGAGTTCGCGCCGATGTGGCCCTCCGTACGCACCCTGCTCGGCCCGGGCGGCGACCGCTTCATCGAGCTGACGATGGCCCGGACCCCGCCCGCGACGGCCGCCGAACTCATGACGCTGATGGGGAGTTGGCTGGGCATCCGCCGCTCCTGGGCCGAATTCCTTGACGAGTACCCGCTGTTGCTCGGACCGGTGTTCACCGAACCACCGGTCGAACCGGGCGTCGAGTCCCGGGACGCGGCGGGGCGGGAGCTGGTCCGCACGGCGATGCGGCTGTGCGAGGCGACCAGCTTCGCGGGGCTGCCCGCGGTGGCGGTGCCCACCGGCCTGGCCGACGGCCTGCCGACCGGGGTGCAGCTCGTCGGACGGGCGTTCCGGGAGGACCTGTGCCTGGAGGCGGCCCAGGCGGTCGAGGACCGGCTCGGGGTCCTCGCGCCGATCGACCCCCGGCCGCGGGGGGAACAATGATGGCCCGGCGAGCGGGCTGAATTTGCCTCAACTCGCCTGGCACCTATGCCAGATTGATGCCCGTGAGGCAATTCTGCCGACCTCTCCGGAACGCTCCGACCGCCCTGCCCGCCCGGCGCGTGCAGGGCGGCGGCGCGTGAGGCGAGCGCACGGCGCACTCCCAGCGTGCACGGCGCACGATTCAGCGAAAGGGGCGCGCGCTGTGCAGAGTCGCACACCGGCTCGATCAGAGCCGCGAAGCAGGCGCGCTCGAAACAGTGAATGCTTGACAAAGTTGGGTAAATCACCGACGGACCCGGCGTATTCGTGCTTCTCTGCTGCTGAATCTCCAGCCGGAATCCTTCCTTCCACGGTCGGCCGCGCCCAGGGCCGCACAGCCACGAACAGCCTCGCCATCGCCTAGGCGTACTCGATGCTGCTCGGCGGGCGCGCACGGAGCTGAAACGCGGAGCCGAGCATGCTCACCACACTGCAGACCTCCTACACGGACACCCGCGCCGGTGACCTGGCCTGGTGCCTGGGCGGCGAACCGCTGCCCGCTCTCGCGGTCCGCGACCTGAGACTCGACGGCGGCGGCCGCCCGGGCACGTCCGACACCCTCCAGTTGCGGCTGCTGGGCGCTTCGCACCAGGTGGTGATCGCCGCCGGCCCGGGCAGGTGCCTGGAGACCGTCGCCTGCCTGCCCGGCCGTCGCACCCCGCTGCCGGCCCGGGTGGCCAAGCAGGTCGGCGGCTGGGAGTACGAGTTCGCGGCCCGGATCGAGGCACTGCCCCCGCACGACTTCGCGGCCCGCGCCCAGGAACTGCTGGCCCTGGTCGAGGGGCACCCGCGCGGCCTGGCCGGGGTGTTCCCGGGCGACCCGAGCGCCTTCACCGCGCTGGTCACCCAGGGCGGCGCGGACCGGCTGCTCTGGCGCACCTGGCACGCCTACCCGCAGGAGGGCCAACTGGTCTGCACCCGGTCCTCGCTGGTGGTGCCCGAAGCATGACGGCCGCCGATCCGACCAAGGGGGCCGATCCGACTACGGCCTACGAATCGTACGCAGGAACGGTTCGTCAATGCGGCGTTCTGCACTGTCCGTCGAATGGGCGCAGCTATCCGTCCCGAACGTCCCCTAGCGTTTGTTCGTGATCAACCATCCGGCCGGTCCACCCGCCCGCTCGCGAGTGGACCTCGACGACGGCGCCCCACCCCGGCCCGCGCGGAGCCTCGCCCCCCTGCCCGCCCGCCGTCGGTCCCGGCTGCGCTCCCACCCCCGGCTGGCCCGCCTGACCGTCCTGCTGGCCGCGTTCGTCTGCGCGGCCTGCGGACTCGTCTACGAACTCGAACTCGTGGCACTCGGCGACTACCTGCTCGGGGACTCGGTCACCCAGACCTCCGTCGTGCTCTCCGTCATGGTGTTCGCGATGGGCCTCGGCTCACTCCTCGCCAAACGCCTCACCCGACGGCCCGCCACCGCCTTCGCCCTGGTCGAATGCGCCCTCGCGCTCACCGGCGGCCTCTCCGTCCTCGCGCTCTACTCCTGCTGGGCCTGGATCGGCCGCTACCAGGCCGCCATGGTCGGCCTCACCTGCCTCATCGGCATCCTCATCGGCGCCGAGATCCCGCTCCTGATGACCCTCATCCAGCGGATCCGGCGCGAGGACGCCGGACGCGCCGCCGCCGACCTCTTCGCCGCCGACTACGTGGGCGCGCTGATCGGCGGCCTCGCCTTCCCCTTCCTCATCCTCCCCGGCCTCGGACCCGGCACCGGCGCCCTCGTCACCGGCGCCGTCAACGCCGTCGCCGGAGCCGCCGTCGTGCTCTGGCTCTTCCGCGAGGAACCCACCCCCCGGATACGACTCCTGCTCTGGGGCGGCTGCGCGCTCGTCCTCGCCCTGCTCGCCGCGGCCGCCGCCGGCTCCGACGCCATCGAACGCTCCGCCCGGCACGCCCTCTACGGCGCCCAGGTCCGCTTCGCCACCCGCAGCCACTACCAGGAGATCGTGCTCACCGGCCCGGCCGAAGGCCCGCTCCGGCTCTACCTCGGCGGACGGCTCGCCGTCTGCGGACCCGACGAGTACCGCGGCAACGAAGCCCTGGTCCACCCGGCGATGGCCGCCGGACCGGACGCCCGGATCCTGCTCCTCGGCGGCGGCGACGGGCTCGCCCTCCGCGAGGCGCTCCGGCACCGCGGCGTCCGCTCCGTCCGGCTCGTCGACGCCGACCCCGCACTCCCCCGGCTCGCCCGCACCGACCCCGGACTCGCCGCCCTCACCGGCCACTCCCTCGACGACCCCCGGGTCCACACCACCGCCTCCGACCCGATGGCCTGGCTGCGCAGCGGCGCCGCCACGGCCGACGGCACCTACGACGTGGTGCTCGCCGACCTGCCCGCACCCGCCGACGGCGGACCGGTCACCTTCCACTCCCAGGAGTTCTACGGCCTCGCCACCCGGCTGCTCTCCCCCGGCGGCCGCGTCGCCGTCCGGGGCGGCGGCGACGTGGGTGGCCTCTGGCAGATCGAGTCCGGCCTGCGGACGGCGGGGCTGCAGACCGTCCCGTACGCCGTCCAGGGCGGCGCCACCGCGAGCTGCCGCGCCGACCCGCCGGACACCGCCCAGAACTTCCTCCTCGCGGCCGCCGCCCAACCCCCGCTCGCCCTCGCCCCCGACGCGCCACCGCCCCGCGCCCTCACCCCCGACGGCCTCCTCAGCTCGGCCACCCGCCTCACCGCTCTCCGCCCCGCCCGCCCCCCGGCCGCCCTCACCCTGCTCGGGCCCCGCTGAGGGCAGGACGGAGCCGTGTGAGGCGGCGGCGTGCCCGCCACGACGGCCCGGCGGCGGGCGGCGGGAGATGCCGAGCGGCCGGCGCGGCGGCACCGACGGAACGGCGGCCGGGCGGGAGCGCCACGGCGGCCCGGGGGCGTACGTGGCGCGAGACCCCGACGGCCCCCACCGAGCGAGCCCGATGAGGCGGCGGCCGGTGCCCGCCACGGCGACCCGGGGCTGTCCGGCGGCAGGAGGTGCCGGCCGGGGGCGCGCCGAGGCCGCCGGGGGCGGGACGGGGAAGTCGGGTGGCGGTAGGTGGGGACCGTGCGGGGTTGGGTCGGTAGGCTCCGTGGCATGGAGCATGAGGTTGTCGTCCCGATGTCCGCCGAGTTGGTGCGGCAGGCCCTGCAGGATCCGGCTCTGCTGGCCCGTAGCGTGCCGGGGCTGAGCACCGAACCGGCCGCGGTCGGTGCCGGGCCGGCGGAGGAGATCGGCGGCCGGCTGAAGCTGCGCATCGGCGGCTCCACCATCACCTACAAGGGCGTGCTGTCGCTGATCGAGGGGCGCGAGGGCGTGCTGACCGTGTTCGCCGAGGGCCAGGAGGCCCGCGGCAGCGGCGAGGCGACCGCCACCGTCCGGGTCAGCGTCGCGGACGGCGCCGAGGACGGTACCGCGGTGGTCCGCTTCACGGGTGACCTGAGCGCCACCGGCCGGCTCACCGAGTTCGACGAGGAGACCCTCGACGCCGCCGGCCGCCGGCTGCTGGACCGCTTCGCCGCCGCGCTCGCCTCCCCGGACGCCGAGCAGGAGCCGGAGAGCGACGGCGAGGGCGAGGGCGCCCCGGAGACAGGCACCGACGCCGACACCACGGCCGACACCGACGCGGACACCGACAGCGCCGACGACGCCGACGACGCCGACGTGGTCTTCATCGAGGAGCACCAGGACCAGCCCGGCGACGACCTCGACGACGACCTGTCCGACCTGATCGCCTTCTCCGACGCCGACGCCGAGCGCTTCGGCCTGCCCACCGGCGCCACCGGCGACGACGGACACGAGGAGGGCGTCGCCGAGGAGCTCCCCGCCGAGCCGCTGTTCGAGTACGAGGACGAGCCGGCGGGCGGCGGCCCGGTGCGCCGCAGCATCGTCGGCCGGTCGGCCGAGGAGGTGGACCACGCCCCGCCGCGCGGACGGTACGCCCCGGCGCTGCCGGCCCGCAGTGCCCGGGCCCGGGCGGCGTCCCGCTGGGGCGGCGAGGCCGGCGGGATCGTGGTGCCGGGTTCGGGCGGCCGGAGCGCCGTGCCGTGGGTGATCGGCGGCGGGGTGGCCCTGCTGGGCGGCGCCGTGGTGCTGGTCAGGGCCTTGCGTCGCCGCTGACCGACCCAGGAGCGGACTAGACTGAACGCTCATGAGCAACGACCGCGACGCCCTGCTGGCACAGATCAAGGACAAGGCCGTCGTGCACGGCAAGGTCACCCTTTCCTCCGGCAAGGAGGCCGACTACTACGTCGACCTGCGCCGGATCACGCTGGACGGCCAGGCCGCCCCGCTGGTCGGCCGGGTGATGCTGGACGCGACCTCGCACCTGGAGTACGACGCCGTCGGCGGTCTGACCCTGGGTGCCGACCCGGTGGCCGCCGCGATGCTGCACGCCGCCGCCGCGCGCGGGCGTGAACTGGACGCCTTCGTGGTCCGCAAGGCGGGCAAGGCTCACGGCCTGCAGCGCCGGATCGAGGGCCCGGAGGTCAAGGGCCGCCGGGTGCTGGCGGTCGAGGACACCTCCACCACCGGCGGCTCGGTGCTGACCGCCGTCGAGGCGCTGCGCGAGGCGGGCGCCGAGGTGGTCGGCGTCGCGGTGATCGTGGAGCGCGGCGGCGCGGCCGCGGTCGAGGCGCAGGGCCTGCCCTACGTGACCGCGTACACCCTGGACGACCTGGGCCTCTGAGCCCGACCGGCCCGACGCACGGCCGGCCCGACGCACGGACGGCCCGGCGCACAGACGCCTGACACACACACGAGGGGCCGGGTCCTGTTTCACGTGAAACAGGACCCGGCCCCTCGGCATGTGCCCGGAAGCCCCGGTGCTCAGCCCCGCCGGTGGCGGCCGCCGCCGCTCTGCACGGTGTCGGTGTCGGTGTCGGCGCTCTCCACGCCACCGGCCTTCTTCTTCTTGCGCTCGCGCAGGACCTCGATCAGGATCGGCGAGACCGAGAGCAGGACGATCAGCAGCACCGCCGGGATCAGGTACTTGTCGATCACCGGGGCGAGCGCGTCGCCGAAGAAGTAGCCGATCAGCAGCATGGACTCGGTCCAGAGCACACCGCCGATGACGTTCCACAGGAAGAACGTCCTGGCGGGCATCTCCAGGGTGCCGGCGACCGGGTTGAGGAAGGTGCGGACGATCGGCATGAAGCGGGCCAGCACCACGGCCTTGCCGGGCCCGAACTTGTTGAAGTACTCCTCCGCCTTCAGCACGTACTCGCGCCGGAAGATCTTCGAATCGGGCTTGTCGAACATCTTCGGCCCGACCTTGACCCCGATCAGGTGCCCGAGCTGGGCGCCGGCGATCGCGGCCACCGGGGTCCCGATGAGCAGGACGGCGATCGGCAGCTTGGCGCCGTCGCCGAGCACCGACGAGGCGGCGTTCGAGGCGGCGACGCCCGCGATGATCAGCAGTGAGTCACCCGGGAAGAAGAACCCGACCAGCAGGCCGGTCTCCGCGAAGATGATCGCGATCAGCCCGATGGCGCCGAGGGACGAGATCAGTGATTTGGCGTCGAGCAGGTTGACGGCCAGCAGGTTGTAGTCCACGGGCGCAGGATAGCGGGCCGTCCTGTACGAAGGCTTCGCCCAGCGGGTGGATCCGGTGTCCTCCCGGCGTCGCACGCGGGGCGGTCCGCACCGCCGGCGGCGACGGTCCGACTGGCGGGCTCCTGCTGACCTGCGGGCACGAGTCTGGGAAGATGGCCCAGGCGTCCGGTCCGCAGCGGCACACCACCCTCATCGCCGTACCGCGGAGGTCGCCTCGAACCTTGGTGCCGGAGAGCCACACCGCAGCGCCGCGCGTCGGCGGCCGGCACGGAGTCGTACCGAAGGCGTACACAGCGTCGGACAGCACCGTCCGTACGCCGCAACCCGACAGGAGCGGATCGCATGCCCATCGCAACTCCCGAGGTCTACAACGAGATGCTGGACCGGGCCAAGGCGGGCAAGTTCGCCTACCCGGCCATCAACGTCACCTCGTCGCAGACCCTGCACGCCGCACTGCGTGGTTTCGCCGAGGCCGAGAGCGACGGCATCATCCAGATCTCGACCGGTGGCGCGGAGTTCCTGGGCGGCCAGCACAACAAGGACATGGTGACCGGCGCCGTGGCGCTGGCCGAGTTCGCGCACATCGTCGCCGCCAAGTACGACATCACCGTCGCGCTGCACACCGACCACTGCCCGAAGGACAAGCTGGACGGCTACGTCCGCCCGCTGCTGGCGATCTCCGCCGAGCGCGTGGCCAAGGGCCAGAACCCGCTGTTCCAGTCGCACATGTGGGACGGCTCGGCCGAGACCCTCGCCGACAACCTGGCCATCGCCCAGGAGCTGCTGGCCCAGGCCGCCGCCGCCAAGATCATCCTTGAGGTCGAGATCACCCCGACCGGCGGCGAGGAGGACGGCGTCACGCACGAGATCAACGACGAGCTGTACACCACCGTCAACGACGCCGTGCGCACCGCCGAGGCGCTGGGCCTGGGCGAGAAGGGCCGCTACCTGCTGGCCGCCTCGTTCGGCAACGTGCACGGCGTCTACAAGCCGGGCAACGTCGTGCTGAAGCCGGAGCTGCTGCGCGAGCTGCAGGACGCGATCGGCAAGCAGTACGGCAAGACCGACCCGTTCGACTTCGTCTTCCACGGCGGCTCGGGCTCGACCGCGGCGGAGATCGCCACCGCGCTGGAGAACGGCGTCGTGAAGATGAACCTGGACACCGACACCCAGTACGCCTTCACCCGCCCGGTCGTGGACCACATGTTCCGCAACTACGACGGTGTGCTGAAGGTCGACGGCGAGGTCGGCAAGAAGAGCACCTACGACCCGCGCACCTGGGGCAAGCTCGCCGAGGCGGGCATGGCCTCCCGCGTGGTCGAGGCCGCGCAGCAGCTGCGCTCGGCCGGCAACCGCCTGAAGTGAGCCCGGTGGCCGGGCTGAGAGCCCGGCCACCGTGCGAACGCGGAGGTGCCCCCCGGTGAGTCCACCGGGGGGCACACGTGTGTGGGTCTCCTACTGCTACTGCTACTGCTTCAGCTCCGCGTACGCCTCCGCGCTGCTGTCCTTCAGGAACTGCCAGCAGCGGGCCTCCTCCTCGGTCTCCTTGATCGCGCCGGCGGCCCGCGCGAGCGCCGCCAGGCAGCGCAGGAAGCCGCGGTTCCCGCGGTGCTCCCACGGCACCGGCCCGTGGCCCTTCCAGCCGTTGCGGCGCAGCGCGTCCAGGCCGCGGTGGTAGCCGGTGCGGGCGTAGGCGTAGGACTCGACGTAGCGGCCGGCCGCGTAGGCGTCGTCGGCGAGCATCGCCCAGGCCAGGCAGAAGGTCGGGAAGTCGGCGGCCACCTGGGTGGGTGAGGCCGACTCCTCCGCCAGCATGCGGTAGGGCTGCTCGTCCTCCGGGAGAAGGGTCGGGTCGGGGCCGTCGAGAAGATTCCGGTGAATCGCCATGCAGGCAGTCTGCCACCCGAGGCGCTGGGGTCAACCGCCCTCCCGGGTTCGGCACCGGGTGACGGTGCCTGCATACCCGGTATGTGGACATTCACCCGTTCGCCATGCCAGGGTGTCGATCGTGCCCGCAGCCCGATCCGCCGCCCGACGCAAGAACACCCAGGGCGGCCGCCGACGCCGACGGCAGCGGCGCAGACTCGGGCCTGGCATGCTCGCGGCACTGGTCACGGCGGTGGCGGTGCTGGGCGGTACGGCGGTCGTGCTGAATCGTTCCTCCGGTGCGCCCGACGCCGGGCCGACCGCCCAGGCACGGGTCGCCCCACCCGCCGAGCAGACCCCCGTGCCCGCCACGCCGACGCCGACCGCGGCCGACACCCCGAGCGCGCCGCCCGCCCCGGCCCCGGACCCCACCCCCATGCCCACTGCGCCCGACCCGGGCCCGGCCAAGGGCGCGGGCACCTTCAGCATCGCCCCCGCCACCGCCCAGCCGGTCGGACGCGGCAACGTGCGCCGCTACCGGGTGGAGGTCGAGGACGGCATAGGCATCGACGCCCCGGCCGCCGCCACCCAGATCCACGGCGTCCTCGGCGACAAGCGCGGCTGGACCAACGACCGCAAGAACGGCTTCCAGCTGGTCGCCGACGGCGGCTACGACTTCACCGTGAAGATCGCCTCACCGGCCACCGTGGACAAGATCTGCGGCGCCTCCGGCCTGGACACCCACGGCGAGGTGAACTGCAACGTCGGCAACCAGGTGCTCGTCAACTCCAAGCGCTGGAACACCGGTTCACCGCAGTTCAGCGGTCCGATCGACGAGTACCGGGCGCTGATCGTCAACCACGAGGTCGGCCACCGGATAGGCCACGGGCACGAGGGCTGCCCCGGCCCGGGCAAGCCGGCACCCGCGATGATGCAGCAGATCTACGGGCTCAAGGGCTGCGCGCCGAACGCCTGGCCGTACTCGGAGAACGGCACCTACCTGAGCGGGCCGTCGGTGCCGTAGCCCGGAGCGCCGCGAACCGGTGAGCCGCTGCGCAAGGCCGCCCAGCCGGGCCCCCGCCGAGGCCTCGGCGCACCGGCCCCGGCCCCGGCCCCGGCTACCCGAGCACCGGCAGGTAGGCCCGCAGGTCGCTGCGCTCGCCGGAGGCGGAGACCGCCGCGGCGTCCACCGCGGCCGCCCAGTCCGCCCGGCCGGTGGCCAGTCGGATCCAGGTCAGCGGATCGGTCTCGACCACGTTCGGCGGGGTCCCCCGGGTGTGCCGGGGCCCCTCGACGGCCTGCACGACGGCGTACGGCGGGATCCGCAGCTCGACCGCGCCGCCGGGGGCGCGCTCGGCGAAGGCGTCGGCCAGCAGCCGGGTGACGGCGGCGACGGCCTGCCGGTCGTGCGGGAAGCCGTCGAGGCCGAGCGCCGCCGCCAGGTCGTCGGCGTGCACGACGGTCTCCACCAGCCGGGTCACCAGCATGTCGGCGAGCGTCATCGAGCCGAGCCGGATCTCGAACCGGCGCTGCGGGTCCCGGACTTCGTCCTCGGAGAGCAGCTGGACCAGTCCGCTCGCGGCCCGGTCGAAGGCCTGCGCCACCGAGACCGGATCCCCGGCGAACTCGCCCCGGGCCGTCGCCCGCGCCTGCTCGTCGAGCAGCGGCGCGACCGTGCCGACCGCGGCCACCCAGCCCGGCAGGTCCAGCGGCGGCCGGCCCTCCTGCGGATCGTCGAAGTGCGCCGGGACCCAGTCGATCTGGACGGCGAGGTGGGCGAGCAACTCGCGGACCGTCCACGCCCCCAGCCTGGTCGGCCGGGCCAGCCGCTCCGCGGCGTCCGGGCGGGCGCAGAGCTCGTGGACGGCGGTACGCAGCGCGCCGGTCTGCGCGACCAGGGCGGCGATCACCTTCGCGGGCTGGTACGTACGGGGTTTGGGAGGCATGGGCCCCAACATACGCCGAGGGGCGGACGGTTCGACCGAACCGTCCGCCCCTCGGAGGCCGCCCACGCGGGGCCGCCGCGATCAGGCGAGCAGAGCCTCGATGACGCCGGTGTGGGCGTCCTTCAGCTCGGCCAGCGAGACGGTGAACTGGCCCTGGACGTCCAGGGATTCGCCGTCCACGACACCGATGCGGGTGGCCGGCAGGCCGCGCGCGGTGCACATGTCGTTGAACCGGAGCTCCTCGCTGCGCGGCACGGCCACGACGGCGCGGCCGGCCGACTCCGAGAACAGGAGGACGAACGGGTCCATGCCCTCGGGCACGATGATCCGCGCGCCGCGGCCGCCCTTGAGGCAGCTCTCGACGAGCGCCTGGCCGAGGCCGCCGTCCGAGAGGTCGTGCGCGGCGTCGATCATGCCGTCGCGCGAGGCGGCGATCAGGATGTCGCCGAGCAGCCGCTCGCGCTCCAGGTCGACCTTGGGCGGCAGGCCGCCGAGGTGGTCGTGGACCACCTGCGACCAGGCCGAGCCGCCGAGCTCGTCCGCGGTGTCACCGAGCAGGTAGAGCAGCTGCCCCTCCTCGGTGAAGGCGATCGGGGTGCGCCGGGTGACGTCGTCGATGACGCCGAGCACCGCGACCACCGGGGTCGGGTGGATGGCGACCTCGCCGGTCTGGTTGTACAGCGAGACGTTGCCGCCGGTGACCGGGGTGCCGAGCACCAGGCAGGCGTCGGCCAGGCCGCGGGTGGCCTCGGCGAACTGCCACATCACGTCCGGGTCCTCGGGGGAGCCGAAGTTGAGGCAGTCGGAGACCGCGAGCGGCTTGGCGCCGCCGGCCGCGACGTTGCGGTAGGCCTCGGCGAGGGCCAGCTGGGCTCCGGTGTACGGGTCCAGCTTGGCGTAACGGCCGTTGCCGTCGGTGGCGACCGAGACGCCGAGGTTGGTCTCCTCGTCGATCCGGATCATGCCCGAGTCCTCGCCGACCGAGAGCACGGTGTTGCCGAGCACGTAGCGGTCGTACTGGTCGGTGATCCAGGACTTGGAGGCCTGGTTCGGGGAGCCGGCGACCTTCAGCAGGTCGGCCTTGAGGCCCTCGCCGGTGGTCGGGCGGGCCAGCCGCTCGCCGGTGGGGGCGTCGGCCTGCAGCGCGTCCTGCCAGCTCGGGCGGGCGTACGGACGCTGGTAGGTCGGGCCCTCGTGGGCGACGGTGCGCGGCGGCACGTCGACGACAAGCTCGCCGTGCCAGAAGATCTCCAGGCGCTCGCCGTCGGTCACCTCACCGATGACGGTGGCGATGACGTCCCACTTCTCGCAGATCTCCAGGAAGCGGTCGACCTTGTCGGGCTCGACGATGGCGCACATGCGCTCCTGCGACTCGCTCATGAGGATCTCCTCCGGCGAGAGCGTGGTGTCGCGCAGCGGCACGGTGTCCAGCTCGACCCGCATGCCGCCGGAGCCGGCCGAGGCCAGCTCGCTGGTGGCGCAGGACAGGCCGGCGCCGCCGAGGTCCTGGATGCCCTTGACGAGCTTCTCCCGGAAGATCTCCAGGGTGCACTCGATCAGGAGCTTCTCCTGGAACGGGTCGCCGACCTGGACCGCCGGGCGCTTGGTCGGCTTGGTGTCGTCGAAGGTCTCGGAGGCGAGCACCGAGACCCCGCCGATGCCGTCGCCGCCGGTGCGGGCGCCGTACAGGATGACCTTGTTGCCGGCGCCGGAGGCCTGCGCGAGGTGGATGTCCTCGTGCTTCATGACGCCCACGCACAGCGCGTTGACCAGCGGGTTGCCCTGGTAGCAGGAGTCGAAGACGACCTCGCCGCCGATGTTCGGCAGGCCCAGGCAGTTGCCGTAGCCGCCGATGCCCGCGACGATCCCGGGCAGCACGCGCCGGGTGTCCGGGTGGTCGGCCGCACCGAACCGCAGCGGGTCCATCACGGCGACCGGGCGGGCGCCCATCGCCAGGATGTCGCGCACGATGCCGCCGATGCCGGTGGCCGCGCCCTGGTAGGGCTCGATGTACGACGGGTGGTTGTGCGACTCGACCTTGAAGGTCACCGCGTAGCCCTGGCCGACGTCGACCACACCGGCGTTCTCGCCGATGCCGACGAGCATCGCGTCCGAGTCGGGCTTCTTCTCACCGAACTGCTTCAGGTGGACCTTGCTGCTCTTGTACGAACAGTGCTCCGACCACATGACCGAGTACATCGCGAGTTCGGCGCCGGTCGGGCGGCGGCCGAGAATCTCCCGGATGCGCGCGTACTCGTCCTCCTTGAGGCCGAGTTCGGCCCAGGGCTGGGCGACGTCCGGGGTCTGCTCGGCGTTCTTGACGGTGTCGAGGCTCATCAGGCGTTCACCAGCTGCTTCAGGACGGAAGTGAAGAAGCCCAGGCCCTCGACGGTCGGACCGGTGAGCGGCTCCACGGCGTGCTCCGGGTGCGGCATCAGGCCGACGACATTGCCGGCGGCGTTGGTGATGCCTGCGATGTCGCGATACGAACCGTTCGGGTTGACGTCCAGGTAACGGGCGACCACCCGGCCCTCCGCCTCCAGTTCGTCCAGGACGTGCTCGTCGGCGACGAACCGGCCCTCGCCGTTCTTCAGCGGAACGACGATTTCCTGGCCCGCCGAGTAATCCCGGGTCCACGCGGTGCCGGCGTTCTCGATGCGCAGCTTCTGGTCGCGGCAGACGAAGTGCAGCGAGTCGTTGCGGGTGAGCGCGCCGGGCAGCAGGTGCGATTCGCAGAGCACCTGGAAGCCGTTGCAGATACCGAGGACCGGCATTCCCAGCTTCGCCTGCTCGATGACGGTCTCCATGACCGGCGAGAAGCGGGAGATCGCGCCGCAGCGCAGATAGTCGCCGTAACTGAATCCGCCCGGCAGGACGACGGCGTCGACCTGGTGGAGATCCTTGTCACGGTGCCAGAGGGCGACCGGCTCGGCGCCGGCCAGACGGACCGCGCGCTGGGCGTCGCGGTCGTCGAGGGAGCCGGGGAAAGTGACGACGCCCACGCGGGTGGTCACTTCGCCGCCTCCTCGACCCGGACGGTGAAGTCCTCGATCACGGTGTTGGCGAGAAAGGTCTCGGCGGCTTCGCGGATACGGGCGAGCGCGGCGTCGTCGACCGGGCCCTCCACTTCCAGCTCGAAACGCTTGCCCTGGCGGACGTCGGCGATCCCGGTGAATCCGAGGCGGGGCAGTGCACGCTGCACCGCCTGTCCCTGGGGGTCGAGGATCTCCGGCTTGAGCATGACGTCGACTACGACGCGTGCCACTGGCACTCCCGGTGGTGTCTTCGGTGAGGCGGGGGAACCCCAGACTACCGGGGGTTTCGGGCAGGATTGCTGGCCGGGGAGGGCGACGCGCGTAGACCCGAGACCCTTACGCGGCAAGGGATCCAGGCCCGCCGGCCCCCGCCCGGGCCGACCGGTTTCAGTGGATTCGGCCCCCGGAACGAGAACACCCGAAGAACACCCGAATACGGCACTCCGGGACAGATCGACCCGTCGGCACTCCGGTATCCGGCATCCCGGCGAAGACACGTGAATATCCGGAAAAGAATGCCGGACTCTTCGATTTCGACCCCCTTCGGGTGCAGAATAGGGCCACCTGTCGCGGCAAGTGCTGCGTATCCGGCAGGCCACCAGGCCTGCCCGTATGCACTTACGCGAGTGGTGCACATCAGGCCCCCGGACGCACCCCGCGGACCAGCGGCCGAATTGCCCGAGAGGATTGACACCCATGGCTCAGCGTGTAGTTGTCACGCTCTCCGACGACCTGGACGGCGGCGCCGCGGCGGAAACCGTCCACTTCGGCGTCGACGGGAAGTCGTACGAGATCGACCTGTCCGTGGACAACGCGGAAAAGCTGCGGGAGGCCCTCGCTCCGTTCGTCGCGGCCGGCCGCCGCCAAAGCCGTACCGGAAAGTCCTTCCGCCGCACCGCGCTCACCCCGGACCCGGCCGCAGTCCGCGCCTGGGCCCAGTCGCGCGGCATGGAGCTGCCGGCCCGCGGCCGCATCCCCAAGCACGTGTACGAGGAGTTCGCCGCGGCGAACTGACCGCCCCGGGTACCGCCCCGGTCGCCCCGCCCGCCTGGACCGAAAGGGTGGGGCGACCACCCCGAACGATGCTGTAGAGTATTCCTCGTCGCCGCAAAGGAGTGATCCGGAGAGGCGGCGGGTGCCCCACCAGGCACCGTGCGGACGTGGCTCAGTTGGTAGAGCATCACCTTGCCAAGGTGAGGGTCGCGAGTTCGAATCTCGTCGTCCGCTCGCAGTGCGCGAGCACAGCACAACTCCATAGTTTGACCTGCGGACGTGGCTCAGTTGGTAGAGCATCACCTTGCCAAGGTGAGGGTCGCGAGTTCGAATCTCGTCGTCCGCTCCACAAGGAAGGGCCCCCTCGATCGAGGGGGCCCTTCGGCATTCCCGCCGAAGTGGCGCCGAAGTCCCGCCCAAGGACAATCCGGCCGAACCGCATTCCCGCTCCGGCCACGGCGGCCCGGCCCATGACATTTGTCACCGCCGACCCGTGGATCCCCACCCCCAGGTCATGACGGCGCGCACTGCCCGCGCGGCCGGGGCGGCGGAAGGCTGGAGGCATGGAAACGAGCCAGCCCTTCCGCTCCGGCGACAGCGTGATCGAGGTCACCGACCTGCACCGCCACTACGGCACCGGCACCACCGGCTACCACGCCGTCCGCGGCGTCGACCTGGCCGTCGGCCGCGGCGAGCTGTTCGCCCTGCTCGGCACCAACGGGGCCGGCAAGACCTCCACCATGGAAGTCATCGAGGGCCTGGCCGCCCCCACCGGCGGCACCGTCCGGGTGCTCGGCCACGACCCCCACCGGGAGCGCGCCGCCGTCCGCCCGCGGATCGGCATCATGCTCCAGGAGGGCGGCTTCCCCGGCGACCTCACCGTCGCCGAGACCGGCCGCAGCTGGGCCGGGATGACCAGCGGCGCCCGCCCGGTGGAAGAGGCCCTGGAGCTGGTCGGCCTCGGGCACCGCCGCGGCGTCCGGGTCAAGCAGCTGTCCGGCGGCGAGCGGCGCCGGCTCGACCTCGCGATGGCCCTGCTCGGCCGTCCCGAGGTGCTCTTCCTGGACGAGCCCAGCACCGGCCTCGACCCGGAGGCGCGCGCCGCCGTCTGGCGGCTCGTCCGCGAACTGCGCGCCCAGGGCACCACCGTGCTGCTCACCACGCACTACCTGGAGGAGGCGGAGGAACTCGCCGACCGGCTGGCCATCATGCACGGCGGCCAGGTCGTCACCACCGGCACCGTCGCCGAGGTGATCGCCGGCCGGCCCTCCCGGGTCAGCTTCGAACTGCCCGAGTACACCGGGACGGCGCTGCCGGTCCTCGCCGGGGCCGAGATCACCGTCGACGGCCGCAAGGTCACCGTGCAGACCACCGGCCTCCAGCGCACCCTCTTCGACCTGCTCGGCTGGGCCCAGCAACACGGGATCGCGCTCGGCGCCCTGGACGCCCGCAGCGCCTCGCTGGAGGAGGCCTTCCTCGCCATCGCCTCCGAGGCCGCCCACCAGGCCCCGCCCCGGTCGCCCGCCACCACCGCCCGCACCGCCCGCCGCCGCCTGATCGGATCCGCCCGATGACCACCGCCGCCACCTCCGGACAGACCGCCACCACCGCCGTCGGCCCGCAGAGCACCGCCGCCCGGCGCCTGCTCTCCCTCGGCCGCGCCGAGGCCACCCTGCTGCTGCGCAACCGCACCGCCCTGTTCACCGCCCTGCTGCTGCCGTTGCTGCTGATCGCCGGCCGGCGCAACATGCTCAAGCAGCAGGCCGAGTCCCACCCCGGACTGGACGTCGACACGCTGCTGATCACCGGCACCATCGGCGGCATCCTGGCGTTCGTCGTCTACTACAACCTGACCGCCGCGTACGTCGCCCGCCGCAACGAACTGGTGCTCAAGCGGCTGCGCACCGGCGAGGCCCGGGACGTGGAGATCCTGGCCGGCACGGCGGTGCCCTCGGTGACCCTCGCGCTGCTGATGTGCGCCGTGGTCTCCGTCGGCGGCGCCGCCGCCCTCAAGCTCAGCACGCCGGTGAACCCGCTGCTGCTGGCCGCCGGGCTGGCCCTGAGCATCGGCACCATGATGGCGCTGGCCGCCGTCTCCAGTGCCTTCACCAAGACCGTCGAGACCGCCGGCATCACCACCCTCCCGGTGCTGCTGATCTCCCAGTTCGGCTCCGGCCTGCTCATCCCGCTGGAGGTCATGCCCCCGCAGCTGGCCGACTTCTGCCGGCTGCTGCCCACCACCCCGGCCTTCCAGCTGATCCGCATCGGCTGGACCGGCACCGACGGCTCGGCGGCCGCCACCGGCTTCGCCGGTACCTGGTCCACCGCCGCCCCGCACCTGGTCACCGGCGCCGTCTGGCTCGGCCTGGCGGTCTGGGGCGCGGTGCGCTACTTCCGCTGGGAGTCGCGCCGCTGACGCCCCGGCGGACACGGCTTCGAGATCCGAAGGTTCTGCTCCCGTTCCGCCTCTGATATGAAGGCAGCGACAGGGTAGTGATCGAACGGGGAGCAATTCGATGGACGTCCGGGGGCCGGTCCGCCGGTGGAAGGGCTTCGGCAAGGCGCAGCGCGCCGAGCTGTACTTCCGCTGGTCGCTCTACCTGATGGCCTGGATCATGCTGCCGGTGAACCTGCTGGCCAGCGCGTCCACCGTGCAGGTCCCGCAGTCCGGCACGGCCGTGCAGGTCGCCCTGGTCGTCTCGCTCGCCTCCACCCTGGTCACCCTCCGGGCGTACCGCACCTCGCTCGACCACTACCTGCGGCGCCCCAGCGAGTACCTGCGCTGGCTGATCGTCAACGGCACGCTCACGGTGGTCGGTTCCTGG
Organism: Kitasatospora sp. NPDC087861; assembly: GCF_044742585.1. Taxonomy (NCBI): domain Bacteria; kingdom Bacillati; phylum Actinomycetota; class Actinomycetes; order Kitasatosporales; family Streptomycetaceae; genus Kitasatospora; species Kitasatospora sp. NPDC087861. The sequence continues at coordinate 181,855 of NZ_JBIUUS010000006.1, forward strand.
GCCGTCCTGCTGCTCGGCCCGTCCTCCGCCGGACCGTCGAACCCCCACGGAGCGCCGTTCACCGCGGTGATCGCCACCTGCCTGCTGGGCGCGAGCGTCGGCCCGATGAGCGTGGGACTGCCGCTGCGCTGGGCCTGCCTCGGCGGACTCGGCCTGCTGCTGCTGCTCGCCCCCGCACTGCTGCTCGCCGGGGTCGGCGCCGCCACCACGGCCGGGCTGCTGATCGGAGCGGCCCTCGGGATGGCCCTGCTCGTCGGCAGCTGCCGCAGCTTCGCCTGGATCACCGCCATCGTCTGGGAACTGGACGCCGCCCGCGAGGCGCAGTCCCGGCTCGCCGTCGCCGAGGAGCGGCTGCGCTTCTCCCGCGACCTGCACGACGTGATGGGCCGCAACCTCACCACCATCGCGCTCAAGAGCGAACTCGCCGTCCAACTCGCCCGCCGCGGGCGCCCGGAGGCCGCCGACCAGATGGCCGAGGTGCAGAAGATCGCCCAGGAGTCGCAGCGCGAGGTCCGGGACGTCGTCCGCGGCTACCGCACCGCCGACCTGCACGCCGAGGCGATCGGCGCCAGCGCGGTGCTCCGCTCCGCCGACGTGGCCTGCGAGATCGACCTCGGCGAGGACGCCGACCACCTGCCGCCCCCGGTCCAGTCGGTGCTCGGCTGGGTGATCCGCGAGGCCACCACCAACGTGCTCCGGCACAGCGAGGCCCGCCGCTGCCTGATCCGGCTGCACCAGGAGGACGGCCGGGCGGTACTGGAGCTGGAGAATGACGGGGTGCCCGCCGCCCCGCTCCCCTCGCAGGGCGGCGGCACCGGGCTGCGCGGGCTGCGCGAGCGGCTGGCCGCCCACGGCGGCGACCTGACCGTCCCGCAGGCCGCTCCGGGCACCTTCCGGATGCTCGCCTCCGTCCCGCTCTGACCCGACTCCACGGAGGAAGACCCGCCGATGACCGACACCGCGCCCGTGCGCATCCTGCTCGCCGACGACGAGCACCTGATCCGGGGCGCGATGGCCGCGCTGCTCTCCCTGGAGGAGGACATCACCGTGGTCGCCCAGGCCGGCTCCGGCCCGGAGGCGCTGGCGATGGCGCAGGCCCACCGCCCGGACGTCGCGGTGCTGGACCTGCAGATGCCCGGCAAGGACGGCATCGAGGTGGCCACCGAGCTGCGCCGGCTGCTGCCGGACTGCCGCTGCATGATCGTCACCGGCCACGGCCGCCCCGGCTACCTGAAGCGGGCGCTGGAGGTGGGGGTGCGTGGCTTCCTGCCGAAGACCGTCTCGGCGGCCGACCTGGCCGGCATCATCCGGACCGTCCGGGCCGGCGGCCGGTACGTGGACCCGGAGCTGGCGGCGGACGCGATCAGCGCCGGCGAGACCCCGCTCACCCCGCGCGAGACGGACGTCCTGGAGCTGGCCGCCGACGGCACCTCGATCGCCGAGATCGCCGAGCGGGCGGCGCTGTCCCCCGGCACCGTCCGCAACTACCTGTCCTCGGCGGCCACCAAGCTGGGCGCGGAGAACCGGCACGCGGCGGTGCGGATCGCCCGCGAGCACGGCTGGATCTAGCGGGTCCAGGCCCGGCCCGCGGGCGGTCGGGCGTCAGGCCCAGGAGGTGCCGGTCAGCCGCTCGTACACCTCGGTGTACTTGGCCCGGGTCTGCTCGACCACCTCGGCCGGCAGCTCCGGCGGCGGCTGCTCGCTGTGGCGGTCCCAGCCGGAGGCCGGGGAGACCAGCCAGTCGCGGATCAGCTGCTTGTCGAAGGACGGCTGCGAGCGGCCCGGCTGCCACTCGTCGGCCGGCCAGTAGCGGGAGGAGTCCGGGGTGAGCACCTCGTCGCCGATCACCAACTCGCCGTCCAGCAGGCCGAACTCGAACTTGGTGTCGGCCAGGATGATGCCGCGGTCGCGGGCGATGTCCCGGGCCCGGGCGTAGACGTCCAGCGTGGTGCGGCGCAGCTGGGCGGCCAGCTCGGCGCCGATCCGGCGCGCGGTCTCCTCGTACGGGACGTTCTCGTCGTGCTCGCCGACCTCGGCCTTGAGCGCCGGGGTGTAGATCGGCAGGGGCAGCTCGGAGCTGTTCTCCAGGCCCTCCGGCAGGGCGATGCCGCAGACCGTACGGCTCTCCTCGTACTCGGCCAGGCCGGAGCCGGCCAGGTAGCCGCGGGCGACCGCCTCGACCGGGATCATGTCCAGGCTGCGGCAGATCAGCGTGCGGCCCTTCCAGTCGGCGGGGGCGCCGGCCGGGACCTCGGTGGAGATCACGTGGTTGGGGATGATGTCGGCGATCCGCTCGAACCACCACAGGGACAGCTGGGTGAGGATGCGGCCCTTGTCGGGGATCTCGTTCGGCAGCACCCAGTCGTGGGCGGACATCCGGTCGCTGGCGACCATGACCAGTTCGCCCGACTCGGTGCGGTAGAGATCGCGCACCTTGCCGGTGTGCAGGTGGACCAGGCCGGGCACCTGGACCGGCTCAGGCTTGGTGACAAATCCGCTCAACGTGTCTCAGTCCTCAGGGGTCGTTCGCGGGCGCGAGCCCGCGAAAGGGGAGGTCACTGCCCCGGCAGTCTTTCATGCCCCCTGAGCCCCCGGGCCTGGTGCTAGTTCTTGGCGAGGTGGTCCAGCAGGTTGGCGGTGGCGCGCTGGATGCGCTCGTCGGTGAGGCCGGGGCGGCCGAGCGCGGGCGACCAGGCGAAGGTGCCGGCCGCGAACACGTACGCGCCGCTGGGCGCCCGGTACAGCGAGGTCTCCTGGTAGCGGGTGCGGCCGGCGAGGTCCTGGTACGGCGAGTGCGCGAGCAGCACCCGCTCGGTGTGCTCGGGCAGCGCCACCTTGGGGTAGTACCGGTCGGCCTCGCCGGCGACCAGGCCGGGCAGTTCGTCGCCCTCCTGCAGGCCGGTGCCGTCCCACAGCCAGTGCGCGGTGTGCCGGGCGACCAGCGGGACGGGCGCGGCGACCCGGCCCGAGTACTGGACGCCGAGCACGTGCTGCTCGGGCTCGCCGGCGTCCCGCCACAGCGCGCTGGCCGAACCGGGCACCCCGGCGGCCGGGCTGCCGGGCCCGACCTTCTGCCGTTTGCGGCAGTTGAGCAGCCGGTTGGGTTCGCCGGAGGCGGCGGCGGTCAGCTCGACCCGCCAGTACATGGTGTTGGCGGACAGGAACACCAGCGAGGTGCCGTCGTCCCTGGCCTGCTCGACGGCCCGGCGCATCGGCTCGGACCAGTACTCGTCGTGGCCGGGGAAGATCAGCGCCCGGTGCCGCCCCGGGTCGACCAGGCCCGCGTGCAGGTCGGTGGCGGTGGCGTAGGAGAGGTCGTAGCCGTAGCGCTCGGCCCAGCGGATGAAGTCGTACGCGTGGCCGACGTGCAGCGGCAGCCCGGCGGTGGCGTGCGGGCGGTCGAAGGAGACCGTGACGGCCGCCTCCGGCTCGCCGACCAGGCCGCCCCGGCCGTCCCAGGCGTGGTAGAGGCTGGCGCCGCTGCGGCCGTCCTCGGGGAACAGGTTGTAGGCCTGCCAGGTCACGTCCGGGACCACCAGGAGCAGTTCGGCGGCGTGCTCCCGGTCCTCGAAGTCCCTGACCGTGAACGGGATGTGGCTGCGGTGCAGCGTGTCCGCGGTGGTCAGCACGGCGACGTACGCGCCGGGCTTCCAGTGCACCGGGATCTGCAGCCGCCAGGAGTGCCACCAGTGGTGGCAGGAGACCGTCCGCTCGACCACCAGCGGGGCCGGCTGGGCCAGCCCGGCGATCAGCGGGCTGGACGTCATGTGGCTGGCGCCGTCGCCGCCGTAGTGGCCGATCCGGAAGACGTCCACGGTGAACTCGCGGGGCGGGTTGACGGTGACCCGGAAGTCCACCGAGCCGCCGGGGCGGATCACCCCGGCCGAGGCGAAGCCCTTGATCTGCTGGTCCACGTCGTTGGCGCTCTGCGGGGTGCCGACCGGCGGCTTGGGCCGGGCGCCGGCCGCCAGCGGCCGCTGGCCGGGCGCGTCCACCGAGACGTACCAGGGGATGGCACCCTCCGCGCCGGCCAGGTACTGGTCCGGGCTGCGCAGCCAGGGCAGCGGACCCTGACCGAAGGGGTCGGAGACGCTGTAAGCGTGCGTTCCGGACTCCCAGCGGCGGTTGGGTTCGGTCTCCACGCGCCCCTCCCAGGTGCACTTCCGCCCGGTTGGCACGTGCCCCCCGGATGTGCGTGCGGACTAATACACCACAGAGTGCAGGCGCTCCGTCACCCTGCGGTCGCAATTCGTGCCGGGAATCTCACGGCCGCCCCGGACCAGGCCTCCGGCCTGCGGAGACGGCCGCCCGCGGAACCGTTCGGGGGCGCGCGCCGGAGCGCCGAGCGCCGCCTGCCGGCTCACAACCGGACGGGTTTCTCCAGGCGGACGTCGGCGGCGTCCAGCCAGGCCCGTAGCGGGCCGTCCTGGCCCTGCTCGACGGCCTGGGCGACCGGCCCGGCCAGATCGGTGCGGCGGATCCCGCCGAGCAGCAGCACCGGGCCGTCCAGCCAGTCCAGGCCGGGTGCGCCCCCCGCGGTGTCGACGGCGGCGCAGCAGACCATCGCGGTGACGTGGTCGACCAGCAGGTCGCGACCGCTACGGGCGGGTTCGAGCAGCGGGGCCGGGGCGGTGGTGCGGGCCAGCTGGGCGGTGAGCGCCGCGGCCAGCCGCTCGCCGTCGCCCTCGGCGAGCCGGCCCAGCAGCCGGGTGAGCGTCGGGGCGCCGGGGCGGGCCTGCGGGGCGAGCCGGTCCAGGGCGGCCTGCAGGACGGCGGCGCGGGCCCGCCAGCCGGCGTCCACCACGTCGGCCGGATAGTCGCCCCACTCCAGCTCGTGCCAGGCTCCGGCGGCCGGACGGCCGAAGAACAGCTCGGCGGCGAGCCGGGAGACCGCCCGGTCGACGGTGCCGGGCTCCTCCAGCAGGTCGCAGGCGGGGCGGTCCCCGAGCCGGTTGCCGTAGCCGTCGGCCAGCCGGTCGCGCCGGGACAGCTCGGTGAGGGCGGCGACCACGCCGGCGTTGAGGTGGGCGGGGTGGCGGCCGAGCCGCCAGGCGGGCAGCGCGACCCGGGTGAGCAGCCGGTCCCAGCCCGCGTAGGCCAGACCGACCTGCTCCTGGGCGGCGATCCGCAGGCCGTAGTCCACCGCTCTGGCCTGCTCGGAGGCCCAGCTCGCGACGGACCGCTCCAGTTCGGCGGCATGGCCGCGGCAGGCGCCGAGCAGCCGGCGGGTGATCCCGCCGGTGATCCGCTCGGCGAGCGCGGCCAGGCCGCGACGGGGCGGCCGGGGCGGGCTCGCCAGGGTGCCGCCGCCGAGGCCGGGGGCGGCGACCTCGCCGCAGTCCAGGCTGGCGTCCAGGCCGCGCAGGAAGCGACGGGCGGCGGCGATCTCCGGGTCGGCGGAGGCGGCGGCGCCGGCCACCACGGGGGCGAGCAGGGCGCGCAGTTCGCCGGCCCGCATCCACCACAGGAACGGCGAGCCGATCACCAGGACCGGGCCGGGCGGCTCGGGGTGCGGCCGGAACAGGCGGGCCGGCCGCACGGGCGGGACGTCCTCCAGCCAGCTGTCGCAGTCCGGGGTGAGCGCGACGGCGGAGGGCGCGGGCACGTCCAGCCGGTCGGCGAGTTCGTCGATCAGCCGGTACAGCTCGGGGGCCTCCGCGCGTTTCAGCGGGATGGCCGGGGTCTGGGGCGGGACGGCCGCGCGGTAGCCGCGGGCGGTCAGCCCGGCGACCAGGAGGGTCAGCGCGGCCACCGCGCAGACCACCCAGCGGGCGGCGTCCCACCCGGCGGTGTCGGCGGAGCCGGGCTCACCGATCCGCCCGGTGAACCGGCCCGCGAGCAGGACCACCGCGACGGCGGCGGGCATGGCGGCGGCGGCCAGGGCGAGACCTCGGACCCGCAGGACCGCCTGAGCGTGAGCGCGCGCGGTGTCGACTGCGGCCATACGGTGCGGCACCCCCTTCGGAGCCCTCGGGCGCCCGGCGACGGGCCCTGAGCCGACTCGAAACGATCAGTTCCGACCGGGAAGCGGAGGCGTCCGATCCCCGGTAGTGCATGCTGTGTGGCGCTTCTGCCATTTTCGACGCCCGGGCCCGGGTGGGTGTTCCGGATCGCTCCGGTTTCCACTCGTCCCGGTGACACCGCCCGGATTCCGGACGGCCGCGACCGGTCCGGTGCGAAGCACCCGGGCACCCGCCCGGCCGGACGCCGTCCAGCATCCCCCCGCGGGAGCGCCGCTACCCGGCGGCGACCCCGGCGCACGGCCACGTCGCACTGCGATCCAGCGCACCATAAGGCCGGGCGCCCGGTTACGTCAGCTGGATGCTGGTGCTGTCACCCGATGGGCTGGATTCCGCCCGCCGAACGGTGCGCCGGCCCCCGGAGCCACTCCCGCCCCGGAAACCCGCAGGGCGCTGCGTCCATGGGGGGAAATCCCACGATGCGCAGCGCCCTGCGGGCGGGTGCCGGGAGTATGCGAACGGCCCCCTGGGACAGGCCCTAGGCGGTGGCCGCCTTCAGGGCGATGTCGGTGCGGTGCTGGCCACCCTTGAGGGTGATCCGGTCCACGGCGGCGTACGCGCGGTCGCGCGCCTCGACGAGGTCGGTGCCGGTCGCGGTGACCGACAGGACGCGGCCGCCGGCGCTCAGCACCTGGCCGTCCGCACCGGCCCTGGTGCCGGCGTGCAGGACGAACGCGGTCCCGTCGGCCTCGGCCTCGGCCAGGCCCTCGATCGGGTCGCCGGTGCGCGGCGCGGCCGGGTAGCCCTCGGAGGCGACGACCACGGTGACGGCCGCGCCCTCGTCCCAGCGCAGCGGCTCCAGCTGGTCCAGGGTGCCGGTGGCGGCGGCCAGCAGGACGGCGGCCAGCGGGGTGCGCAGCCGGGCCAGCACGACCTGGGTCTCCGGGTCGCCGAAGCGGGCGTTGAACTCGATCACCCGGGTACCGCGCGAGGTGAGCGCCAGGCCCGCGTACAGCAGGCCGGAGAACTCGGTGCCGCGGCGGCGCAGCTCGTCGACCGTCGGCTGCAGGACGCTCGCCTGGACCTCCTCGACCAGCCCGGCGGGCGCCCACGGCAGCGGCGAGTAGGCGCCCATGCCGCCGGTGTTGGGGCCCTCGTCGCCGTCCAGCGCGCGCTTGAAGTCCTGCGCGGGCTGGAGCGGGACGACGGTGGTGCCGTCGGTGATCGCGAACAGCGAGACCTCGGGGCCGTCCAGGAACTCCTCGATGACCACGCGCTCGCAGGAGGCGGCGTGCGCCAGCGCGGCCGCGCGGTCGGAGGTGACCACCACGCCCTTGCCGGCGGCCAGGCCGTCGTCCTTGACCACGTACGGCGGGCCGAAGGCGTCCAGCGCCTCGGCCGCCTCGGCGGCGGTGGTGCAGACGTAGGACAGGGCGGTGGGCACGGCCGCCGCGGCCATCACGTCCTTGGCGAAGGCCTTCGAGCCTTCCAGCTGGGCAGCTGCCGCGGACGGGCCGAAGACCGGGATGCCGACCGCGCGCACGGCGTCGGAGACGCCCGCGACCAGCGGGGCCTCCGGACCGACGACGACCAGGGCGGCGCCGAGCCGCACGGCCAGGTCGGCGACCTGCGCACCGTTCAGCTGGTCGACCGGGTGGACCGTCGCCACCTGCGCGATCCCGGCGTTGCCCGGGGCACAGTGCAGCTCGGACACGGCGGGATCTTGGGACAGAGAGCGGCACAGGGCGTGTTCGCGGGCGCCGCCGCCGATGACGAGGACCTTCACGGTTGGCAAGGGTAGTCGGTGGCCAGTTCCGGCCGCTCTCCGGTCCCGTCCGATCCTCCAGGAGAAGAGCTCCGTACGCCGACGAAGTCGGAGGAACCTCCAAACCCGCCCCCGGTCGGTGCGCGCCGGGTGGCCGAGTCAGGACGGCGGGTCACCGGGCCCTCGCTCGGACGGGTGAAATCTCGCCGACCCCCGCATCCCTCCCACCTCGGGTTCCGGTGGCCGAATCCGGTAACGATCACCGGGGAAGCGTCCCCATGGTCAGCCATTTGGCGGTAAGAAGTGCTGTTGGACAACCACCGGCAGACGCCGCGTCAGTCGATGGACCGCCAGACCCAGCAGTCCGCCCGCCACAGGGAGCCCCACAGGTGAGCCAGCCGGAAATGCAGCCCGAGGAGAGTGCCTGGGGCAAGGAGATCGGCGAGGAGGACCCACCCGCCGCGACCGTCGCCCACCAGGCGTCCACCCGCCGACGGGCCGATCTGAGCGCCCGCCAGTTCCCGCTCGGGGACTGGGGTGAGCCCGCCGAGCGCCTGGAGGAGCTGTACCGCTGGTCCGAGGAGCGGGCGGTCGAGGCGATCGACTGGTACCGCAAGGACCGGGTCTGGAAGCGCCGCTGGGCGCGCCTGCTGCGGTTCGGCACGGCCGGCTTCGCGGTGGGCGGGGTGACCGCCCCGCTGGTCGACCTGACCGGGGCGGTGTCGCACGGCACCAGCTGGGGCTACGTCGGCCTGGCGCTCGCCGCCGCCTGCTACGGCACCGACCGGGTGTTCGGCCTCACCTCCGGCTGGATGCGCGACGTCAGCACCGCGCAGGCGCTGCAACGCCGCCTGGAGGCCTTCCAGTTCGACTGGGCGTCGGAGTGCGTGCGCGAGGTGCTCGGCCCGACCGAGGGCACTGCGGGCGAGGCCGCCGAGCGCTGCCTCGGCGTGCTGCGCCGGTTCTGCGAGGACGTCTCGGACATGGTCCGGACCGAGACCTCGGAGTGGATGCTGGAGTTCCGCGCGTCCATGACCCAGCTGCCCACCCAGGCCCCGGGGACCTGGAGCGGGCGCAGCGAGACCGGGGGGGGCGCCCAGGTGCGGGTGCTGCCGTCACCGGGCACCCGGCCCACCATGCCGCGCCAGCGGCCGCCGGAGGGGCCGCTGCGGTAGCGGGCGGCCGCGGTAGCGGGTGCCGGAGGGCCGCTGCGGCAACGGGCGGCCGAGGGGCCGCTGAGGGGCCGCTGCCGCGAAGGGGCAGCGGCCTGCTGAGGCTTCAGGCGAAGACGACCATCGAGCCCTGGGTGAGGCTGCGGGTCGCCGCCGCGTACAGGCCGGCCCAGGCGTGCCGCTCGCGGGCGAAGGGGTGCAGGTCGTCCAGCGGCGGCCCGAACGGCTGCTCCAGGCCGGTCGGGCCGAGCGGCCGGGTCGGGTCCGGCGGGTTGAGCGGGTCGATGCCCAGCACCGGGGCGACGGCCTGCAGTTCGCGCAGCAGCCCGTGACTGGAGCCGAGCGGACCACCGGAGGCGAGCAGCGCGTCGTCCACCAGCGGCGCCGGGAACTCGATCGGCACGTAGGCGCCCGCGTGGTCGAAGTGCCAGACCAGGTGCGACTGTTCGGCGCTGCTCTCGAACATCTCCAGCAGCTGCTCGTAGTCGCCGCCGAGCGAGTCCACCGGCGTGATGTCCAGCCCGGTGAGGCCCAGCAGGTAGGCGCGGCGCAGGAAGTGCAGCGAGTCGTAGTCGAAGGCGGCTATCGGCTCGACCGCACCGCTGATCCCCGGCACGAACTGGTAGACCGGCACCTCGGGCAGCCCGCGCGATGCCAACACGGCGTTGTAGAGGGCGAGATCGTCCCGGAAGGGGTTGTCGGGGCTGTGGCTCAGCACGTCCACGAGCGGGACGAGCCAGAGGTCGCAGGCCATGGCCGGCAGTTCCTCTCCGGGTGGCGGGGTCGCCCGCAGGGCGGGACGACGACGGGGGCGGGGTCGGTACCCGGACGGCCGTTGTGCGGAGCGCCCGGTTCGACGACCGCCCACCCTACCGGCCCGGGGCCGGGTGCGGGTCGGGCCGTCCCTGCGGGGCGTCCGGGGGCGGCTCGGGCAGCCGCCGGCCGAACCGGCTGTACGGCACCGCACGCGGCTGCGGCACCAGGCCGAGGCCCAGTCCGAGTTCGCGGCCGAGCTCCCGGCCGACCTCCTCGCCCGGTCGGCGCCGACCCGACCCGACCCGACCGGCGGCCGCTGTGGCAGCCGCCTGGGCCGCCGTGGGCTGGGCGGAGACGGGCGGGGCAGCGACAGGCTGGGCGGAGCCGGGCGGGGCCGGTGGCGCGGGCTCGTCGTCCACGAGTTCGGTGAGCAGCGCCAGCACCGTCACCGACTCCAGCGGCCGTCCGGCCAGCCCGGCCAACAGCCGGGCGGTGTACAGGTTGTACTCGCAGATGATCCGGTGCGCGCCGGCCAGGTCACCCGCTCCGATGGCGTCGACCAGGTCGAGGTGGCGGTCCCAGCAGACCCCGGCCAGGACGGGCATCTCCCGCAGGTAGGGGGCGGCGAACATCCACGACTGCACCCGCAGCCAGTCCAGGTAGTCGCCGATCCGGCGGTTGCCGATCAGCGCGGCGACCTCCTGCCAGAACCGGCGGTCGCAGCCCACCATCACGTCCAGGTTCCCGGCCCGGGCCGCCCGGACCGCCGCGTCGGCCCGGCGGCGCAGCGAGGGCAGCCGGGTGAGGTCCGGCAGCGCCCGGCGGGCGGAGAACTGGCGGTAGTAGCTGTCGGTGACCAGGACCCGGGACTCGAAGATCTCCAGGAAGTCGTCCCAGCCCAGCGCGGGCACGGTGAATCCGCGGTGGTGCTCGGCCCGCAACAGCCCCTGCGAGCCGAGGTCCACCAGCGCCTCGCGGGCCGGGGTCGCCGAGACGCCGTACAGCTCGGCGATCTCCTTGACGGTGAAGTTGCGACCGGCCGCCAACCGGCCGGCCATCATCTCCTCGCGCAGTGCGCCGGCGATCTGCTCGCGCAGGCTGTTGCGCTGGATGACGGGGCGGGTGTCGCCTGCGCCGTTGCCGGACATGCGCGCGGCCTCCTCGGGCGGGCCGACCAGGCCGACCCTCGGTGGACCGGCCATCGAGCGGCGGGGAACACGACGAGTGCTCATCTTCTCAAACCCGCCCCGAGAAGGTACAAACCAACCCCCCGGCCGGCCCCGCCCGGGGTCAGCGCTGGACCGGCGCCGGGATCCCCAGCAGGCGGTCCCGCAGCACCGGGAACTCCTCGCGGGCCTTGGCCACCTCGGCCGGGTCGAACTCGACGGTCAGCACCTGCTCCTCCGTACCGGCCTCGGCCAGCACCCGGCCCCACGGGTCCACCACGATGCTGTGCCCGGCCTGCTCGACCCCGGCGTGCGTCCCCGCGGTGTTGCAGGCCAGCACGAACGCCTGCTCCTCCACCGCGCGCGCCCGGGCCAGCAGCGTCCAGTGCTCGCGCCGCCGGGCCGGCCAGGCCGCCGGGACCACCAGCAGCTGCGCGCCGGCGTCCAGCAGCGCCCGGAACAGCTCCGGGAAGCGCAGGTCGTAGCAGGTGGCCAGGCCCAGGGTGGCGAACTCGGTGGGCGCGGTGACGATCTCCTGCCCGGCACCCATCACCACCGCCTCGCCGCTGTCGAAACCGAAGCGGTGGATCTTGCGGTAGGTGTGCACCAGCTCGCCGTCCGGCGCGAACAGCAGCGAGGTGTTGTAGATCGGCCCGTCCGGATCGCGTTCGACGATCGAACCGGCGTGCAGCCAGACCCCGGCCGCCCGGGCGGCGGCCGCCATCGCGTCCGAGGTGGGCCCGTCCAGCGTCTCGGCGCCGTCCGACCACAGGTCGTACGCGAAGCCGCCGAGCGGCCACAGCTCCGGCAGGACCACCAGGTCCGCACCCTGCTGCGCCCGGACCAGGGCGGCGGCCCGGGCCCGCCGCTCCGCGGGCGGCTCGGCGTCGGAGACCGCGAGTTGGATCAATGAAGCGCGCACAGTACCACCGTCCACGGCAAGAGACCTACGATCGTCACCCGAAAGCGCTGCCCAGCTGTCTCCCGGCAGCGTAACGTGCGGTTAGCGTGTGCGCCCGGAAGCCGGACCAACCCGGCCGACCGGGGAGGCCGGGCGCAGAGGGCAAGGAAGCTGACGGAAGGCCGGAAATTCCCGTGACGGACAACCAGACCGTGCAGGCTTACACGGAGGCGTGGACCCAGAGCATCGAGTCCATATCGGAGCTGGTCGCCCCCCTCCCCGAGGGCTCCTGGAACCGGGCCACCGAATGCTCCGGCTGGTCGGTCCGGGACGTCGTCTCGCACGTCATCGCGGTCGAGTCCGAGCTGCTCGGCGACCCCCGCCCGATCCACTCGCTGCCGCGTGACCTTCGCCACGTGACCACCGAGTTCGCCCGCTACATCGAGCTGCCGGTCGACAAGCGCCGCTGCCACACCGCGCTGGAGATGACCAGCGAGCTGGAGTACACGATCATCCGCCGCTCCCGGGCACTGCGGAACGCCAAGCAGACGCCCGAGGAGCCGGTGCGCTGGCCGGCCGGCCCGCACAGCCGCGACGTGCCGTACCACGAGCTGCTGCGCCTGCGAGCCTTCGACGTCTGGGTACACGAGCAGGACCTGCGCCGGGCCCTGGACACCCCCGGCAACCTGGACGCCCCGGCCGCCCTGATCACCCGGGACGTGCTGCTGGGACTGCTGCCCAAGGCCGTCGCCCACCAGGCCGGCGCCCCGGCCGGAACGGCCCTGGTGCTGGACGTCACCGGCCCGGTGGAGTTCCTGCGCACCGTCCGGGTCGACGCGGCCGGCCGTGGCACCGTCGACGAGTCGATCAGCCTGGCCCCGGACGTCCAGCTCACCATGGACTGGGAGACCTACCTCCGGCTCGCCTGCGGCCGCGGTCGCCCCGGACCGGTGACCGTCGAGGGCGACAAGGAACTGGCCGACCGGGTCCTGGCCGCCTTCACCGTCACCGTCTGACCCCCGCCGCATCCGACCCCTCCGAATGATCGCCGGGGAGCCGTGGTCCGTCACGGCGGACGTGTGCGCGGTGCCCGGAGGGTTGAACCCGAGCCGGGTGCGCCACGTCGTCGACGCGGCCCGCCCGCGGGTCGTCGACTCGCGCTCGGTCAACCTCGCTTTCGGGCAGGTTGATCACGTTTCCACCGGTCGGAAACCCTACGCCGCCGCCGCAACCTTCCGCCGGAGCCGCAGGATCATCACCGTGCCGACCACCAGCGGGGCGTACTGCCAGCAGAACGCCCAGCGGAAGGCGTCGGCCGAGTACTCCCCGGCGCCGGCCGGCGAGAGCCCGTCCAGCAGCACGCCGATGCCGAACAGCGTGATCATCGTCCCGATGAAGCCGCCCATGTTGACGATCCCGGAGGCGGTGCCGAGGCGCTCCACCGGATTGCGCGCCCGGGCGTAGTCCAGGCCGACCAGTGAGGCCGGGCCGTTGCTGCCCATCACCACGATGATCCCGGCCAGCAGCCAGCTCGGCGGGTGCCCACCGGGCCAGGCCAGCACCAGCGCCCAGCCGAGCCCGGTGGCCGTGATGACGGTGAGCACGATCGGCATCCGGGCCCGCGCCGAGACCGAGAGCACCCGGCCGAACAGGAAGCCGAAGGCCATGTTGCTGAGCACCAGCAGGGTCAGCAGCCCGCCGGCCTCGGCGCGGGACATGCCCTGCGCCTCCACCAGGTAGGGCAGGCCCCAGAGCAGGCCGAAGGCGTTGCCGGGGAACTGGGTGGTGAAGTGCACCCAGAGGCCGAGCCGGGTACCCGGCTCGCGCCAGCAGGCGCGGACCTGCCGCCCGACCTTCGGCCGCGCCGCGGACGGCTGCTCCGGCGGCCGGGCGGCCGGCGCCGCCGGGGCCTCCTTCAGGAAGAGCGCGACCAGCGCGAAGACCGCGACGCCGAGCAGCGCGATCGCGGTGAAGGTGGGCGTCCAGCCCTCGTGGTGCAGGGCCTGGGCGAGCACCACGGTGGTGACCAGGTTGCCGCCCATCCCGGCCAGGCCGGTCAGCTGGGCCACGAACGGGTTCCGGGCGGCCGGGAACCACCGGGCAGCGATCCGCAGCACGCTGATGAAGGTCATCGCGTCGCCGCAGCCGAGCACCGCCCGGGAGGCCAGCGCGGGGGCGAAGGAGGAACTGAAGGCGAAGGCCAGCTGGCCGGCACTCAGCAGGACGATGCCGAACAGCAGCACCCGGCGCGGCCCGAACCGGTCGACCAGCAGGCCGACCGGTATCTGCATGGCCGCGTAGACCAGCACCTGGAGGATCGAGAAGGTGGAGAGCGCGGAGGCGCCGATGCCGAAGCGGTCGGCGGCGTCCAGTCCGGCCACGCCGAGGCTGGTGCGGTGGATCACCGCGAGGATGTAGACGCTGACGCCGATGGACCAGGCCAGCCAGGCCGCGCGCCCGCCGGGCGGGGAGGGGGCGGGGACGGCCGGGGGCTCGGCCGCGGTTCGGGGAGTGGAGACGGACAGGGGCGCGGCTGAACGGGCGGGCTCCACGGTCATAGTGCGACCAGATTAGTCATCCCATGATGGGAGGCCTGGCACGGGGTGCGGTCGATCGGGCACGAACCCGGCCTCAGCCGGTCACCGTCCAGGACACCGACCGGGTCATGTAGCGGTCCCGGAAGGCCTCGTCCCGTACCCAGTCGGTGGTGTCCCGGACGGTCGCGGTCACGGTGGCCGTCCGCCCCGGGGCCAGGTTCAGCTGGGCGGTGTCCAGCGCACCGCCGCCGGCCTGCGGCACCACCGGAACGCCGTCCACCGTCCACTGCACCTGCAACTGGCGCGAGCCGGCCAGCGGCAGCGGCCGGACCTGCAACCGGGGGCGCCCGGCCACCTCGCCGGGCGGCGGCGTCGGGGCGTCGGTCGGCCGGACCCTGCGGTACAGCTCCTCGATGATCGCCTCGCGCGACGGCAGGTTGTACGCGCTGCCCAGGGTGCGCATCACCGAGTCGGGGGTGGGCCGGTAGAGGCCGTTGGCGCTGCGGTAGGCGCCGACCGTCCCGGCGCCGTCCGGGGACTCCACGCCCAGCCAGCGCCACCACTTGGTCTGCTTCTTGCGCATGTCGTCGGCGCCGAGGGTGGAGAGGTTCGGGTACTCGGCGTCGTCCGGGGCGCTGTCGTACTCGTCGCCGAGGTCCCCCACGGTGTGCCCGATCTCGTGCTGGATGATCCGCCCGGCGTCCGGGCTGCCGCCGGCCAGGGTGGTCACCCCGGTTCCGCCGGCGCCGCCGTACTCGCTGGAGTTGGCCAGCGCGATCAGGTACTGCGGCCCGGAGCCGTCCCCCGCGTACCGGGCGGTGGCGGCCTCGTCGGCGCAGAGCAGCCGGGCGGTGCCCTCACACCAGAAGTGCATGCCGAGCGGGGTGGCGGGATTGCGGCCCCGGCTCTCGGTCTCGGCTATCCCGGAGACCGGGGAGACCACCTCGACCCGCCGTATGTTGAAGTACCCCTGGTAGGTGCGGAACGGCTCGATGTCCATCAGCGCGCGCCAGGCCCGGTCCGCCTGCTGCCGGAACAGGTCCTGTTCGGCACCCGTGTAGCCGTCGCCGAGCAGGACCAGGGTGATCCGGTTGGCCGGGTCACCGGTGCGCCGTATGTCGACGGTCGGGGCGGCCGCGGCCGGCCGGTGGTCGGCGCGCTGGACTGCGTGCGGCGGCACCGCCCGGTCCGCGGGGGCGCCCGGCCCGATCGCGCCGAACGGCGAGGGGCCGACCAGCTCCAGGGCGGAGGGGAGTACGGCGGTGGACACCAGCACGAGCGCGGCCAGACTCCGGACGAGACGGCCAGGGTTGCCAGGCGGCATACGGGTGCGTCCTCGGGGCTCCGGTCACCCGGCGTCGCCCGGGTGGTGGAGCGGAGACGTACCCGTACGGGTGTGTCGTCCCTACCACTCCCCGAAAAAGTCACCGACCTGGCCGAATGACTCACCCCACACCAGTCATTCCAATGACTGGAACAAGCATCAGAGCAACCGCCCGAACCGCGACCGGGGAACGCCCTTGCCCCGTCAGCGCTTGCGGAGGTTCAGCACCAGATGGGTGCCGAGCCCGAACAGCAGGCCCCAGAAGGCCGAGCCGATCCCGAACAGGCTCATCCCCGAGGCGCTCGCCAGGAAGGTCACCACCGCCGCGTCCCGCCCCTTCTCGTCCGCCACCGCCGCCGCCAGGCTGCCCTGCAGCGAGGCCAGCAGGGCGACCCCGGCGATCACCGCGATCAGCTCCTTCGGCAGGCCGGTGAACAGGCTCACCAGCACCCCGCCGAAGCTGCCCACCAGCACGTACAGCGCGCCCGAGGACATCCCCGCGACGTAGCGGCGGCGCGGGTCGGGGTGGCTCTCCGGGCCGGAGCAGATCGCCGCCGTGATCGCCGCCAGGTTCACCCCCGGCGAGCCGAACGGCGCCAGCAGCAGCGACATCACGCCGGTCGACCCGATCAGCAGCCGGTCGTCCGTCCGGTAGCCGAAGGCCCGCATCACCCCGAGGCCCGGCGCGTTCTGCGAGGCCAGCACCACGATCGTGAGCGGCAGCGCCAGCCCCACCATGGCCGCCCAGGAGAACGCCGGCACGGTGAACACGGGCCGGGTCGGCCCGCTCGATCCCAGGTGCAGCGGCAGTCCGACGGTCAGCGCCGCCAGCACCCCGCCCGCCAGCAGCGCCACCGGCACGGCGTACCGCGGTGCCAGCCGCTTGGCCAGCAGGAACGCCGCGAAGCTGCCCACCACCAGCACCGGCGCGCTGTGCACGGCGCCGAAGATCCCGGCGCCGAAGGAGAACAGGATGCCCGCCAGCATCGCGTTGACGATCCCGGCCGGCACCGCCGCGATCAGCCGGCCGAACCAGCCGGTCACCCCGAACAGCGTCACCACCACGGCGCTCACCAGGAACGCCCCGACCGCCTCCCGGTACGGGTACGCGCCCAGGCTGGTCACCAGCAGCGCGGCCCCGGGGGTGGACCAGGCGGTGATCACCGGGGTCCTGGTCCACCAGCTCAACGCGAAGCCGCTCAGCCCGCTGCCGATGGACACCGCCCAGATCCAGGACGCCGTGTGCGCCGCGTCCAGCCGCCCGGCGGCCGCCGCCGCGAGCACCACCACCAGCGGCCCCGAGAACGACACCGCGATGCAGACCAGCCCCGCCAGCAGCGCCGGCCCCGACACGTCCCGCCGCAGCGACCGACGCTCCCCGCCCCCGTCCGACCCCGTCTCCGGTCGGACTGTCAGCTCCTCAGTCATTCCGGAAGTATCCCGAACGCCGCGTCCAAGGCTCCCGAGAAAACTTTTGAACCCACCTGCAACCACCGCCGGGGATGCGCGTCTATACGGATGAAGGCACGGAGAGCGAGACCGGCGAGACCGGGGGGCGCTCCCACTCGACACCGAGCGGGCCCGGTCGTCTTCACCCACACACCGTCAGACCCATGACCCTGGGGAGTCACGTCATGCGCACGTCCGTTATCACCCGTTTCGCGAAGAACGACCGCGCCTTCTCCGGCCGCCGCCGCATCGCCACCCTCGCCGCCGCCACCGTCCTCGCCGGCGGCGTCCAGTTCCTCGCCACCGACTCCGCCTGGGCCTGCGGAGGCCCGGACAACGCGGCCGTCGCCGACCAGAGCGGGCCCGCCGCGGGCGACCAGGGGGACGTGCGCACGGGCATCAGCGCCGGCTTCCACATGACCCCGCCCGGCCAGACCATCACCCCCGGCGGCCCGAAGCTCGAGATCGGCGACAGCGTCGGCAACTTCACCGGCGCCACGGTCCAGAACGCCTCCCCGCTGCTCGCGATCTACAACCCGCGCGGCGGCCTCCGGCCCCAGGACTTCGTGGTCGAGGTCTCCTCCGACCAGGGCTGGAAGACCGTGCCCCTGCGCCACGGCTGCGACCCGACGCTGTGGGCCGACGCCCCCTCGGCGAAGGCCGACCGCCTGGAGACCGGCCGCGTCGCCAACTTCATGTACCGCGTGCGCCTGTCGGCACAGGCGCCGAAGGACCTCACCGAGCTCCAGGTCACCGTCGGCGGCCGGGCCAAGGGCTTCCCGGTGGAGACCAGCGAGGCGCGCACCGTCCGCGTGGTGCGCCAGGCCGAGAACCCCGCCCCGGCCCCCAAGCCCACCACCACCGCGAAGCCGACCACTCCGGCCAAGCCCGCCCCCGCCAAGCAGGACAAGCCCGCCCCGGCCAAGCCCGCCGCCGACCAGACCTCGGCCCCGGCCGCCACCAAGGCGCCCGCCGCCGCGCCCACCAAGGCCCCCGCCGCGCCGAGCGCGACCCCCAGTGCCGCCCCGGCCACCACCGCGCCGGCCGGCACCCCCGAGCTCGCCCAGACCGGCTCCAGCTCCTCCAACACCTTCCTCCTCGCCGCCTCCGCCGCCCTGCTCGCCCTCGGCGCCGGCGTCCTGATCGCCGTCCGTCGGCTCCGTCCCCAGCGCTAGTCGACGGGCGGGCACAAGCGAAGGGGCCTTCCCCCCACACGGCGGTGTGGGGGGAAGGCCCCTTCGTGACGTTCCGGGCCGTCAGCCCCAGGTGATCAGGCGCTTCGGGCGCTCCAGCAGGGCGGCCACGTCGGCCAGCACCTTGGAGCCCAACTCCCCGTCCACCAGCCGGTGGTCGAAGGAGAGCGCCAGCGTGGTCACCTGACGCGGGACCACCTTGCCCTTGTGCACCCACGGCATGTCCCGGATCGTGCCGACGGCGAGGATCGCGGCCTCGCCGGGGTTGAGGATCGGGGTGCCGGTGTCGACGCCGAAGACGCCGACGTTGGTGATGGTGATGGTCCCGCCCTGCATGTCGCCCGGCGAGGTCTTGCCCTGGCGGGCGGTGTCGATCAGCTCGCCCAGCGCGACGGCGAGGCCCGTGAGGGTCTTGCCGCCGGCGTCCTTGATGTTGGGGACGATCAGGCCGCGCGGGGTGGCCGCGGCGATGCCGAGGTTCACCTGGCCCTTGATGACGATCTCCTGGGCCGCCTCGTCCCACTGCGCGTTGATCTCGGGATGCCGCTTGACCGCGGTGAGCAGCGCCTTGGCGACCAGCAGCAGCGGGCTGATCCGGACGTCCCGGCCCAGTTCGCCGCTCTCCTTGAGCCGACGGACGAACTTCATCGTGCGGGTCACGTCGACCTGGACGAACTCGGTGACGTGCGGGGCGGTGAAGGCCGAGGCCACCATCGCCTGCGCGGTCGCCTTGCGGACTCCCTTGATCGGCACCCGGACGTCGCCCGTGGTGCCGACCGGCGCCGGCAGCGCCTCGACCGGCGCGGCCTCGACGGGCCGCTCCGCCGGAGCGGCCTGCGCGGCGGCCAGGGCCGACGCGTGGGCGTGCACGTCCTCGCGGGTGATCACGCCGTCCTGGCCGGTGGCGACGACGGCGCGCAGGTCGATGCCGAGGTCCTTGGCCAGCTTGCGTACCGGCGGCTTGGCCAACGGCCGTCCCCCGACGGGCTGTTCGGCCACCACGGGCGCGACCTGCGCCGGCACCGGAGCGACCGGAGCAGCCGGCGCGGCCGGAGCCGGCGTCGCGTTGACGGTGGTCGTGGTCGTACGCCGGGCCCGGCGCTGGGCGGTGCCGGTGCGCGGGCCGTAACCGACCAGCACCTCGCGCCGCTCGGGCTCGGGCTCGGCCGACGCAGCGGCCGGAGCGGCGGCCTCGGCGGCGGGAGCAGCCGGAGCGGCGGCAGGAGCCACGGCCCCGGCCTCCCCGGCGACCGCGACCGAGATGATCGCGGTGCCGACGTCGACGGTCGCGCCCGCCGGGAAGAAGAGCTGCTCGACGACCCCGTTGAACGGGATCGGCAGCTCCACCGCCGCCTTGGCGGTCTCCACCTCGCAGACGACCTGCCCGTCGGTGACGGTGTCACCCGGCTTGACGTACCAGCTGAGGATCTCGGCCTCGGTCAGGCCCTCGCCCACGTCGGGCATCTTGAACTCGCGGAGCGAGCGAACTTCGGTGGTCATCTTCGCTCCCCGGATCAGTACGCGAGCGCGCGGTCGACGGCGTCGAGCACACGGTCCAGGTCGGGGAGGAACGCCTCCTCGACCCGGGACGGCGGGTACGGCGCGTGGTAGCCGCCGACCCGCAGGACCGGCGCCTCCAGGTGGTAGAAGCACCGCTCGGTGAGCCGGGCGGCCAACTCGGCGCCCATGCCCAGGAAGACCGGCGCCTCGTGCACCACGACGGCCCGCCCGGTGCGCTTGACCGACTCCTCCAGGGTGGTGAAGTCCACCGGGGAGAGCGAGCGCAGGTCGACGACCTCCAGTCGGCGGCCGTCCTCCTCGGCGGCCGCGGCGGCCTCCAGGCAGACCTTGACCATCGGGCCGTAGGCGAGCAGCGTGGCGTCGGTGCCGGGCCGCACGATCCGGGCGTCGTGCAGCGCGAGGTCGGCGGCGGGGCCGATCTCGCCCTTGTCCCAGTACCGGCGCTTGGGCTCCAGGAAGATCACCGGGTCGTCCGAGGCGATGGCCTGCCGCAGCATCCAGTGCGCGTCGTGCGCGCTGGACGGGCTGACCACGCGCAGGCCGGCGGTGTGCGCGAAGTACGCCTCGTGCGACTCGCTGTGGTGCTCGACCGCGCCGATGCCGCCCGCGTAGGGGATGCGGATGGTGACCGGCATCTTGACGTGCCCGAGCGCGCGGGCGTGCATCTTCGCCAGCTGGGAGACGATCTGGTCGAAGGCCGGGTAGACGAAACCGTCGAACTGGATCTCCACCACGGGGCGGTAGCCGCGCAGCGCGAGGCCGATCGCGGTGCCCACGATGCCGGACTCGGCCAGCGGGGTGTCGATCACCCGGCCCTCGCCGAAGTCCTTCTGCAGGCCGTCGGTGATCCGGAAGACGCCGCCGAGCTTGCCGATGTCCTCGCCCATCAGGACGGTCTTCGGGTCGTTCTCCAGCGACTTGCGCAGCGCGTCGTTGAGCGCCTTCGCGATGCTGAGCTGACCGGCCATCAGTGGTTCTCCCCCGCCTCGAAGGAGGCCGCGTACTCGACGTATTCGGCCCGTTCCTCATCAACCAGCGCGTGCGGCTCGCTGTACACGTGGTCGAAGATCAGCGTCGGGTCCGGGTCCGGCATGCCGCGCACGCCCTCGCGCACCCGCAGCCCCAGTCGCTCGCTCTCCGCGTCGATCGCGGTGAAGAACTCCTCGTCCGCCAGGCCCTCCTTCTCCAGGAGGGTGCGCAGCCGCAGGATCGGGTCCTTGGCCTTCCAGGCCTCGGTCTCCTCGGTGGCCCGGTAGCGGGTGGGGTCGTCGGAGGTGGTGTGCGCGCCCATCCGGTAGGTGAAGGCCTCGATCAGCACCGGGCCGTTGCCGCTGCGGGCGTGGTCGAGCGCCCAGCGGGTGACCGCGAGGCAGGCCAGCACGTCGTTGCCGTCGACCCGGACGCCCGGGAAGCCGAAGCCGGAGGCGCGGCGGTACAGCGGGATCTTGGTCTGGGTGGTGGTGGGCTCGGAGATCGCCCACTGGTTGTTCTGGCAGAAGAACACCACGGGGGCGTTGTAGACCGAGGCGAAGGTGAAGGCCTCGTTGACGTCGCCCTGGCTGGAGGCGCCGTCGCCGAAGTAGGCGATGACCGCGTCGTCGGCGCCGTCCTTGCTGACGCCCATCGCGTAGCCGGTGGCGTGCAGGGCCTGCGCACCGATCACGATGGTGTACAGGTGGAAGTTCTTCTCGTTCGGGTCCCAGCCGCCGTGGTTCACGCCGCGGAACATGCCGAGCAGGTTGAGCGGGTCGACGTCGCGGCACCAGGCGACCCCGTGTTCGCGGTACGTGGGGAAGGCGTAGTCGCCGGTGCGCATGGCGCGGCCGGAGCCGACCTGCGCGGCCTCCTGGCCGAGCAGCGAGGCCCACAGGCCGAGCTCGCCCTGGCGCTGGAGTGCGGTGGCCTCGCCGTCGAACCGGCGGACCAGCACCAGGTCGCGGTAGAGGGCGCGCAGCTCCTCCGGAGTGGTGGTGAGCGGGTAGTCCGGGTGCTCGACCCGCTCGCCTTCCGGGGTGAGCAGCTGTACGAGCTCCGGCTGGGCGTCCGTCCCCGTGGCGCGGAGGGTGTCAGGGACGCCGGGGGCCGCCTTCTTGCGAGCCCTCGCCGTGCTTTTGACGGTCACGTTCACTCCTCGGTCTGTCCGGCCGCCCGGGGTCGCCGGTGACCGGTCCGGTCACCGCCTCGCGGGGCGCGCGTGGGTGTGCGCACCTACTGCGGGGCAGGTGGTGATCCTGTTCCGACGGCGTCCCTCACGAGAACGTTACCCAGCGTCCGCCCTTGGCGCGCTTGCGCTAGGACGTCCTACTTGTTCAGGGCCTACAACCCCGAGGGTGCCGCGGGTAGCGCGCCGTCGGAAGGGTGGGGGTGACGGACCGCGTGACGCAGCTCTCAATTCGGGCGCCTTCAGGACACCAGCGCACGTTATCCGGGCAGCGGCCCGTACGTAAGGGGGTTCTCGGTATCGGTTTTGGAGCGCTCCGGCCGGATCGCGTTGCCGTGGTGATAGGGAGGATAGGTCTTTCGTGCGGTGGTATGGGAGTCTTTGGAGGTGACTGATAACGGACAAATCAGGGTATTCCTGCTCGACGATCACGAGGTGGTCCGGCGGGGCGTGCACGATCTGCTCTCGGTCGAGGACGACATCGAGGTGGTCGGCGAGGCCGGCACCGCCGCCGAGGCGCTCACCCGGATCCCGGCGGTGCACCCGGACGTCGCGGTGCTCGACGTCCGACTGCCGGACGGCAACGGGGTCGAGGTCTGCCGGGAGGTCCGGTCCCGGCTGCCGGAGATCAAGTGCCTGATGCTGACCTCGTTCTCGGACGACGAGGCACTGTTCGACTCGATCATGGCGGGCGCCTCCGGCTACGTCCTGAAGGCGATCCGCGGCACCGACCTGATCACCGCCGTCCGGGACGTCGCGGCCGGCAAGTCGCTGCTCGACCCGGTCGCCACCAGTCGGGTGCTGGCCCGGCTGCGCGACGGCGGCGAGAAGGAGGACGAGCGGCTGGCGCAGCTCACCAAGCAGGAGCGCCGGATCCTCGATCTGATCGGCGAGGGGATGACCAATCGTCAGATCGGCAACGAGTTGCACCTGGCCGAGAAGACGGTCAAGAACTACGTCTCCAGTCTGCTCGCCAAGATGGGCATGGAGCGGCGCACCCAGGCGGCGGCCTTCGTGGCACGGCACCAGGCGGACCAGCAGCACTGATCAGAACAGCAAGCACAGATCTGATGCTCTGTCAAGGGCCCCCGCACGGGGGCCCTAACCTCTGGCTGTGACTTTCAGCCAGACCCTCTCCTGCTCCCCGGCCCGCCCCGACCTCTCCGCGCCGCCGATAGGGACCCTCAGTCCGCCCGTCCCGCGCGCCGCACTCGCCGAGGTCCTGGGCCGTTACCGGGTAGGGGGGCTGCTGGCCGCCGAACCGGTCGCGGAAGGCCTGCTGAACCGCGGGTACCGGGTCACCACCGAGACCGGCGGGTACTTCCTGAAGTGCTACGTCGACGCCGCCACCGCCAGCCGTCCGAAGATCGTCGCCCACCACCGCGCGATGGCCGGGCTGCAGGCCCTCGGGCTGCCCGTCGCACCCCCGCTGGCCTGCGCCGAACGATCCGGCACGGTGGCCGGCTACGGCGGCCGGCTGTTCGCGCTGTTCCCCTGGGTCGATGGCCGACACCGGCACGGTACCGACCTCTCCCCGCCGCAGTGCGACGCGCTCGGCGCGCTGCTCGGCCGACTGCACGGCGCGCTCGACGACGTGTGCGCCCCCCTCGATCAGCCCGCCGGCTACCGCGCCGCCAACCCCCTCGACAGCGCCGACCTCGCCCGCGACCTGCGGCGGCGCGCCCGCGACCACCGCCCGTACGGCGACCTGGACGCGCTGATCGAACTGAGGCTCACCGAACGGCTGGAACTGCTCGCCGAACACGCCCACCGCCGCCCCGACCCGCAGACCGCCCCGCCCACCGGCTGGACCCACGGCGACTTCCACGGGCTGAACCTGCTGTACGGCGACGGCCCCGACGGCGGCCCGGTCGCGGCCGTCCTGGACTGGGACAAGCTCGGACCGCAGCCGCGCGCCGAGGAGGCCGTCCGCGCCGCCACCCTGCTCTTCAACGACCGGACGTCCGGCACGCTCGACCTGGTGCGGGTCCGCCACTACTCGCAGGCCTACCGGGCCACCGGGGCCGCCACCGCCGAGCACCTGGCCGCCGCCGCCCACCGGGTCTGGTGGGAGCGGCTGAACGACTTCTGGATGCTCCAGTGGCGCTACCAGCGGGCCGACCACCGGGCCGACCCGCTGTACCCCGCCTCCGCGGGCCAACTGGCCTGGTGGTGCCAGGAGTACGAGCAGGTCCTGGACGCCTTCGCCAACTGACCGGCGTCAGCCCGGACCGATCAGGGCGTCGCCGGCGGCTGTGTCACCGGCGGGGCCGTCACCGGCGGAACCGACTTGCTCGGCGGCGGCGGCGAGGTGGCCGTGTTGCCACCGCCGCCGGTGCTCGGGGTGGTGGGCGCCGTGGTGGGCGGGTTGGTCGTCGTCGAAGGGGCCGTCGGCGTGTGGCTGGCGCTCCCGGTGGGCGTCGGAGTCTGCGTGTGCTTGCCCGAACTCGACGACGGCGACATGTTGTTGTTGCCGCTGTTGTTGTTGCCGCTGTAGTTGCCGTTGTCGGTCGGCTGCTGCGGGCGCCGGGTGCCGGTGCTGGGCGCGGGCGGGCTCTGGGTGCCGCTCTGGGTCGGCGTGGTGGGCTCGGTCGTGCTGACCACCGGTGCGGGCGTCGGCGGCACGACGTGCGAGGTCCCGCCGTCGCCACCGCTGAACGCGAACGCCATGCCGACCCCGGCCGCGACCAGCACGGCCGCCACTCCGGCCACCCAGCCCCACGGCCCGCGCCGACGACCGGAGCCGTCCCCGTCACCGCCGTCGCCCTCACCGCCACCGCCACCGCCACCGCCGTAGGGGCCGCCGGCCCCCGGGTAGGGCGTCGACGGGGTGTGCGGTCCGCCGGCCCCCTGGCCCGTCCCCGGGTAGGGCATCATCGAGGTCTGGTCACCGGGGCCGATCGAGCCGAAGGCCGCGGTGGCCGCGGTCTGGTCCGGCCGGATCACCTGGGTGGCGCCGGTGTTCCCCTGCCCCGCGGCGGCCAGCCCGGCCGCCGCGCCCGCCCAGCCCGCACCGGCCGCGCCGTGCATCTCGCGCAGCGCGTGCTGGATGTGCGCACGGAACTCGTCGGCGTCCTGGAAGCGGTCGTCCGGGTTCTTGGCCAGCGAACGCAGCACCAGCGGGTCCAGCCCGGCCGGCACCCGGCCGTTGGCGTGCGAGGGCGGCACCGGCATGTCCTGGACGTGCTGGTAGACCACCGAGAGCGGGGTGTCGCCGGTGAACGGCGGGCGCAGCGTCAGCAGTTCGTAGAGCATGCAGCCGGCCGCGTACAGGTCGGAGCGGTGGTCGACCGGCTTGCCGAGGGCCTGCTCGGGCGACAGGTACTGCGGGGTGCCCATGACCATGCCGGTCTGGGTCATGGTGCTGGCGGTGCCGGTCAGCGCCCGGGCGATGCCGAAGTCCATCACCTTGACCGCGCCCGCGGTCGTGATGATCACGTTGGCGGGCTTGATGTCCCGGTGGACGATGCCGTGCCGGTGGCTGTAGGCCAGCGCCTCCAGGACCCCGGCGATGATGATCAGCGCCTGGTCGACCGGCGGCGCCTGCTCGTCCACCAGCAGCTCGCGGACGGTCCGGCCCTCGACCAGCTCCATCACGATGTACGGCGTGGACTCGTCCCCGACGTACTCCTCGCCGGTGTCGTAGACGGCGACGATCGAGTGGTGGTTGAGCGCCGCGACGGCGTGCGCCTCACGGGTGAACCGCAGCCGGGCGATGTCGTCCTGGGCCAGCTCGCCGCGGAGCAGCTTGACCGCGACGGTCCGGCCCAGCCGGACGTCCTCGGCGGCGAACACCTCGGCCATGCCGCCGCGGCCGAGCCGGTGGGTCAGCCGGTAGCGGCCGTCGCCGACCGTACCCAGCGGGGCGGCGGTGCCGCGACCGGGGGTGTGCGGGCCGCCGGCCCCGATGACCGGCGGGAACGCGGTGGTCGCGGCGTCGCTGCCGGGCTCGGGAATCCTCGGCGTCCCGCCGGTCCGGCCGTTCGCACCGGCTCCCGTGTCGTCGTCCGGCTGCTGCGTCTGTGCCATCGCTCCTCGCCCCGGGCGTTCGCTCGGATCGCGGTGCCCTGTCGCTTACGTATCCCCGAACGCTACCGCTTCCGGCCCGGACCCGTGGCACGCCCGAACCGGCCGGAAAGCGTCAGAGCAGGCCATACCGGTCGGCCGGAAGGTCCACCACCAGCACCGCCGCGGGCCGCTCGCCGCTGGTGTGCCCGGTCTTGGTCTTCGTCTTGTTGTCCTGCGCCTTGTTGACCACGATCGCGATGATGATGCCGGCCAGCACGAGCACGCCGACGATGATCCCGATGACCACCGCGGCCGTCGAGCAGCCACCGCCGCTGGGCGCCTTCGGCTGCTGGTACGGCGGCATCGGCTGCGGCGGCGGGGTGTGCGCCTGCTGCGGCGCCCCCTGCTGCAGGTACTGGGGGTGCGGCGTGTGCGGGCCCTGCTGGTGCGGCGGCTGGAAGGCCGGCGGCGGGGTCCGGTACTGCGGCTGCTGCGGCGCCCCCTGCTGCAGGTACTGGGGGTGCGGGGTCTGCGGGCCCTGCTGGTGCGGCGGCTGGAAGGCCGGCGGCGGGGTCCGGTACTGCGGCTGCTGCGGGTACTGCGGCTGCGGCGTCTGCGGGGCCGGCGGCGCGGCGTGCACCGAGCGCGGCCCCTCGTTGATCACCAGCGGCGTGCTGGCCTGCAGCGGGTGCCCGCTGCCGCCGCCCTTCGCGGCCGCGATCAGCCGCTCCGCCTCGTCCCGCATCGCCGCCGCGCTCTGGAACCGGTGGGCCGGGTCCTTGCGCAGGGCCTGGGCGACGAAGGCGTCCACCACCGGGATGATCGACCGGTTGAGGGTGGACGGCGCCGGCGGCTCCTCCTGGACGTGCTTGTAGGCGATCGAGAAGGCCGAGTCGCCGTCGAAGACCAGCTGGCCGGTGAGCATCTCGAAGAGCATCACGCCGACCGAGTACAGGTCCGAGCGGGCGTCCACCGGCTTGCCGAGCGCCTGCTCGGGCGACAGGTACTGCGGGGTGCCGACCACCATGCCGGTCTGTGTCATCGACGTGACGCCCGATTCCAGCGCCCGGGCGATGCCGAAGTCCATGACCTTGACGTTGCCCTTGCGGTCGAACATGACGTTGCCGGGCTTGATGTCGCGGTGCACCAGGCCCATGTCGTGCGAGGCCTCCAGCGCGTTCAGCACGCCGACGATGACCTTCAGGGCCTCCTCGGTCGGCATCGCGCCGAACTGGGCGACCGCCTCGTTGATCGCCTCGCGCAGGCCCTTGCCGTCGATCAGCTGCATGACGATGTACGGCGTGCTGGAGCCGTCCGGGGCGACGTCCTCGCCGCTGTCGTACACCGTGACGATGTTCGGGTGCTCCAGCCGGGCCACCGCCTGCGCCTCGCGGCGGAACCGCTCCTTGAACGAGTCGTCCCGGCCCAGCTCGCTGTGCATGCTCTTCAGCGCGACCTGCCGGCCCAGCACGCTGTCGTACGCGAGGTGCACGGAGGCCATGCCGCCCTCGCCCAGCAGCCGCTGCAGCACATAGCGGCCGTTGCCCAGGGAGGAGCCCTCGACCGCCGCGTTGCCGTGCTCGCTCATGGTCCTCTGCTCCCCCTCGGCGCGGCCGTGGCGCCGCGACCGTGACGTTCGGTCTCGTCCGTGCGTGGTGGGCCCGGCCCGCTGGCCTGGCGGACCCCTGCCGCGGCGGTACGACCGGCCTGCGACAGGGGTCAGGGTATCGGCTCACGCCGACGGTGATCGGTCCAGGGCCGATCCTGGCCCCGGGCCGCCGACGCCGTCCGGCGGCGCCTCGATCCGGGGCGGATCGTCGTGGTACGTCCGGTTCCGACGGCCCGCTACAGGTACGGGCCGGACCGGATGCCGCGGCCCTGGCCCGGCTCGTCCTCGTCCGGCTCGCCACCGTTCAGACCGGGCGGCAGCGCCCGCCGCATCTGCTCCAGCTGGGCCCGCGCCGCCATCTGCTGGGCGAACAGCGCGGTCTGGATCCCGTGGAACAGGCCCTCCAGCCAGCCGACCAGCTGGGCCTGGGCGATCCGCAGCTCGGCCTCGGTCGGAATGCTGTCCTCGGTGAACGGCAGCGAAAGCCGCTCCAGCTCGGCGACCAGCTCGGGGGCCAGACCGAGCTCCAGCTCCTTGATCGAGCTGGCGTGGATGTCCTTCAGCCGGGCCCGGCTGGCCTCGTCGAGGGGCGCCGCCCGGACCTCCTCCAGCAGCTGCTTGATCATGCTGCCGATCCGCATGACCTTGGCGGGCTGCTCGACCATCTCGGTCACCGGGAGCTCACGCGGCAGGTCTCCCTCGTCGTCGCCCGCCGAACCGGCGAACCCCTGGCCCACCGGCAGCCCGTCCGGTCCGACGATCAGCACCTTCTGGCCGTCCTGCGACTGCCCGCCCGCGGCCTGGAAGGGCTGCTGCGACGAGCGCTCGTTCATCGGATTCGTCATGAACAACATTCTCTCTCACTGGGGTTGGTCGGGCGGAAGCCCCCGTACGCCCGCCGTCCTGCGCCGCCGCTGACGACGGTACGCCGACGCGCGCCGCCCCGGGCATCCGTACGGATACTCAGTTTCCGCCCCGGCCCACCACGCCCCGGCCCACCTACGGCCGCCACACACCCCTCACCGAACCTCCCCCCACCACCCGGCGCAACCGCTCCACCGCGGGGTTCACCCCCGTCGCAACCGCAACCCGATCAACCCGAGCCCGCACCCGATCATCCCCAGCCCCGCGCCCAGCGGGAACTGCAGGGTGGAGGCGTCACGCCAGCGGGCGGGCAGGACGGTGGGGGCGGCGGCGGCCACGGCCTGGTCGGTCGCGGCCGTGGCGGTGTCCAGCGCGGCGTCGTCGGCGGGAGCCGTCGCGTCCGGGGCGCCCTGGTCGGCCTCGGGCGCTTGATCCGGGGCCTGCGCAGGAGCCTGCACAGGGGCCCGGTCCGGCACTCGCTCCGGCACCTGCTCCGGGACGGCTTCGGCACGCTGGGGTGCCCACACGCTCCGGTGGCGATGCGCCCGGGGGCCGCCACCGTCCGGGTGCGGGCGGGGTACCGGGTGCTGCGGCGGCGCGGCCGCCGGAACTGCCGCGTCGGTCGGCACAGGAGTCGGCGCCGCCGAGACCACCGGGGCCGTCAGCACGGCGGCCACGGCCACCGCCGGCGCGGTGCCCGGCGTGGCGCTCCCGCCAGGCGTCGTCGCCGGCGTGCCGGGCCGGGTCGGGCCGGTGGTCGGCGCCGCAGCCGGCTCCACGATCGTCTCTGCGGTCGGCTCCGCCTGATCGCTCGCCTCGCCCGTCGGCAACGGGTACAGCGCGGGGGACGGCGCGGCGACGGCCGCCGAAGCGGCGGCCAGCGGGAGCGTGAGCCCCAGCACGGCCGCCGCGATCAGCCGATGGGCCCGGCCCGGGCGGGTGCGGTGGTGGTGGGGACGACGGTGGTGTGGCGCGGAGGGCAGCGGCCCGAAGAGGTGTGTAGGTGCGGCCACGGTCGGAGGTCCTTCCGACGGCCGACCGCCCGCGGGCGGGTCGGCGGCGGGACAGCTCGGGACCAGCCTCACACATTCGGCCAATTAGAGCATTTCGGACCATTCGCACCAGGACCCAGCCCTCAGCACTCAGGCCTCAGACCTCAGACCTCAGGCCTCAGACCCGCAGCACGACCTTGCCGACCTGCTCCCCCGCCGCCAGCACCCGGTGCCCCTCCCCGGCCTCGGTCAGCGGCAGCACCCGGTCGACCACCGGCTTCACCACCCCGGACTCGACCAGCGGCCACACGTGCTCGCGCACCGCCGCCACGATCGCCGCCTTCTCCGCCAGCGGACGCCCGCGCAGGTTGGTGGCGATCACCGCGGCGCGCTTGCGCAGCAGCGCGTTGAGGTCGAGTTCGCCCTTCACGCCGCCCTGCAGCCCGATGATCACCAGCCGCCCGTTGACCGCCAGCGCGTCCACGTTCCGCTGCAGGTACTTGGCGCCCATGATGTCCAGGATCACGTCCACCCCGGTCCCGCCGGTGGCCTCCTTGACCACCTCGACGAAGTCCTGCTCGCGGTAGTCGATCGCGATGTCCGCGCCGAGTTCGGTGCACCGGGCCAGCTTCTCGGCGCTGCCCGCGGTGACCGCGACCCGCGCGCCGACCGCCTTGGCCAGCTGGATCGCCATGGTCCCGATGCCGCTCGCGCCACCGTGCAGCAGCACCGTCTCGCCGGGCCGCAGGTGGGCGGTGAGGAACACGTTGGACCACACCGTGCAGGCGACCTCGGGCAGCGCGGCGGCCTCCTCGAAGCCCAGGCCCTTGGGCAGCGGCAGCAGCTGCCCGGTCGGCACCGCGACGCGCTGCGCGTACCCGCCGCCGGCCAGCAGCGCGCACACCTCGTCGCCGACCGCCCAACCGGACACGCCCGCCCCGAGGGCGACGACCCGCCCGGCGCACTCCAGCCCGGGGTAGGGCGAGGCGCCGGGCGGCGGGTTGTAGTTGCCCTGCCGCTGGAGCAGGTCGGCACGGTTGACGGCGGTGGCCGCCACCTCGACCAGGACCTCGCCCTCGCCGGGCACCGGGTCGGGCACCTCGGCCCACACGAGCGCCTCGGGACCGCCGGGTACGGGAATCGTCATCGCATACATGTCTCGAACCTACTGCGCGTCAGGGCGCGGCGGCGGGCAAGGCCCGCGTCAGCCGGTCGACTTGATCACGATCACCCGGTCGGTGAGCTGGAGCACGGCGGCCTCGGGCTCGGTGTAGTTGAGCACCCGCCGGCCACGGACCACTGCGACCACCAGGTCCTCGCACTCGCGCGGGCTGTGCCCGGCCTCGGCGCGGGTGACGGGGCGCTCGACCACGTCCAGGCCGTGGCCGTAGGTGAGCAGGTCCTCCATCACGGCGCCGGCGTGCGGGCTGAGCATCGACAGGCCGAGCAGCCGCCCGGCCGAGCTGGAGCTGGTGACGACGACGTCGGCGCCGCTCTGCCGCAGCAGCGGGGCGTTCTCGTCCTCCCGGACGGCCGCGACGACGGTGGCGCCCTTGTTCAGCTGGCGCGCCGTCAGGGCGACCAGGACGGCGGTGTCGTCCCGTTCGGGCGCGATCACGACCCGGGCCGCGGTGGGCAGGGCGGCGCGCAGCAGGGTGTCGGTGCGGGTGGCGTCGCCGACCACGCCGACCAGGCCGTGCCGGGCGGCCTGCTCGATCACCTTGCGCTGCGGGTCGACGACGACGATCTCCTCCTTCTTCACGCCCTGTCCGAGCAGGGTGTCGACGGCACTGCGGCCCTTGGTGCCGTACCCGATGACGACGGTGTGCTCGCGCACGGTGGACCTCCAGCGGTTCAACCGCCACTGCTGGCGGGTGCGTTCGGTGAGCACCTCCAAGGTGGTGCCGACCAGGATGATCAGGAACACCACGCGCAGCGGGGTGATCACGAAGATGTTGGTGAGCCGGGCGCCGTCGCTGTACGGGGTGATGTCGCCGTACCCGGTGGTGGAGAGCGTCACGGTGGCGTAGTACGCCGCGTCCAGGAAGCTGAGCCCGCCGCCCGCGTTGTCGTTGTAGCCGTCCCGGTCGACGTAGACGATCAGCGTGGTGGCGACCAGCACGGCGAGCGCCAGCAGCAGCCGCGAGCCGACCTGCCGCCCGGCGGGCGCGGTCCGGCGGGCGGGCAGCACGATGCCGGCGTCCGCCCACGGCTCGCTGCCCGGGGCGGCCACCCTTCGCAGCCTGCTCATCCGCCCACCTCTCCCCCGGCCGTCGGCCGCGGGTACCCCCGCCGTCCGGCGGCCGCTCCGCACGACACCTGCGCCGCGACGGTTCGCCCGTTCACGGCGCCTCCAGCAGTTCGACGGGCTCGCCGGCCGCCGCGCCGCCGGGCGGGACCACGGCGAGCGCCTCGGCCCGGGCGAGGCCGCGCAGCATCGCGGGCCCGTCGAAGGCGAGCGGCACGACGCCGTCGGCGGTGCGCCGGACGGGCAGCAGCCGGGTGTCCACCGGGTGCCCGGGCAGTCCGACCGCGGCGGGCGCGAGGGCCGGCGCGGGGGCGGACCGGCCGCTGCGGGCGTGCAGCAGCGGCAGGGCGAGGGTGACCGCCCCGGCGACGGCGGCCAGCGGGTTGCCGGGCAGGCCCACCAGGTGCCGCCCGCCCGGGAGCCCGACCGGGGAGGCCTCGGCCGACGGGAGTCCGGTGGGCGGGAGTTCGGCCAGCAGCATCGGGTGTCCGGGGCGGACGGCCACACCGTCCACCAGGAGCCGGGCACCGGCCTCGGCGAGTGCCCGGTGCAGGAAGTCGACCGGGCCGGCCGCCGTTCCGCCGGTGGTGACGACGACGTCGGCGGTGGAGTGCCGCAGTGCGTCCCGGAGCAGCCCGAAGTCGTCCCGGACGAACCGGACTTCGGCCACCTCGGCGCCGGCCGTCCGCAACCAGGGCGGCAGCAGCGGCCCGAGCGCGTCCCGGACCAGGCCCGGCCCGGGGACGCCCGAGGCGAGCAACTCGTCGCCGAGGACGAACAGTTCGACCACCGGGCGGCGGCGGACGGCGAGCCGGTCGTGGCCGCAGGCGGCGGCCAGCCCGAGCACGGCCGGGCCGACCGGGAGGCCACCGGGCAGCAACACCTCGCCGCGGCGGCACTCCTGGCCGCGCGGGCGGACGTCCTGGCCGGTGGTCAGCGGCTGGCGGCCGCGGTCGTGCAGCAGCGTGCCGTCCGTCCAGCCGTGCTCGCGGCGCAGTACGGCGGTGGCGCCGGACGGCAGTTGGGCGCCGGTGGCGATCTCGACGGCCCTGCCGTCGGCCAGCGGCGCGGCCTCGGCCCGGCCGGCCAGCACCTGCCCGGCGACCCGCCAGGGGCCGGGCCCGGCAACCGCCCAGCCGTCCATCGCGGAGGTGTCGAAGGCCGGCAGGTCGGTCAGCGCGGTGAGCGGCTCGGCGAGGGTGCGGCCGAGCGTCTCGGCGAGCGGCAGCCCGATCGCGGGCAACGGGCACAGCCCGGCCCGGCGGGCGGCCTCGCGGGCCTGCGGCCAGCTCAGCACGCCCGGCCCGGCGGGCGGGGCGGCCACGGTGACCTGCCCGACGGCGCTCACGGCTCGCCCGGCCCGGCGGCGGCGCTCCAGCGCTCGGCGAGCGCGGCGGTCCGACGGGCGGCCTCGGCCACGGCCTCCGGCCCGCCGCCCTGCTGGGCGGCCGCGTAGCCGATCAGAAAGGCGGTCAGCGGTGCGGCCGGGCGGGCCACTCCGTGCGCGACCACCCGGGTGAGGTCGAGCAGTCCCCGGACGTCGACGTCCAGGTCGATGCCCAGGTCGGCCCTCACCTCGGCGATCCAGTCTTCCAGCGTGCGCTCCATGCGCCCATGCTGCCTGATCGGCGGTTTCCCCGAGGTGTTCGCCCCAGGTGCAGCGCGCGTCGTTTCCCGCCCGGGCTCCCGCCCGGGCCGTGCGCGAGCGCCCTGAGACGCCCTGGCAAGCGCTAGGACCGGTCGCGCTCCCGGGCCTGTTCGAGGTCCTCCCAGGTGTCGCAGTCGTAGGCGACGTTGTCGGTGTCGGCCACCAGCAGGCGGGCCAGGCCGCCGGTGAGGCGGCGCAGCGGAAGGCCGGCCGGTTCGCCGATGGCGGCCAGCGCGGTGCGCAGCGGGGCGGTGCGGTAGGCGGCGGCGAGCGGCTGGTCGCGCCCGCCGGCGTCGACCAGGACGGCGGCGGCGACGGCCGGTCCGGCCTCGGCGAGGGCGGTGGCCAACCGGTCGACCGTCCGCCGGTCCAGGAACGGCAGGTCGGCGGCGAGGAGCAGCACGGTCGGCGCGGTGACCAGGTCGAGCCCGGCCGCGACGGCGGCTACCGGCCCGCCCCCGGGCGGCTGCTCCCTGGTCCAGCGGACGCCGGTGTGCGTGGTCGGCCGGGTGGGGCCGACCACGACGGTGCTGCGGGCGCCCGCGCAGGCGGCGAGCACCCGGTCGAGCAGGGTGGTCTCGCCCACGGTCAGTCCGGGTTTGTCGGTCCCGCCGAGGCGCCGGGCGGCCCCGCCCGCCGGGACGATCACGTCGTACGGCGTCATGCGGACAGTATCCGCCCTACTCGGCTTCGCCCTACTCGGCTTCGCCCTTCTCGGAGCCCTCGGAGCCCTCGGAGCCCGTGTGCTCCTCGGACTCCGCGGGCTCCTCGGACCCCGTGTGCTCCTCGGACTCCGTGGGCTCCTCGGCGGCCTCCGCCGCCCGCCCGGTGTTGGCCGCGGCGCCCAGTTCCAGGATGGCCGGCAGCGTCAGTTCCCCGTACCGCTCGTTCATCGCGGTGACCAGCGCCTCCGGGTCGTCCGGGTGCTCGGCCAGCAGCCGGTCGAAGTCCTGGAGGTACTCGCCGGTGAAGGCGAGCACCCGGGCGGCCTCGTCGCCCTGTTCGGGGGCGCGGTGGCCGGCGATGACCCGGTCGACGCCGAGCTCGGCGATCCGGCCGAGGTTGTGGCCCCAGGTGGTGCGCTGGGCCGGGGTGGTGTCGGCGGTCCAGACGTGGGTGCCGTTGTAGGCGAAGTCCCCGGCGATCACGGTCCGGATGCTCGGCACGTGGACGACCGTCGAATCGCCGCAGTCGCCCTGGCCGAGCAGCAGCACCGGGATGACCTGGCGGTCGAGCATGAGCGGCTGCGGCAGCAGCGGGGCGGGGATCAGCGGGTGGTCCGGGATGTCGTCGCCGTAGACCGGCTTCCACTGGGCGACCTTGGCGGCGGCGGTGCGCCGGATGCCGTCCACCACGACGGGTGCGGCCAGCAGCCGGGCGTCGGGGAAGAGCTTCAGCACCTCCTCGGCGCCGAAGTAGTGGTCGGGGTGCTGGTGGGTGACGACGATGGCGAGCAGTCGGCGGCCCTTGCCGGCCACCCATTCGGCGAGTTCGCGGCCGGCGCTGCGGGTGAGCTGGGCGTCGACCAGGATCGCGGTCTGCTCGCCGAGGATCAGGGTGGAGGTGGCGAAGAAGGCCGATTCGGGGCCGGTGAAGACGGCGACCTCCAGCGGGCGGGCGGGCCGCCCGGCGGCCGGGGCGGCGGCCTCGGCGTCCGTACGCTCCGCGCCGGTGCCCTCCTCGGGCGGGGACGACGTCACTGGCTGCTCCCTCTGGTCGGCGGTCGGATCTCCTGCGCCCTACAGCATGGGAGCACCGGCGGCCGATCGCGCGGAAGGCGCGCCCGGCGGGGCGCGCCTTCCGGCTCAGGTCACATCGGGGCTCAGACGGCCGCCACCTTGGCCCGGTGGGCGGCCTGCTCCAGCGCCTGGGCCTTGGACTCGGCGGCCTGGGGCACGAAGTCGGACAGCGCGGGGACGATCGGCGCCAGGGTGAACTCGGGGACGATGAAGTCGACCTCCAGCCCGAGCATGCCGGTCAGCACCTTCTCCAGGTAGGTGGTGACGAACTCGTACGGCTCGCGCGGGGCGCCGGGCGCGTAGGAGCCGCCGCGGGCGGCGACGACGGTCACCGGGGTGCCCTTGGCGGAGGGGGCGTCGCCGGCGGTGCGGCCGACCAGGATCACCTGGTCCAGCCAGGCCTTGAGGCTGGACGGGATCGTGAAGTTGTACATCGGGCTGCCGATGACGACGGCGTCGGCCTGCTCCAGCTCGGCCATCAGCTGCTCGCGCAGGGCGAAGGCGGCGGCCTGCTCGGCGCTGCGGCCCTCGGCCGGGACGTACGAGGCGGAGATGCCGTGGATGTCCAGGTGCGGCACCTGCTCGACGGCGAGGTCGCGGTAGACGACCGTGCCCTCGGGGTGCTCGGCCTGCCAGGCGGCCCGGAAGGCCGCGGTGACCTCGCGGGAGACGGAGCCGTCGGCGACGGCGGAGGAGTCGATGTGCAGAAGCGTGGGCATGACGGAACCTCCATAGGATTAGCAGCTGCTCTTTCCCCCGCAGCTGCAACTACCGTAGCAGCTTACTTTTCTGCAGTCACTACGGAAGGGTCGGGTACGCTGGAGCCATGTCCGAGCAAGAGCTAGCGACCGACCGGCTCCAGGGCCCGCCCGGTGTGCCCACGGGACACTGTGCGGCCGCCTCCCCCGCCCTGACCCGGGTCTTCGCGCTGCTCGGCAAGCGCTGGTCCGGCATCGTGGTCGCCGTGCTCAGCCACGGGCCGGCCTACTTCTCCGAGCTGCGCCGCACCATCCCCGGCATCAGCGAACGGATGCTCTCCGACCGGCTCACCGAGCTCGCCGACGCCGGGCTGGTCCTGCGCGAGGTCGACGCCGGCCCGCCGCTGCGGGTCAGCTACCGCCTCACCGAGGCCGGCATCGCGCTGAAGCCCTCGCTCACCGAACTCGCCCTCTGGGCCGACCGCCACCTGCCGGAGCGCCCGCTGCCCCCGGGCGGCTGCTGATCCTGCCGCGCAGGCGCGCGCACCACACGCGAAGCCGCCCGGAGAGCGTCCGAGCGCGCAAACGCCCGGGGCCCGTCCGTTGCGAGAACGGACGGGCCCCGGGCGTACGGGAAGCTCAGCGCCGGGCGGCGCCACGCAGGCGGGCCAGCCGGTCGGCGACGCCCCAGGCGGTCACCCGCCACAGCGCCTCGACCACGATGTTGCGGCTCATCTTGGACGCGCCCAGCTCGCGCTCGACGAAGGTGATCGGCACCTCGGCCACCTTGAACCCGGCCTTCACCGTGCGCCAGGCCAGGTCGACCTGGAAGCAGTACCCGGCCGAGGCGACCTCGTCCATGCCCAGGCCCTGCAGGGTCTCCTTGCGGAAGGCCCGGTAGCCGCCGGTGACGTCCCGGATCGGCACGCCCAGCATCAGCCGCGAGTAGGTCGAGCCGCCGCGGGAGAGCAGCAACCGCGACTTCGGCCAGTTCACCACCCGGCCGCCCGGCACCCAGCGCGAGCCCAGCACCAGGTCGGCGCCGCGCAGCGCGCCCAGCAGCCGGTCCAGCTCCTCGGGCTGGTGCGAGCCGTCCGCGTCCATCTCGACCAGGACGTCGTAGCCGTTGTCGATGCCCCAGCGGAAGCCCGCGAGGTAGGCGGCGCCCAGGCCCTCCTTGCCCTTGCGGTGCATGACGTGCACGTTCGGGTCCTCGGCGGACAGCTTGTCGGCCAGCTCGCCGGTGCCGTCGGGGCTGTTGTCGTCGGCGACCAGCACATGGGCCTCGGGCACCGCGGCCCGCACCCGGCCGACGATCCGCTCGACGTTCTCCGCCTCGTTGTAGGTCGGAATGATCACCAGGACCCTGCCGAGATCAGCAAAACTCTGCTGGTTCACGGTCACGTACAAACCTCTCGGCCGATGACGGGGAGTGTCAGAACACCGTCGCCCGCACTCTGGAACGCGGCTCCGCCGGCAGCCCGCCGACGGGATGACCACGGTGGAATCTGCTGCGCAGGGCGGAGACTACTGCGTCCTGGCATCCTACTACCGCGCCCGGGAACCACCGGTCCGGCCAGGGCACTCCCCTCCGGCACCGGCCGTTTCCCCGGTGGCGGCACCGGTCGGCTAGGGTCGATGCCCTTGCCTGTGCCCGGACCCCCGCACCGCCGGTCCCGTTGCCCGGCGATCCGGCACACCCGCCACCCAGCGAAGGAGTAGGACCGCGCGCATGGACAGGCTCGTCAACACCGTCCGCCCGTACGCCTGGGGGTCGCTGACCGCCCTGCCCGACCTGCTCGGGCAGGAGCCGACCGGCGAACCGCAGGCCGAGCTGTGGATGGGCGCCCACCCCGGCGACCCGTCCCGCGCCGACCGCGGCGACGGGCCCCGCCGACTGGACGAGCTGATCGCCGCCGACCCCGAGGGCGAACTCGGCGCCGCGACCGTCGCCCGGTTCGGCCCGACCCTGCCGTTCCTCTTCAAGGTCCTGGCCGCGGGCATCCCGCTGTCCATCCAGGCCCACCCCACGCTCGACCAGGCCCGCGCCGGGTTCGCCGCCGAGAACGCCCTCGGCATCCCGCTGGACGCCCCCGAGCGGAGCTACCGCGACGCCAACCACAAGCCCGAAATGGTCTGCGCGCTGGGCGAGTTCGAGGGCCTGTGCGGGTTCCGCCGGCCCGCCGAGGCGGCCGGGCTGATGGCCGGGCTCGCAGTGCCCGGGCTCGCCCCGCTGATCGATCTGCTGGCCGTCGAGGACGAGTCCGCGGCACTGCGCGGCACGCTGGCCGCCATCCTCACCATGGACGGGACGGCCGCCGAGGAGACCGTCCGGGAGACGGCCGAGGCACTGGCCGGCACCGACCCGGAGGGGATCTACGGGCCGTACGCCCGGATCGCCAAGGACTTCGCGCAGGACCGCGGCCTGATCGCAGGCCTGCTGCTCAACCACGTCCGGCTGCGGGCCGGCGAGGCGCTCTACCTGGGCGCCGGGGTGCCGCACGCCTACCTGGCGGGCGTCTGCGTCGAGCTGCAGGCCAACTCCGACAACGTCCTGCGGGCCGGCCTCACCCCCAAGCACATCGACGTCCCCGAGCTGCTGAAGGTCGTGATCTTCGAGGCCGGCGCCCCCGAGGTGCTGCACCCGGCCGCCGTCGAGGGCACGCCCGGCGAGGAGCTCTACCCCGTCCCGATCGACGAGTTCCGGCTCTCCCGCTTCACCCTGGACGGCCGGGACCGCGAGATCGACGGCCGCACCCCGCAGATCCTGCTCTGCACCGCCGGCACCGCCCGGCTCACCGGCGCCGACGGCACCACCCTGGACCTCGCCCGCGGCCGGTCGGCCTTCCTCCCCGCCACCGGCACCCCCACCCGCCTCTCCGGCACCGGCACGACCCTCTTCCGCGCCACCGTGACCGTCTGACCGCACCACGCCCGGAAACCGGCCAGGGCCCGTGCCCCCTCGTGGGGGTACGGGCCCTGGCCGTGTCGCGAGGCCGGTCAGCCGCTCCGGGAGCCCGCCTCGACGGGAACCCTCGGCTCGGCGGGCCCGGCCTGCTCGACCGCCGGCGCGGGCGCGGGCGCCGGAGCGGGCGCGATCCGTTCGAGCGCCTTCAGAGCCTTCTTGCCGAGCTTCTGGAAGGGCAATTCCACCAACCGGTACATCAGATAGGCCGCCACCAGCGTCACCGCCAGGAACTCGACCGTCCACAGCACCTTGGCGCCGGTCTCGGTGGGCCGCGGCGGAACGCCGACCAGCGGGCCGATCGTGTGCAACAGGTGGACGTGCAGCAGGTACACCGAGAAGCTGACCGCACCGAGCCAGGTGAGCACCTTCGGGAAGCGCTTCTTGCGCAGCGCCATCGCGCCCAGGAAGGTCGCCCAGGCGCCGGTGTAGGAGGCGCACCAGGCGATCCAGCCGGAGTTCCAGGTGTAGTTCTCCATGCCGTTGCGGTTGTACATCCACCCCATGGCCACCCCGGCGACGATCACGAAGCCGCAGCAGATCCAGGCCTGCGTCCGGTCGATCTGCCCGTGCTCGGCGCGGTAGAGCACCGTGCCGGCGAACATCGTCGCGAAGATCAGCATGGTCTCGAAGCCGGGTGCCCGGCTGTTGGTGAACAGCAGCACCGCGGCGAGGCAGCCCACCAGCAGACCGCCCAGCTTGGTCAGCGCCGGGTTGCCGCTGAGCATGCAGACGAAGCCCATCACCACGACCAGGGCCGCCGCCAGCACCAGGTGCCGGGTGGAGTCCAGGTCGTGGCCGAAGGTGTCGGCGGCGAGCACGCCGCCGAAGACCAGGCCGATCGTCGCGAAGCCGACCGCGATCACGCTGCTGCGACGATGCCAGCCCACCGAGAACAGGCCGGTGACCAGGAAGTAGAAGACCATCTCGTAGGTCAGCGTCCAGGTCACGCCCATGCCGTTCACGACGTTCAGCATGTCCTGGAGCATGGTGGCGTTGGCCACCAGCGAGATCAGGTTGTGGCCGGTGCGGAACAGCGCGACCGAGCCGTCACCCTCCGGCAGGATCATGATCGCAACCACGAAGGTGGCGATCAGCGCCGGGTAGATGCGGAAGAGCCGCCCCACCCAGAACGCCCGTACGTCGCCCCGGCGTTCCAGCGAGGCCGGGATGATGTAGCCGCTGACCAGGAAGAACACCATCACGCCGTACAGGCCGAGATCGAAGTGCGACCAGACCGCGCCACCGAACGGCAGCATTTCGAGGATGCCGAAGTGATGCAAGGCCACCACGAGGGCGGCCAGGCCGCGTAGGGCGTCGAGCCAGCCGAGACGGG
This sequence comes from Kitasatospora sp. NPDC087861, assembly GCF_044742585.1. NCBI lineage: Bacteria > Bacillati > Actinomycetota > Actinomycetes > Kitasatosporales > Streptomycetaceae > Kitasatospora > Kitasatospora sp. NPDC087861. The sequence goes on from NZ_JBIUUS010000006.1 coordinate 221,867, forward strand.
ATCCGGCGGCCGTAGCGCGCGCGGTACCGGCTCTGCCGGACGGCCACAGTCGTATCTTCTTCACCGCAGGGACAGTAGTCCATACCCGACGGCCCATCGTTCCCGAAGCGCCCCGCACACCACGTCTCGCCCGTCCTCCGCCCGTTCTCCGCGCGGAGGACGGGGGGTGAAAACAGGCCCTAGTCGCGGGTCATGTCGACGAAGCGGGAGTAGTGGCCCTGGAAGGCCACCGTGATGGTGGCGGTGGGGCCGTTACGGTGCTTGGCGACGATCAGGTCGGCCTCGCCGGCGCGCGGGGACTCCTTCTCATAGGCGTCCTCGCGGTGGAGCAGGATGACCATGTCGGCGTCCTGCTCGATCGAGCCGGACTCGCGCAGGTCGGAGACCATCGGCCGCTTGTCGGTGCGCTGCTCGGGGCCACGGTTCAGCTGGGAGAGCGCGATGACCGGGACTTCCAGCTCCTTGGCCAGCAGCTTCAGGTTTCGCGACATGTCGGAGACCTCCTGCTGGCGGTTCTCGGCCCGGCGGGAGCCGCCGGACTGCATCAGCTGGAGGTAGTCGATGACGACCAGCTTGATGTCGTTGCGCTGCTTGAGCCGGCGGCACTTGGCCCGGATCTCCATCATCGACAGGTTCGGGGAGTCGTCGATGAACAGCGGCGCCTCGCTGACGTCGGGCATCCGGCGGGCGACCCGGGTCCAGTCGTCGTCCGTCATGTTCCCGGAGCGCATGTGGTGCAGCGCGACCCTGGCCTCGGCGGACAGCAGGCGCATGGCGATCTCGTTGCGGCCCATTTCGAGCGAGAAGATCACGCTCGGCAGCTTGTGCTGGATCGAGCAGGCGCGGGCGAAGTCCAGCGCCAGGGTCGACTTGCCCATCGCGGGGCGGGCCGCGATGACGATCATCTGGCCGGGGTGGAGGCCGTTGGTGAGCTGGTCGAAGTCGGCGAAGCCGGTCGGGACGCCGGACATCTGGCCGTTGCGGGAGCCGATGGCCTCGATCTCGTCGAGGGCGCCCTCCATGATGTCGGCGAGCGGCGCGTAGTCCTCGTTGGTGCGCTGCTCGGTGACGGCGTAGATCTCCGCCTGGGCGGCGTTGACGATCTCGTCCACGTCACCCTCGGCCGCGTAGCCCATGCCGGCGATCCGGGTGCCGGCCTCGACCAGCCGGCGCAGGACCGCGCGCTCGTGGACGATCTGGGCGTAGTACTCGGCGTTGGCGGCGGTCGGGACGGAGTTGACCAGGGTGTGCAGGTAGGAGGCGCCGCCGACGCGCTGCAGTTCGCCGCGCTTGGTCAGCTCGCCGGCCACGGTGATCGGGTCGGCCGGCTCCCCGCGGGCGTACAGGTCGAGGATCGCGCCGTGGACCATCTCGTGCGCGGGCCGGTAGTAGTCGGCCGGCTTGAGCACCTCGACCACGTCGGCGATGGCGTCCTTGGACAGCAGCATGCCGCCGAGGACGGACTGCTCGGCGGCGAGGTCCTGCGGGGGGACCCGCTCGAAGCCGTCCACACCGCCCTGGCCCTCGTCGTCGCCCCGGCGCTGCCAGCCGCCCTCACGCTGCGAACCGTCGCGCTGGGAGCCGTTCCGGCCGCCCTTGCCGCCCTGGGAGCCGCCCTTCTGGAAGCCGCCCTCGCGGCCTCCGCCGCCCTGGCCGCCACCCTGGCCACCGTTCTGGCCGGCGCGGCCGCGGGAGACCGGGAGCCGGTCGCCGGGCCCGTCCGGGAAGGGCGCGTCGTCGAAGGCGCCGGCCGGGAAGGGGTCCTCGGCGGTCTGCCACTCCTCCTCCGGCGGCGGGGCGTCGTGGTCGTCGTACTGGGGGCCGGTCACGCGTGTTCCCCGATCAGCGAGTGGTGCGAGTTGGAGCGGGCCTTGCCGGTGGCTGGGTGGAACGGAGCCGCTCCTCTTTGTACGCCACGGCACCGACAAATCGGACGCCGGGGCGGGCGGGAGTGTCGGGCGGAGGGCCCACGCTAAGGCGCCGGGAGCCGTTCAGCCAAGACGGTTATCCACAGGGGGTGTGGACGAGTGGCCCTGGGCTGTGGAGAAGTGCCGCAAAGCTGTGGACACCCCTGTGGAAGGTCCTGTGGATAACCAGACCATCCGTCCACCGTCAACCCACTGACCAGGTATTACCTCTTACCGGGCCTGTGCATGAGAAATTCTTCACACGCCGCCGGGTGACTGTGGGCGCACAGCGGGCCGAGTGCGTCGCTCAAGAATTCGAGTAATGACCAGATGCCCCTAGCACTCATTACCTGTGGATGAGTAGCCTGGAGCCCATGACCGCCTCTCCCGCAGCCCCGACCCCCGCCAGACGCCGGCACGACCGGGAGATCCTCGCGCTGGCCGTTCCGGCCTTCGGAGCGCTGGTCGCCGAGCCGCTCTTCCTGATGGCCGACTCGGCGATCGTCGGCCACCTCGGCACCCCGCAGCTGGCCGGCGTGGGCGTCGCCGCCGCCGCGCTCTCCACCGCGACCGGCGTGTTCGTCTTCCTCGCCTACGCCACCACCGCCGCGGTGGCCCGCCGGATCGGCGCCGGGGACCGCCGGGGCGCCGTCCAGCAGGGCGTCGACGGCATCTGGCTCGCCCTCGGCCTGGCTGTCCCGGTGGTGCTGCTCACCCTGCTGCTGGCCCCCTGGGCGGCCGACGTCCTGGGCGCCTCGCAGACCGCCGCCCCCTATGCAGTGACGTATCTGCGGATCAGCTCCCTGGGCATCCCCGCGATGCTCATGGTGATGGCCGCCACCGGAGTGCTGCGCGGACTCCAGGACACCCGCACGCCGCTGCTGGTGGCGATCGCGGGCTTCACCGCCAACATCGGCCTGAACGCCGGCCTGGTGTACGGCGCCGGGCTCGGGGTGGCCGGCTCGGCCTGGGGCACCGTGCTGGCGCAGACCGGGATGGCCGCCGCCTACCTGGTCGTGGTGGTGCGCGGGGCACGGCGTGAGCACGCCTCGCTGCGGCCGGACACGGCCGGCATCCGGGCCAGTGCGAAGGCGGGCGGTCCGCTGCTGGTCCGGACGGTCAGCCTGCGCGCGGTGCTGATGATCGCCACCGCGGTGGCCGCCCGACTGGGCGACGACCAGGTGGCCGCGCACCAGATCACCATGACGCTGTTCAGCTTCCTGGCCTTCGCCCTGGACGCCATCGCGATCGCCGGCCAGGCGATCATCGGCCGCTACCTGGGCGCCTCGGACGCCCCGGGCGCCAGGGCCGCCACCCGCCGGATGGTCGAGTGGGGCATCGGCTCGGGCGTGCTGCTCGGCCTGCTGGTGGTGGTCGCGCGCCCGCTGTACGTCCCGCTGTTCACGCCCGATCCGGCGGTGCAGGGGCAGCTGGACACCGCCCTGCTGCTGCTCGCGCTCAGCCAGCCGGTCGCCGGACTGGTCTTCGTGCTGGACGGGGTGCTGATGGGCGCCGGGGACGGCCCCTACCTGGCCTGGGCCGCGCTCGCGACCCTGGCGGTGTTCATCCCGGCGGCCTTCGCGGTGCCGACCACCGGCACCGGGCTGGCCGGGCTGTGGTGGGCGATGAACCTGTTCATGCTGGTCCGCGCGGCCTTCCTGGTCGGACGGGCCCGCGGCGGCCGCTGGCTGGTCACCGGGGCCGTCCGGAGCTGAGGGCCCCGGAGCACGACCGAGGGCCGGGCTCCCGGAGGAGCCCGGCCCTCAGGCCACTGCTACGGAACTCAGGCAGCGACGACGGCGACGTCGAGGTTGGCCTGGACGTCGGCGTGCAGCTTGACCGAGACCTTGTGGGTGCCCACGGTCTTGATCGGCGAGCCGATCGCGACGGCGCGCTTGTCCACGGCCGGGCCGCCGGCGGCCTTGATGGCCTCCACGACGTCGGCCTGGGTCACCGAACCGAACAGACGGCCGGCGTCACCCGAGCGAACGGCCAGCTTGACCTGGACGCCCTCGAGCTTGCCCTTGACCTCGTTGGCGGCCTCAAGGGTCTGGATCTCGTGGATCTTGCGGGCGCGACGGATGGCGTCGACGTCCTTCTGGCCACCCTTGGTCCAGCGGATGGCGAAGCCACGCGGGACCAGGTAGTTGCGGGCGTAGCCGTCCTTGACCTCGACGACCTCGCCGGCGGAGCCGAGACCCGGCACCTCGTGCGTGAGGATGATCTTCATTACTTGGTCACCCTCTCTTAGCGCGCGGTGCTGGTGTAGGGCAGCAGCGCCATCTCACGGCTGTTCTTCACGGCCGTGGCGACGTCACGCTGGTGCTGGGTGCAGTTGCCGGTGACCCGGCGGGCACGGATCTTGCCACGGTCGGAGATGAACTTCCGCAGCAGGTTCGTGTCCTTGTAGTCAACGTAGTTGACCTTGTCCTTGCAGAAGACGCAAACCTTCTTCTTCGGCTTGCGAGCAGGCGGCTTCGCCATTGTGTGCTCCATTTGGGGTTCACGGCCCGGCGGGCGTCCTTCGACGCCGGCGGCCGGGCCGCACGAAATCTGTCAGCTCTTAGAACGGGGGCTCTTCCGAGAAGCCGCCACCGGACGGGGCACCCCAGCCACCGCCACCGCCGCCCTGCTGGCCGCCGGAGGGAGTGCTGGACGCCCACGGGTCGTCGGAGGGGCCGGACTGGCCGCCGCCGGAGTTTCCACCCCAGCTGCCGCCGCCCTGCTGGCCGCCACCGCCGCCGCCCCAGCCGCCCTGCTGGCCGGCGCCGCCGCCCTGCTGGCCGCCGAAGCCGCCACCGGGGCCGCCGGACCGGTTGGCCCGGGTGACCTTGGCGGTCGCCGAACGCAGGCTCGGGCCGACCTCGTCGACCTCGACCTCGAAGACCGTCCGCTTCTCGCCTTCCTTGGTCTCGTAAGACCGCTGGCGCAGTCGGCCCTGCACGATGACGCGCATGCCGCGCTGCAGCGACTCGGCCACGTTCTCCGCCGGCTGCCGCCAGACGTTGCACGTGAGGAAGAGGCTCTCGCCGTCCTTCCACTCGTTCGTCTGACGGTCGAAGGTGCGGGGGGTGGACGCGATACGGAACTTCGCGACCGCCGCACCCGACGGGGTGAAGCGCAGCTCGGGGTCGTCGACGAGATTGCCGACGAGGGTGATGACGGTCTCGCCTGCCATGGTGGTGATGACCTCTCGGGAAGATGTCCGTTCACCGCTGTTTCACGTGAAACAGCGGTCGCGAGCTACCCGAGACCCGAAGGCCTCAGAGGTGGCTCAGTGGGTGTCCGGGCGCAGGACCTTGGTCCGCAGAACCGACTCGCTCAGGCCCATCTGGCGGTCGAGCTCCTTGACGACCTCAGGCGTGGCCTTGAGGTCGATGACCGAGTAGATGCCCTCGGACTGCTTGTTGATCTCGTAAGCCAGACGGCGACGACCCCAGGTGTCGACCTTCTCCACCTTGCCGCCCGCGTTGCGGACGACGGTGAGGAAGTTCTCGATCAGGGGGGAGACAGCGCGCTCCTCGACCGAGGGGTCGAGGATGACCATCACCTCGTAGTGACGCATGGGTAACCCACCTCCTTTGGACTCAACGGCCACGGTCTCTCCGTGGCAGGAGGGTTGTGCAGCGTCGGCACCGGAGCAGTGACGACACCGGCCCACCGTAGCGGCCGGGTCCGACAGTCGGCCCCCACTCACCCGGTGGGGCGGTCGCCCGGAAGAGGGCGCAAGGGGGCACAACTACACCAGTGCAGAGGGCACAGCCTACCCGCACCCGTACGGCCGAACAAAACGCATAGGGGTTGTGAGACCGGCCCAACCGCCGCAATCTGGACGGAACGGGATTCCTGCCCGTTCGTCTCCACGCCAGGAGGTGGGACTCATGGCCCAGTCCGTCCACCGCATGCCCGCGCTCACACTGAACACCGACGGCCACCCGCACCCCCGGGAGAACGCCCTGGTCGGCCTCACCGCCGTGCTGGGCGTGATCGCCTTCACCACCTCGTTCTTCCACAACCTGCACGTGCTGACCTCGTGGACCGGCCTGTTCGGGATCATCACGGGGCTGCTCGGCATGTTCGTCTCGGTCACCACGGCCGAGCGCTTCGTGCTGATGATCACGCTCGGCGCCTCCGCCGTCGGCTTCTACCTCGGCGTCGCCCGCGGCGGCCTCTGGGGCTGAGCCGCCCCGCCGGACCGCTGCGCTCCGGTCGGACGGCCCCACCGGACCGCCCGCACGGAACCCTCGGCGCCCCCGTGACGTATCTGCAAGAAGACAGGTACGCGACGGGGGCGCCGTCGCGCCCGCAGCGGCGGGTGCCCGGGCCCCGGACGATAGGGTCAGCCCGAGAACCTGGGGCCCACCGCAGCCCGACCGACGAGGAGCACCGAGCAATGAGCCTGCGCCTGAGGACGATCACCCGCGAGGAGCACCTCGCCTTCATCAGGAGCCGCGCCTCGGCCAGCCACATGCAGGTGCCGTCGTGGGGCGACGTGAAGGCCGAGTGGCGCTCGGAGTCGATCGGCTGGTTCGACGACGCCAACCAGCTCGTCGGCGCCGGCCTGGTGCTCTACCGCCAGCTGCCGAAGCTCAAGCGCTACCTCGCCTACCTGCCCGAGGGCCCGGTCATCGACTGGTTCGACCGGGACCTCGACCGCTGGCTCTCCCCGATGCTGGCGCACCTGAAGTCGCAGGGCGCCTTCTCCGTGAAGATGGGCCCGCCCGTCGTCATCCGCCGCTGGAACGCCCCGACCATCAAGGAGGCCATCGCCGCCAAGCAGGCCAAGCGCCTGCGCGACGTCGAGGCCGACTGGTACGAGGCGCGCGCCTTCGAGGTGGCCGACCGGCTGCGCAAGTCCGGCTGGCTGCAGGGCGAGGACGGCGGCGCCGGCTTCGGTGACGTCCAGCCCCGCTACGTCTTCCAGGTGCCGCTGGCCAACCGCTCGCTGGACGACATCCAGAAGGGCTTCAACCAGCTCTGGCGCCGCAACATCAAGAAGGCCGAGAAGAGCGGCGTCGAGGTGTACCAGGGCGGCTACGACGAGCTGCCGATCTTCCACCAGCTCTACCTGGTGACCGCCGAGCGCGACAAGTTCACCCCGCGCCCGCTGGCCTACTTCCAGCGGATGTGGAAGGCCCTCACGGCCGAGGACCAGAACCGCATGCGGCTCTACATCGCCTACCACGAGGGCGAGCCGCTGGCCGCGACCACGATGCTGGTGGTCGGCGAGCACGTCTGGTACTCCTACGGCGCCTCGGCCAACCACAAGCGCGAGGTCAAGCCGTCCAACGCGATCCAGTGGCGGATGATGCGCGACTCCTACGCGCTCGGCGGCGGGGTGTACGACCTGCGCGGCATCAGCGACACCCTGGACGAGAACGACCACCTGTTCGGCCTGATCCAGTTCAAGGTCGGCACCGGCGGCCAGGCGGCTGAGTACCTCGGCGAGTGGGACTTCCCGCTCAACAAGCTGCTGCACAAGGCCCTCGACCTCTACATGTCCCGCCGCTGAGGAGGCTGCCCCGATGACGCTGTCCCTCTACCTCGACACCGAACGCTGGCGCACCCACCAGCGATCCGTCCTCGCCGAGTTCCCCGGCCTGGTGCCGGTCGCCAAGGGGAACGGCTACGGCCTGGGCAACCACCGGCTGGCCGAGGAGGCGACTCTGCTCGGCACCGGGGTGCTGGCCGTCGGCACCGCGTACGAAGCCGCCGACGCCGCCGAGTGGTACGGCGGCGAGCTGCTGGTGCTCACCCCGTACCGGGTCGGTGAGGAGGCGCTGCCGCTGCCGCACGCCCGGGTGATCCGGACGGTGGCGAACCTGGACTCGCTGCGGGCGCTGCACGGCGCCCGGGTGGTGGTGGAGTGCATGACCTCCATGCGCCGCCACGGGGTGAGCGCCGCCGACCTCCCGGCGGTCGCCGCCGAGCTGGACGGCGTCGCCTTCGAGGGCCTGGCGCTGCACCTGCCGATGGACCGGCCGGACGGCTCCAGCCCGGTCGAGGAGGTCGCCCACTGGGTGGACACCGCCCGGGCGGCCGGGGTGCCGGTGCACACCGTGTACGTCAGCCACCTCGGCGCGGCCGGCATGGAGCAGCTGGCCCAGCGCTACCCGGACATCGTCTTCCGGGCCCGGATCGGCACCCGGCTCTGGCTGGGCGACCACGGCGCGCTGGAGGTCCGGGCCACGGTCCTGGACGTCACCCCGGTGAAGAAGGGCGACCGCTACGGCTACCGCCAGCACCCGGCGCCGTCCGACGGCCACATCGTGGTGGTGGCCGGCGGCACCGCGCACGGCATCGGCCTGGAGGCGCCCAAGTACGTCCAGAGCATGGCCTCGCGGGCCAAGGGCATCGCCCGGGCCGGCCTGGCGACCGTCAACAAGACCAAGTCGCCGTTCCACTGGGCCGGCAAGCAGCTCTGGTTCGCCGAGCCGCCGCACATGCAGGTCTCGCTGCTGTTCCTGGACGGGGAGACCAAGCCCCCCGCGATCGGCGACGAGCTCGGCCTCCAGGTGCGGCACACCACCACGCACTTCGACCGCGTGGTGGACCGCTAACAGCTACTTCTCGGCCGGCTCCGACAGTTCGGGCTCGTTCAGCCACTGCTCGGAGCCGGCCGGCGCGTATCCGGCGTAGCTCTCCTCCTCGCGCAGCGCCCGGGCGGCGCCGACCACGAACACGTCCGGGGCCCGGTCGAGCACCCCGCCGGACGGGTCGTCGCTGCCGTCCAGGCGCACCGGGTCGCGGTCCGGCAGCAGGACGTCGCGGACCACCAGGGCGACCAGGTAGAGCGTCCCCAGCAGGTGCAGCACGACCGCGAAGTGGTACCAGGACTCGCCGATCCCGTGCTGCTTGGTCCCGGTGACGAAGCCCAGGTGGGACCAGATGCCCAGGGTGTACAGCACCTCGCAGGCCTGCCAGACCAGGAAGTCCCGCCAGCGCGGCCGGGCCAGCACCGCGAGCGGCAACAGCCAGAGCGCGTACTGCGGCGAGTACACCTTGTTGACCAGCACGAACAGGGCGACCACCAGGAAGGCCAGCTGCGCGAAGCGCGGGCGGCGGGGCGCCGAGAGGGCGAGCCACGCTATGGCCAGGCAGCCCAGCACCATCAGCACGCCGATGTAGAGGTCGAGGTCGGCCAGTCCCGTGCCCCGGGCCTGCATCAGGATCAGCCAGAACGAGCCGTAGTCCTCGGCGCGGTGCTTGCTGAAGACGTAGAAGGTCGACCAGCCCTGCCAGTTGGCCGCCATGATCGGCAGGTTGACCAGCAGCCAGGCGCCGACCGCGCCGCCCAGCATCACCCGGAGCTCGCGCCACTTCCCGGCCCGCCAGCAGAGCACCAGCAGCGGGCCGATCAGCAGCACCGGATAGAGCTTGGCCGCGGTGGCCAGGCCGATGAAGACGCCCGCCCAGCCGGGCCGGGAGCCGGCCCACCAGGCCATCGCCACGGCGGCCAGCGCGACCGCGAGCAGGTCCCAGTTGACCGTGCCGTTCAGCAGCAGGACGGGCGCGAGCGCGAACAGCAGGGCGTCCCAGGGGCGGCGGCGGTGGGTGCGCGAGAGCGCCACCACGGCCACCACCGCGCAGGCCATCAGCATCCCCGCGTTGATCGCCCAGAACCAGCGCTCCTGGTCCTGCTGGGTGCCGGCGCCGGGCGTCAGCCAGGCCGCGACCTGCATGAACAGGCCGGTCAGCACCGGGTATTCGAGGTACTGCAGATCCCCCGAGGTGCCCGGGATGCGGTCCACGTACGGGTGCAGCCCGGCCGAGAAGCCGCGGCCGGAGAACAGGTGCGGGATGTCGCTGTAGCAGGCGTGGATGTACTGCGGCGAACCCGGCTGGAACCAGGCCTGGTTGTAGCAGGGCGCCTTCTGCACCATGCCGAGCACCGAGACCACGATCACCGCCAGCGCCAGGAAGCGCGCCGGGATCCACCAGGAGACGCCCAGCAGCGCCCGGCGGCCCGGCGGGCCGCCGATCACCTCGCTGCCGGCCGCCGCCACCGGGTCCTCGTCGGCCGGGACGACCACGGTGTTGACCGGCGGCGCGGCCGTGGCGACGGCCGTCGGCGCCGGCCCTGCGGCGTCGCCTGGCCCGACCGGGCCGGCGGATTCGTCACGATCGCTCGACGTCATGCCGGACATCCTGCCGCACCGGCCCCACCAGGACGAGGAGGCCCCCGCAACGGGCCCGGCCCCCGTCGCCCGGGGTGCGGCGAATCATGACGAAACGGCGGTGGCGGCCCTCCGGAGAGGACCGCCACCGCCGTTCATCCGCTCGGCGGGTGGCCTCAGGGCAGCAGGGCGCCGCCCTGTGACCCGCCTGTGCTGGACGGTGTCGGCGGCTTGGTCGACGGCTTGCCGCTCGGGCTGGTGTCCGTCGGCGGCGTCGTGGGCGGCGGCGTGTGACAGCCGAGGAAGCCGCAGCTGCTCGTCGGACCGGGGTTGGTCTGCGTCGGCGTCTGGCTCGGCGTCCCCGGGCAGTCCACGCCCGGGACACAGCCCGGGCCCTGGGTGGACACGGGCGGCTGCGGCGGGTTGTTGCCGGCCGGCGGGGGCTGGTTGGAGGTCGGCTGCGTCGTGGGCGGGGCCGACGGGGTGTCGGTCGTCGTCGGCGAGGACGTGGGGGACGCGGTGCTCGGGGCCCCGGAGGAGTCGACCTCGGTGCCGACCGGGGTCGGCGTCGGGAAGTCCAGCTTCTTCTCGTTGGCCAGCGCGACCTTCATGTACCGGGTGAAGATGTCGGTGGGGATGTCACCACCGTGGATGGACTCCTTGCCGCCGGTGCCGTTGAGCGACAGCCGCTCGTGCTTGGTCGGGTCCTCGCGCCACATCGCGATGCTGGTGACCAGCTGCGGGGTGTAGCCGACCCACCAGGCCGACTTGTTCTGGTCGGTGGTACCGGTCTTGCCGGCCACCGGGCGGCCCAGGGTCTTGGTCTTGGTGCCGGTACCGTTGCTCGCCACGTTCACCAGCACGTCGGTGACGTTGTCCGCGACGGCCGGCTCCAGCGCCACCCGGGGCTCCTTCTTGCCGAAGCCCGGGCGCTCCTTGCCGTCCACCTCGACCTTGGTGACCGAGTAGGGCTCGGACTCCTTGCCGCTGGCCGCCAGCGTGCCGTAGCCGGTGGCCATCCGGATCGGGCTGATGGTGGAGGTGCCGAGCGCGAAGGTCGGGGTCTTCGGGTCGGCGAAGCTCTCCTTCTTGATGCCCATCTGCTCGGCGATGTTGGCCACGTTCTGGCCGCCGACGTCCTGGTTCAGCTGGACGAACGGCACGTTGTAGGAGAACTGCATGGCCTGCCGCAGCGAGACGTAGCCGTGCTTGCTGGTGTCCTCGTTCTTCTGCCGGTAGGGCTTGCCGTCGTCGCCGATCACCAGCGAGCCGTCCGGCTTGCGGATCTCGGACAGGTCGTCGGACAGGTAGCGGCTGTCGGCGTTGATCCGCTTCGGCTTGCCCTTGTCGTCGGTGGCCGTCTGGACGCCGACCTGCATCGCGGTGGCCAGCACGAAAGGCTTGAAGGTCGAGCCGACCTGGACCCCGATGGCGTCGGCGTTGTTGTCGAAGTGGCCGTTCTCCACGCCGTCGCCGCCGTAGAGGGCGACGATCGCGCCGTCCCCGGGGCGGATGCTGGCGGAGCCGAACTGCACCCACTTGTCCAGGTCGGGGCGCTTCTGCAGGTTGAGGTTCTCGCCCTTGACGTCGTCGACGGCCTTCTTCAGGGCCTCGACCTTGTCCTTCTCGAAGGTGGTGTAGACCTTCAGGCCGCCCTTGTCGATCATCTGCTGGGTGATCGTCTTGTCCGTGGCCATCAGGTACTTGTTCGCGGTGTCGACCAGGTAGCTGACCTCACCGTTCATGCTGGAGCTGGGCTTCTGCGGGACCGGGTCCGGGAACGTGGTGCACTTGGCGCGCTCCTCCGGGGTGATGGCCTTGGTCTTCACCATCTGCTCGAGGATCCAGGTCCACCGGTCGTTGGCCCGCTGCTTGTTCTCCGGCTTGGTGGGGTCGAAGTACGCGGCGCCCTTCAACAGGCCCGCCAGCATCGCGCTCTGGCAGACGTTCAGGTCCTTGGCGTCGACCCCGTAGTAGGCCTGCGCGGCGGCCTGGGCACCGTTCGCTCCGCGACCGAACCAGCTGGTGTTGAGATACCCCTTGAGGATCTCGTTCTTGTCCTTCTCCCGGTTGATCTTCAGCGTGATGAAGAACTCCTTCACCTTGCGGCTCAGGGTCTGCTCCTGGCTGAGGTAGGCGTTCTTCACGTACTGCTGGGTGATCGTCGAGGCGCCCTGGGTCTCGCCGCCCTTCGCCATGTTGTAGACGGCGCGGAGCATGCCCTTGGGGTCGATGCCGCTGTCGGTGCGGAAGCTCTGGTTCTCCGCCGCGATCACCGCGTTCTGCAGGTTGGGGCTGATGTCGGAGAGCTCGACGATCTGGCGGTTGGTCTCGCCCTTGCGGGTCATCTCCGAGTTGTCGGCCCAGTAGTAGATCGTGTTCTGATCCTTCACCAGGTCGTTCAGCTGCGGGACCTCGGTGGTCTGGTACAGGTAGAAGACCAGGCCGACGAAGGCGGCGAAGACGGTCAGACAGGCCGTCAGCCACTGCCGCCAGGACGGCAGCCAGCGCTTGATGCCGGTCTTGCCGAACCGCGGGTAGTCGATGAACCGCTTCTTGCCCGGGCCGGCGGCGACGGCCGCCGATGCGGCGGCGGCACCGCGCCGGCCGCCCTTGCCACCCTTCTGCGCGGCCTTGCGCATCTCGGCACGGCCCATGCGGGGCTGCTGGGCGGTCTCCCGCACGCCCGGCGGGCGGCGGCGGCCGATTCCGGCCGAACCCAACTCGTCACGGCCGGGTCCGCCCCGACGGTCTCCACCTCCCGGGGGCTGCTGCCCGTCACCGCCCGGGTTGGGCGTCCTTCGCCGTCGTTCGCTCATGTTGCAGCCACTCCTCGCCAGGCGGTTCCAGCCTGAAGGCAGGGTTCACGTCCGATGCCCGCCAACCGCCCTAACCCCGGAGGTGGTCCTCGTGCACACGCGACAGCGTACGCAGCCGTTAATCACACCTAATCGGGCATCAGTCGCCAATGGCCGCAAAACGGCAACAGATCATTACACGCCCGTTGCCAATCACCGCCGCGCGTCGCCTTGTGATCACATTCACGCGTGCCCCCCTTGCCCGTTCCGGGGGCCAGGTTTACTGTTCTCGATATATCGAGCCGATACATCGAAGCGGCATACCGCCGGATGCAGCGGCCGGACGAGGGTCGAGAGGAAGGAGGACGACGGCAGTGGGCAGGCGCTCAGGAGTGCTGGAGTTCGCCGTTCTCGGCCTGCTCCACGACGCCCCGATGCACGGCTACGAGCTGCGCAAGCGGCTCAACGTCCTGCTCGGAACGTTGCGGGCGTTCTCCTACGGAACGCTCTACCCCTGCCTGAAGAGCCTGGTCGCCCAGGGTTTCCTGGTCGAGGACAACCCGGACGTCGAGTACGTCCCGGCCACCGCGCTCAACGGCAAGCGGTCCAAGACCGTCTACCGGCTCTCCCCCGAAGGCAAGCAGCGCTTCGAGGAGCTGCTCGCCGACTCCGGGCCCGACGCCTGGGAGGACGAGCACTTCGGCGTCCACTTCGCGTTCTTCGGCCAGACCGACCGGGCCGTGCGGATGCGCGTCCTGGAGGGGCGCCGCAGCCGGCTGGAGGAGCGCCTGGAGAAGATGCGCAACTCGCTGGCCCGGGCCCGCGAGCGGTTCGACGACTACACCGTCGAGCTGCAGCGGCACGGGTTGGAGTCGGTGGAACGCGAGGTCCGGTGGCTCAACGAGCTGATCGAGACCGAGCGCGCCAACCGCACCGGCCGGACCGGGCCCGCCACCGGCGGGAGCACCACCGCCGTACCCCACAAGACTTCGGACGGCCGTGGCCAGGAGGAAGGGTCCCTGGACCCGCCCGGGCCACCGTACGACCGCCCGGGGCGCTCCGACCAGGAGCGCTGACACCGCGTCAGCCCTGTGCCGCGCGGCAGGAGTGGGCGCCTTGCGCCCGTACATGCAGTCATCGAAGAAGCAGGACGAGTGCCGTCGACCCCGGCGGCCCTCATGAGATCACAGGGAGCAACCGGAATGGGTTCGGTTCGCGTAGCCATCGTGGGCGTGGGCAACTGCGCCGCGTCGCTGGTGCAGGGTGTCGAGTACTACAAGGACGCCGACCCGGCCGGCAAGGTCCCCGGGCTGATGCACGTCCAGTTCGGCGAGTACCACGTCCGTGACGTGGAGTTCGTCGCCGCGTTCGACGTCGACGCCAAGAAGGTCGGCTTCGACCTGGCCGACGCCATCGGCAACAGCGAGAACAACACCATCAAGATCTGCGACGTGCCGCCCACCGGCGTCACCGTCCAGCGCGGCCACACCCTCGACGGCCTGGGCAAGTACTACCTGGAGACCATCGAGGAGTCCGACGAGGCCCCGGTCGACGTCGTCCAGGTGCTGAAGGACCAGCAGGTCGACGTCCTGGTCTGCTACCTGCCGGTGGGCTCCGAGGCCGCCGCCAAGTTCTACGCCCAGTGCGCCATCGACGCCAAGGTCGCCTTCGTGAACGCCCTGCCGGTGTTCATCGCGGGCACCAAGGAGTGGGCGGACAAGTTCACCGAGGCCGGTGTGCCGATCGTCGGTGACGACATCAAGTCCCAGGTCGGCGCCACCATCACGCACCGCGTGATGGCCAAGCTGTTCGAGGACCGCGGTGTCATCCTCGAGCGCACCATGCAGCTGAACGTCGGCGGCAACATGGACTTCAAGAACATGCTCGAGCGCGAGCGCCTGGAGTCCAAGAAGATCTCCAAGACCCAGGCCGTCACCTCGCAGATCCGCGACCGCGAGCTGGGCGCCAGGAACGTCCACATCGGTCCGTCGGACTACGTGGCCTGGCTGGACGACCGCAAGTGGGCGTACGTCCGCCTGGAGGGTCGCGCGTTCGGCGACGTCCCGCTGAACCTGGAGTACAAGCTCGAGGTCTGGGACTCCCCGAACTCCGCCGGTGTCATCATCGACGCCGTGCGCGCCGCGAAGATCGCCAAGGACCGCGGCATCGGTGGCCCGATCCTGTCGGCCTCCTCGTACTTCATGAAGTCCCCGCCGGTCCAGTACTTCGACGACGAGGCCAAGGAGAACGTCGAGAAGTTCATCCGCGGCGAGGTCGAGCGCTGAAGCTGACGGCGGGTAGCCGCCGCTAGGGGCCCTGGCCTCATCGAAGGGCCCACGATCGGATCGTGGGCCCTTCACCGTTTCCCGCCGAATGTTTCACGTGAAACAGCGACCGGTTCCGTGGGACCCTGGGCGGGTGGCGATCACCGAGAACGGCAGCACCCACCAGTCCGCGCACCGTGCCACGCTTCTCGGCCTGCTCCGCGGTCGGGACTTCCGCCGGCTGCTGACCGCCCGGGTGCTCTCCCAGCTCTCGGACGGCGTCTTCCAGGTCTCGCTCGCCGCCTACGTGGTGTTCTCCCCGGAGAAGCAGTCCTCCCCCGCCGACATCGCCTCGGTCCTGGCCGTGATGCTGCTGCCGTTCTCGGTGATCGGCCCGTTCGCCGGTGTGCTGCTGGACCGCTGGCGCCGCCGCCAGGTGCTCTACTACGGCAACCTGGCCCGCTTCGGACTCGGGCTGGTCACCGGCGCCCTGCTCCTGGCCGAGGCGCCGACCTGGCTGTTCTTCGCCTCGGCGCTGCTGGTCACCGCGCTCAACCGGTTCATCCTGGCCGGGCTGTCCGCCGCCCTGCCCCGGGTGGTGGAGCAGGACCAACTGGTCACCGCCAACGCGCTCTCCCCCACCCTCGGCACGGTCGCCGCCGCCTCCGGCGGGGGCGTCGGCTTCCTGCTGCACCAGGTGATGACCCCCGGGCCGAAGGCGGACGCCGCGCTGGTCACGGTGGCCGCGCTGCTCTACCTGTCGGCCGCGCTGGCCGCCCGCCGGATGGACCGGGACCTGCTCGGCCCGGAGAAGCACGGCGACCGCCCGGCGCTCGGCCAGGCGCTGGTCCGGGCCACCGTCGAACTCGGCGCCGCCGTCCGCCACCTGGTGCGGGACTGCCGGCCCGCCGTCCACGCGCTGGCCGCCGTCACCGCGGCCCGGTTCTGCTACGGCGTGCTGATCGTGGTCGTGGTGATGCTCGCCCGGTACACCTTCAACGACCCGACCGACAGCGCGGCCGGGCTGGTCACGCTCGGCCAGGCGGTCGGCCTCTCCGCCGCCGGGTTCTTCGTCGCCGCGGTGGTCAGCCCCTGGTGCACCCGGCGGCTCGGCCTGACCGGCTGGATGACGGTCTGTCTGGCGGCCCCGGTGGTCTTCGTCCCGGCACTGGGCCTGAGCTTCACCCTGCTGCCCTGCCTGATCGCGGCGCTGCTGCTCGGGGTGGTCACCCAGGGCACCAAGATCTGCGCCGACACCGTGGTCCAGGAGTCGGTCGAGGACGAGTACCGCGGCCGGGTCTTCGCGATCTACGACGTGCTGTTCAACGTCGCCTTCGTGGTCGCCGCCCTGGTCACCGCGCTGGTGCTGCCACTCTCCGGCCGCTCGGTCGCGGTGCTCGCCGGGGTCGCGGCGGTGTACGGGCTCGCGGCGGTCCTCTACCTGCGCGCCGCCCGGCGCCACGGTCCGCTCCCCGGTGACCAGCACTCCTGAAGTCCCCTGGGCACCGGTGGCGTCCGACCGACTCGCTAAGGTACGTCAGACCTGTCGGAGCGACAGCACTCGGTCTCGGGGGACGAACTGATGAGCACACCGCCCGGCCCGTACGGGCCGCCGCCGTACGGGCAGCCGCAGCAGGCCCCGCAGTTCGGGCCGCCGCCGCAGTACGGGCAGCCGCAGCCGTACATCCCCTCGCAGCCGCAACCGCAGCCCGGGCCGCCGCAGCCCGCCCCGCCCGGCTTCGGGCCGCCCCCGGCGTACGGGCAGCAGCCGCCCGGCTACGGCGCCCAGCCGCCGTACGGGCAGCAGCCCCCGTACGGCCAGCAGCCGCCCGCCGGACCGTACGGCTATCCGCAGCCCGCCCCGGCCGCCTACGCGCCCGGTGGGAAGAAGCGCGGCGTCAAGGCCCGGCTGAAGGCCGTCGGCGTGGTCGGCGGCTGCATCGCCCTGGCCGTCGGCTACTTCGTCAGCGGCCCGGCCGTCAGCAGCGCCAAGCCCGGCGACTGCGTCCGGGTGAGCGGTACGCGCGATGTCGAGATCGTCAAGTGCACTGACTCCACAGCGAATTACCGAGTGCTGTCGAAGTTCGACGACACCACCGACGTGAACCGCTGCCGCCAGACACCGCAGACCACCAGCGCCGTCTCGGGCAAGAGCGGGCGCCGCTGGAACAAGAAGCGGTACGTGCTCTGCCTCGGCCCGATGGCCCCCGCCGGCACCCCGCCGGTGAAGAAGTCCTGACCTCTCCACCACCACCGTTTCCCCGGGGGACCTCTTGTCCGTTCCGCCGCCCCAGATGCCCTACGGCTCTCAGCCGCCCGACGACGGCAACCCGTACGCCGCCGGGAACCCCTACGGCGCACCGACCCCGCCCCCGCCGCCGGGCCCGCCGCCCGGCTACGGCTACCCGACCGCCCCGCCGCCGCCCGACCAGCCGTACGGCTACCCCCCGCAGCCCGCGCCCGGCTACGGCTACGGCTACCCGCCGCCGGCGCCGCAGGACGGGCCCACCTGCCGCTTCTGCGGCGGCTTCCCGGCCGTGGACACCACCGTCCGGGGCCACCAGGGCCTGCTCCTGGCCTACCGGATGCTGCGGATGCCGGGCCCGTTCTGTCGCACCTGCGGGACGGCGACGGTGCGCGACATGTCCGCCCGCACCCTGGTCCAGGGCTGGTGGAGCCCGGTGTCGGTGCTGCTGGCGCCGATCACCCTGCTGTTGAACCTCGTCCCCAACGGCCGGATCAAGCAGCTGCCGCCGCCCGTCCCGGGCAGCCACGGCCCCCAGCTCGACCCCGGCGTCCCGCTGGGCCGGCGGCCGCACGCGCTGATGCTGCTGCTGCCGCTCTCGCTGGTCGTCACGCTCGTGCTGGCCGCCACCGGGGCGCTCGGCCCGAAGCAGGACGACCCGGCCAAGCCGATCGCGATCCCGACGGTGACGGTGCCCCCGGTGTCCACCTTCTCGCCGCCGCCGCTGCCGACCTACACGCCGCGGCCGTTCCCCTCGCCGACGTTCACGATGCCGCCGCTGCCCAGCATCACGCTGCCGCCGCCGTCCGACCCGAGCACCGAGGCGAACAGCATCGACCAGGCCAAGTCCGGCGACTGCCTGCGCAACGAGAACGGCACCGGCGCGACCCACGACGCCAACCCGAAGATCACCATGCTGCCCTGCGGCGACTCCCGCGCCCAGTACAAGGTGGTCTTCAAGTACCTCGCCACCTCCGACGAGAAGGTCTGCGAGAAGCAGCCGAAGTCGGACAGCACCTACACCCGCACGTACTCCAACCTGCCCTCCCTCAGCTACGTGCTCTGCCTGCAGAGCCTCCACGGCTGACCTTCCGGCACGCCCGAGGGGTGGTCCCGGCCGACGGCCGCGACCACCCCTCGTCACACCCCTCAGCCCTGCTGCCCGGCCCACCAGGCCCGCAGCGCGGCCACCGCCTCGTCGTGCTCCATCGGGCCGTGCTCCAGCCGGAGTTCGAGCATGTGCTTGTACGCCTTGCCGACCTGCGGGCCGGGCCTGAGGCCGAGCAGCTCCATGATCTGGTTGCCGTCCAGCGCCGGGCGGACGGCGTCCAGCTCCTCCTGGGCCCTCAGCTCGACGATCCGCTGCTCCAGGCCGTCGTAGGTGCGCGACAGCGCCGTCGCCTTCTTGCGGTTGCGGGTGGTGCAGTCGGAGCGGGTGAGCTTGTGCAGGCGCTCCAGCAGCGGCCCGGCGTCGGTGACGTAGCGGCGCACCGCGGAGTCGGTCCACTCGCCGCCGCCGTAGCCGTGGAAGCGCAGGTGCAGCTCGACCAGGCGCGAGACGTCCTCGGTGAGCTCCTTGGAGTACTTGAGCTCGCGCATCCGCTTGCGGGTCATCTTGGCGCCGACCACCTCGTGGTGGTGGAAGGAGACCCGGCCGTCCGACTCGAAGCGGCGGGTGCGCGGCTTGCCGATGTCGTGCAGCAGCGCGGCCAGCCGCAGGATGAGGTCCGGGCCGTCCTGCTCCAGGGCGATGGCCTGCTCCAGGACGGTCAGCGAGTGCTCGTAGACGTCCTTGTGCCGGTGGTGCTCGTCGCGCTCCAGCCGCAGCGCGGGCAGCTCGGGCAGCACGTGGTCGGCCAGGCCGGTGTCGACCAGGAGCCGCAGGCCCTTCACCGGCTGCTTGGCCAGCAGCAGCTTGTTCAGCTCGGCCTGGACGCGCTCGGCCGAGACGATGGTGATCCGCTCGGCCATCGCGGTCATCGCGGCGATCACCTCGGGGGCCGGGTCGAAGTCGAGCTGGGCCGCGAAGCGGGCGGCCCGCATCATCCGCAGCGGGTCGTCGGAGAAGGACTCCTCGGGGGTGGCGGGGGTGCGCAGCACCCGGGCTTCCAGGTCGTCCAGGCCGTGGTGCGGGTCGACGAAGCCGCGGCCGGGCAGGTCGACGGCCATCGCGTTGACGGTGAAGTCCCGGCGGACCAGGTCCTGCTCGATGGTGTCGCCGTAGGTGACCTCGGGCTTGCGGGAGGTCCGGTCGTACGCCTCGGAGCGGTAGGTGGTGATCTCGATCAGGAAGGAGCCCTCGGCGGTGTCCTTGCGGGCACCGACCGTGCCGAAGGCGATGCCGACGTCCCAGACCGCGTCCGCCCAGCCCTTGACCAGCTTGAGCACCTGCTGCGGGCGGGCGTCGGTGGTGAAGTCCAGGTCGTTGCCGAGCCGGCCGAGCAGCGCGTCCCGCACCGAGCCGCCGACCAGGGCCAGCCGGTGACCGGCCGCCTCGAACCGGCGGGCGATCTCGTCGGCGACCGGCGACACCCGCAGCAGCTCTTGCAGCCCCAGGGTCTGGGCCTCGCTCAGGCCTGGGACGACCTGGACGGCGGTGCTGGAAGGGTCGATGCGCGCGGTGGGCTCATTGGCAGTGGACACGGCTCACAAGAGTACGTGGCCCGGCAGGTCAACCGCCCGCGCGTTTTGGGCGTCTCACCCCAAGGCCCGCAACACTGCATCCCGGGCTGCATCGTTACCATGCCGGTGGACGAGTCTCGGGCACCGGACAGGGGATGCGGTGTCGCGCGCCGCCGTGGCCGGCGGAGCATCCGCGGCACCGGCACGGCGAACAGCGTCAAGCGAAGAGCGTCAAGCGAACAGCATCAGCAGCGAGCGATCGAGAACGGCGAGGGCGGAACGAGTGAGTGAGCCGGCACGGCACTCGGGCCTGGGGGCGCACCGACAGCCCGAACGGACCGAACGGACCGTCGAGGGGCGCGGACCGGGACTGCGCGCGAGGCGTGCGGCCCGCCGCCTCGCCGCCGCCTGCGGGGCCGCCATAACCCTGTTCGCGGCGGTCGCCCCCGCCGAGGCGCTGCCGAGCGGGGGCAACGTCCGGCCGGCCGCCGACAGCGGGTCCACGGCCGAGTACCCGGTGGTGATGACCATCGACACGGTGGCGCCGCAGGTGGCCAGTCCGAACGGCACCGTGACGATCACCGGGCACGTCACCAACACCGGCAAGTCGGCGCTCAAGGGCGCCCACGCGGCCGTCCGCAAGCCGGTGTCGGGCAAGCCGCTGCAGCGGCGCAGCGAGCTGTCCTCGGTGGCCGACCGCTCCGGCCCGGCCAACTCGGACGGCGTGGAGCTGGACAGCCCGCAGTACGCCCTGCCGGAGCTGGGCCCGGGCCAGAGCCAGCCGTACACCCTGGGCGTCGCGGTGAGCGACCTCGGACTGTCCGAGAGCGGCGTCTACGAGCTCGCGGTGGACGCCTGGGGCTCGACCGCCGACAACCAGCGCGACCGGCCGCTGGGCATCGCCCGGACCTTCCTGCCGTACAACCCGGGCGGCGCCGAGGCGCAACCCACCAAGATCACCACGCTCTGGCCGCTGGTGCACGCGCCGGTGCTGGCCGCACAGACCACCTCCGAGAACGACCAGACCGTCCCCGTCCTGCGCGACGACAGCCTGACCGCCGAGTTCTCCCCGGGCGGCCGGCTGTACGAGCTGGTGGACACCGGGGCCAAGCTGCCCGGGCTGACCTGGGTGGTCGACCCGGACCTGTTGGACGCCGCGTTCGCGATGACCAAGCAGTACCGGGTGCAGAAGCCGGGCCACGACTCCGTCGGCAAGCCGGCCAAGGACGACAACACCGTCCTCGGCAACGGCCAGGCCGCGGCCACGGCCTGGCTGGACAAGCTGCGGGCCGCCGTCGCCAAGCCGGGCGCCCAGGTGGTGTCGCTGCCGTACGCCGACCCGGACCTCGCGTCGATCGCGCACAACGGCGCCGACCTGACCGGGATGGGCACCGCCCTGAACAAGGCCGCCACCGCCGGCCGGCTCACCGTCGAGGGGCGGCTGTCCGTCGACACCCGCTCGGACGTGGCCTGGCCGTACCAGGGCTACCTCGACCAGCAGATCGCCGGCGTCGCCCAGCAGGCGGGCAGCAACCTGCTGCTGGTCAACGGCACGAGCATGCCGGAGTCGGACTCGATCACCTACACCCCGACCGCGGTACGCCCGATCGGCAACGGGCAGAACGCGGTGGTCGCCGACGAGACCGTCTCCGGGCTGTTCCAGACCGACCTCACCACCCCGCAGGCGCAGACCCAGGCGACCCAGCGCTTCCTCGCCGAGACGTACACGATCACCCACGAGCAGCCGCAGAACCCGCGCGGCCTGCTGGTGATGCCGCCGCGCGAGATGACCGTGAGCACCGCCAAGGCGCTGGCGGGCGCCCTGCAGACGGCCTCCGACAAGTGGCTCTCCCCGGTCAAGCTGGACACGCTGGCCCAGGCCTCGCCCGACCCGAAGGCCACCACCGCCGTCCCGGCGGCCACCGACTACCCGGCCCAGGCCCGCGCCTCGGAGCTGTCGGCGGACGACCTGAGCAAGACCGACGGCATCCAGCACGACCTGGACACGCTGATGCGGGTACTCACCCTGCCGCAGCGGGTGCGCGGCCCCTTCAGCGCCGCGATGGTCCGCTCGCTGTCCACCGAGTGGCGCACCGACGCGTCGGCCGGCAGCAGCTACCGGGACGGCGTCACCGACTACCTGGACGAGCTGACCAGGGCCGTCCGGGTGCCGCCGAAGACGGTGGTCACCCTCTCCGGTGACACCGGTCTGCTCCAGGTCAGCGTCCGCAACGACCTGACCCAGGCCGTCACCAACCTCAAGCTGGTGCTCACCTCGACCCAGCCCAACCGGCTGCGGGTGGGCAAGGACGAGGAACTGGTCATCCCGGCCTCCCAGAGCGTCACCCTCCGGTTCCAGGCCGAGGCGCACAACAACGGGCCGGTCACCATGACCGCCCAGCTCTGGACCACCGGCCCCAACCCACAGAAGTACGGCGCGGCGCAGACCTTCCAGGTCGAGGTCACCTCGGTGACCAACGGCGTGCTGTACGTCTTCGCGGGCGCCGCCCTCCTCCTGCTGCTCGCCGCGCTGCGGTTCGTCCGCCAGCGCAAGCGGCGGGCCGGGCAGCCGCACGCCGACGGCGACCAGCCGGTCGACGACCCGGCGACGGGCGGCCCGGCAGGGGACAGCCCGGCCGGAGGCGGTACGGCGGACCCGGCGAAGGACGCGGGCCCCGACGGGGACGAGTCCGAGGACGGTACCGGCGAACCCGCCGAGGACGGCCCGGAGGACGGCCCCGACGACGGCTCCGACAGCGCCGGCTCAGCGCAGACACCGCGCGGCAGCAGCGCGGATGGGCGGGATCGGACCGCCAGTGATGAGAAGGTTGGTCCTTGATACCGCCGACCCCCCGCAACGCCGGGCCGGCCACCCCCACGACAGCGAAGAGGTGACATGACCGGGCGCAGCGAGGAGCGGCCGCCGGGCCGCGGTGAGAACCGGCCGGGCGCCGAGTCGCCGTCCGGCGACTGGTACGTGGCCGACACCTACGCCCAGGACCCGTACGCGGCCGACGCGTACGGGAACCCGCAGGCCGGCCAGGACCCGTACGGCCTGCGGGCCGACCGGCCCGCGACGCCGCAGCCGCCGGCCACCGCGTACGACGTGCCGCCGCAGCTGCCACCGCACGGCGGCGGCTACCCGACACCGGTGCCGCCGGCCCAGTTCCCGTCGCCGGCGCCGTTCCCGTCACCGGTGCCGCCGGTGCAGCCCGGCTGGGACACCCCCGCGCAGGCCGCCTGGCAGGAGGCGCCGGCTCCGGCCGGCGGCGGCCAGTGGGGCGGCCAGGAGCAGCCCCGGCAGCAGTGGGAGCCGGGCCCGGCGCACGCGACCTGGGACAGCGAGACCACCGAGTACGTCGGGGTGGACGCGCTGTTCGGCGGCCACCCGGCGCAGGCCGCGGCCCAGCCGCCGGCGCCCCAGCCCGCCCCGATTCCACCGATGACGCCGCCGGGCGCTCCCGTGCCCCCCACCGCCGGGCCGCCGGTCGCCCCCGCGCCGTACCCGCCGGTGGGCGGCTACCCGGGCCAGCAGCCGCCGCACGGCGCTCCGGACGGGTACCACCCGTACGTGCCTCCGATCGAGTTCGACCCGCCGCTCTCCGAGGAGGAGGCCACCACGCAGGTGGCCGCCGTGGCGGTGCCGCCGGCGGTGGAGCCGCTGGCGGACATCGTCGCCGACGAGCACGCCGCCCAGCAGGCGCCCGCGGCCGAGCCCGCCCCGGCGGCCGGCGGCGGCAAGGTCGCGAGTCTGCTGAACTCCAGCGCGATCATGGCGGCCGGCACGCTGGTCTCCCGCGGCACCGGCTTCGTCCGGACCATGGTGATCACCGCGGCCATCGGCGTCGCCGTCATGGGCGACTCGTACAACGCCGCGTACACCCTGCCGACCCTGCTGTACATCCTGATCGGCGGCGGCGCGCTGAACGCGGTCTTCGTGCCGCAGCTGGTGCGCAGCATGAAGAACGACGAGGACGGCGGCACCGCGTACGCCAGCCGGCTGCTCACCCTGGTGATGGTCGGGCTCGGCGGCGTGGTGTTCCTCGCGGTGCTCGGGGCACCGCTGCTGGTGCAGCTGATCTCGCACCCGATGATGGAGAACGCGGCCCGCGCCGAGACCACGGTGGCGTTGGCCCGGTACTGCCTGCCGACCATCTTCTTCATGGGCGTCCACGTGGTGATGGGGCAGATCCTCAACGCCCGCGGCCGGTTCGGCGCGATGATGTGGACCCCGGTCCTGAACAACATCGTGGTGATCTTCACCTTCGGCGCGTACATCTGGGTGTACGGCGGCTACGACGGCACGGGGGTGTCCCCCGAGACCATCTCGCCCGAGGGCGTCCGGCTGCTCGGCCTCGGCACCCTGCTCGGCCTGGTCGTCCAGTCCCTGGCGATGATCCCGTACCTGCGGTCGGCCGGCTTCCGCTACCGGCCCCGCTTCGACTGGCGCGGCCACGGCCTGGGCAAGGCCGCCCGGCTGGCCAAGTGGACCTTCTTCTTCGTGCTCGCCAACCAGGCCGGCTACCTGGTCATCACCCAGCTGGCCACCGCCGCCGGCAGCGCCGCCAAGACGGGCGGCCACGAGGGCGTCGGCCTCGCGGCGTTCTCCAACGCCCTGCTGATCTGGCAGCTCCCGCAGGCCGTGATCACCGTCTCGATCATGAGCGCGGTGCTCCCCCGGCTCTCCCGGGCGGCCGCCGACGAGGACGCCGGCGCCGTCCGCGACGACCTGTCGTACGGGCTGCGCACCAGCGCGGTGGCGGTCGTCCCGGGCGCCTTCCTGTTCCTGTCGCTCGGCCCGGCGATCGGCCGCTCGATCTACGCCGTCGGCGGCGGTGACCGGGCCCTGGACAACGCGACCAACGTCGGCCTGATGCTCTCGGCCTTCGCGCTCGGGCTGATCCCGTACTCGGCCCAGTACGTGATGCTGCGCGGCTTCTACGCCTACGAGGACACCCGGACTCCCTTCTCCAACACCGTCTGGGTCGCCGTCTGCCAGGCCGGGTTCTCGCTGGTCTGCTGGTTCACGCTGCCCGCCCAGTGGGCCGTGATCGGGATGGCCTTCGGCTATGGTCTGGCCTACGCCGTCGGAGTGGCGGTCGCGCTGCCGAAGCTGAAGAAGAAGATCGGCGGGCTGGACAGCAAGCGGATCGCCAGGACCTACAGTCGGCTGGCCACCGCCTGCGTGCCGGCCACGGTCGTCGGCCTCGGCGTCAGCCTGGCGGTCCAGCAGGTGCTCGACGGTTGGATGGGCAGCGTGCTCTCCCTCGTCGCGGCCGGCGGCCTCCAACTGGCGGTGTTCGTGTTCATCGCGAAGCGCCTGCGGATCGAGGAGCTCAACGCCATGCTCGGCATGGTTCGCGGCCGGCTGGGCCGCTGATCCACCGCACCAACCGACCGGACGAGC
Organism: Kitasatospora sp. NPDC087861; assembly: GCF_044742585.1. Classification (NCBI taxonomy): domain Bacteria; kingdom Bacillati; phylum Actinomycetota; class Actinomycetes; order Kitasatosporales; family Streptomycetaceae; genus Kitasatospora; species Kitasatospora sp. NPDC087861. The sequence continues at coordinate 247,227 of NZ_JBIUUS010000006.1, forward strand.
GGGCGCCCTGACCGGGCGTCAACCGGAGCCACCGGCTCCTCCGCCCGTCCGGCCGGGTGTCGGGCCGCCGCCCGCGCCCGGATCCGCCCGGGCCGCCAGATGGCGGCCCGGTGTCGGGTCTGCACCACATCTCTCCACCGTCATGCAACCGAGCAGGCCCTTCAGCGGTCGTACTCGGTGGAGAAGAGTGGGCACAATTGTCCTGGAGCACGGGACCGCCAACCCGCGGGCTCCAGCGACTCTCTCAGGCCGGGGCGACACAAGGGGAGGCAGGACCACGGTGGCTGATGGCACCAAGGCGGTCGTCGACACGTCAGCAGCTGACGCGGCGGCGGACGAGGCCGCACTGGCCGCGGCGATCGACGAGCTCGCGGGCGGGAAGACCGCCCCTGCGGGCGACGCCGGCGCGCCCTCTCCGGACGCCTCCACGGACGCCTCCACGGACCCCGAGCAGGGCTCCGCCCCGGACACCCCGGTGACCGCCGACGCGGACGGCGCTGCGGATCCCGATGCGGATCCCGATGCGGATCCCGATGCGGCCGCGGAAACGGCGGCCGACAAGGACGCGGAGGCCGTCACGGAGGCCGGAAAGGGCGCCTCCGGCGGCGAGGAGACCTCGGAGATCACCGCTCCGCTCTCGGTCCACGAGATCGCCGCTGAGCTGGCCGCGGGCACCGCCCGGCGCAAGCCCGCCGCCCCGGAGCCTGCGCCGGCCGCCAAGCGCCGCCCCACCGACCCGCAGCCCACCGTCGACCCGCGCGACACCGCCACCCTCCCGCGCACCCTCCCCGCCCCGCTGCGGCACAGCGGCGACAAGATCGGCAACCGGTACCGGCTGGAGGAGTGCATCTCCCAGACCGAGACCTTCAGCAGCTGGCGCGCGGTCGACGAGAAGCTGCGCCGGGCCGTCGGCGTCCACCTGATGGCCTCCGGCCACCAGCGGGCCCGCAAGGTGCTGGCCGCCGCCAAGTCCGCCGCCCTGCTCGGCGACCCGCGCTTCGTCCAGGTTCTGGACGCCGTCCAGGAGGGCGAGCTGGTCTACGTCGTGCGGGAGTGGCTGCCGCACGCCTCCGACCTCGCCAAGCTGCTCGCCGACGGCCCGATGGAGCCGCACGCGGCGTACCAGATGGTCCGCCAGGTCACCGACGCCGTCGCCGCCGCCCACCGGCGCAGCCAGGCCCACCTGCGGCTCACCCCGCGCTGCGTACTGCGCACCGACAGCGGCCAGTACCGGATCAACGGCATCGCGGTGGACGCCGCGCTGCGCGGGCTGCCCGCCGACGAAGGTGTCGAGGACGCCCAGCGCGCCGACACCCGAGCGATCGGCGCACTGCTGTTCGCCGCGCTCACCCACCGCTGGCCCTACCCCGAGGACCGCTACGACCTCCAGGGCCTGCCGAAGGACCTCCAGAACGCCGCGCCGGACCAGGTCCGCGCCGGCGTCCACAAGGGCCTGTCGGAGCTCGCCGCGCGGGCCCTGTTCGACCACCCGCCGCATCACGCCGAGCCGATCACCACTCCGGAGGAGCTGGCCCGGGCCATCTCGCTGATGCCCCGCATCCGCCAGCCCGAGCCCGAGCTGCCCGTCTTCCCGACCCCGCCCCGGCACAACACCCACGCCCTGCCCACCGCGCCCATCCCCAACCGGGTGGCCGACCCGGCCGTCGCCCCGCTGCCGGCCTCGTCCCGTCCGACCTCGACCCGGCGCACCCGGCGGCGGCTGCGCCGGGTGGTCAAGGCGACCGCCTGGACGGTCGCCCTGGGCGCGATCGGCATCGCCTCCTGGCAGTTCGTCGACACCCTGCGCAACAACCAGGGCGCCGTCGCGTCCCCGCTGCCCTCGGCGAGCAGCGCCTCGGTGACCCCCCACCCCACCACGCACACCCCGGTGCCGATCCCGATCAAGGAGGCGCTGTCGTACAACCCGCTGGGCGACGGCCCCGACGGCAACGACAGCATCGGGAAGGCCGTCGACGGCGACCCGAACACCAACTGGACCACCCAGTGGTACAACGACCAGCTCGGCCCCAAGCCGCCCGCCCTCAAGTCGGGTACCGGTCTGCTGATCGACCTCGGCTCGCCGCAGGCCGTCAGCTCCGTGAACGTCCAGTTCGTCGGAAACCACACGGCGGAGCTCCGGGTGCCCAACGCCGCGGCCGCGGCCGACCCGAAGGGCGCCCCGATCGGCGAGTACACCCTGCTCGGCAAGAAGAGCGGCACCGCGGCCGACTTCACCCTCGACAGCCCGGTCACCACGCGTTACGTCATGATCTGGCTGACCAGCCTGTCGAAGGATTCCGACGGCAGGTTCCGTGGCCACGTCGCCGAGGTCAAGGTCTCCGGCTGAGCGGAGGCCCGCACACACCGGACGGCGGAGAGGGGGGGCAAGGGTGACGACGGCGGACGACGACGCGGTGTTGCTCGCCCGGCACGTCGCCGGCGACCCGGACGCCTTCGGCTTCCTGGTGAACCGCCACCGCGACCGGCTCTGGGCGGTCGCCCTGCGCACCCTCGGTGACCGCGAGGAGGCCGCCGACGCCCTCCAGGACGCCCTGGTCTCCGCCTTCCGCGCCGCCCCCGGCTTCCAGGGCCGCTCGGCGGTCACCACCTGGCTGCACCGGATCGTGGTCAACGCCTGTCTGGACCGCGCCCGGCGCAGCGCCACCCGCCGCACCACCCCGCTCGACGAGGACCCGCGGCGCCTGGACACGCTGGTCGGCGCCGCCGAGCCGGCCGACTCCCCGGTGGTCCGGGCCGAGGTCCGGCGCGAGCTGACCGCGGCGCTCGCCGAACTGCCCGCCGAACAGCGGGCCGCGCTGGTCCTGGTCGACATGCAGGGCTACCCGGTCGCCGAGGCGGCCGAGCTGCTGGGCGTCCCGGTGGGCACCGTGAAGAGCCGCTGCGCCCGGGGCCGGGCCCGACTGCTCCCGCTGGTCCGCCACCTGCGCGAGAACGGCGGCGGGGCGGATGTTTCACGTGAAACACCGGACGGCCCCGGCCCGGCCCGGCCCTCACGGCGGAGCGCACCGGGGAACCCTACGGACACCCGTACCGTCACAGGGACAGGCCCGAACACCGGTCGGACGGTTCTGGAAGGAGACGCGAGCACGCGATGACGGCCCACCTCTCCTCCCCCGGCACCCCCGGCCCCGCAGGGGCCCACCCCTCCGTCGACGAGCTCGCCGACCTCGCCGAGGGGCTGATCGAGTCCGCCGACGCCGCCGACGCGCTGCGGCGGCACCTGGACGGCTGCGCCGAGTGCCGCGAGACCACCGACGCGCTCGGCGAGGTCCAGGCGCTGCTCGGCGCCGTCGAGACCCCGCCGATGCCCGCCGACGTCGCCGCCCGGTTGGACGCCGCCCTCGCCGCGGCCGCCACCGCCCCTGAGGCGGTGCAGGCCACCCGGAACACCCCCGCCGCGGGCTCCCGGGCCATCACCCCGGCCCCGCCCTCGCGGGCCGTCAGGGCGCCCTCCGCGCCCCCGGCCCGGCCCACCGCACCCACCGGCCCGGGCCGCCCGCGCCCCCGGCGGCGGCGCGTCGCCCTGCTGCTCGGCGCGGCCACCGCCCTGGCCGCGATCGCCCTCGGCGGGGCCCTGCTGGTGCGCCCGGCCGACCAGGGCGACCGGCATCCGGCCGCGGCCGCCGGCGCGCCCACCGGGACCGGTGCCGCGCACAGCGCCCGCGCCGACCAGGCCGCGGGCGCCGGCCCCGTCTTCCGGGACGACGACCAGCTGGCCGACCAGGTCCAGCAGCTGCTGGCCCACGCGGGGACCGCCCCCGGGCTGCGCCCGACCGGGCCCGCCAAGCCCTCCGCCGCGCCGCCCGCCGAGGGACGCCAGGAGCTCACCACCCAGGCCTCCCCGCCGGCCTGCCAGGCCCCCGCCGAGGGCACCCCGCTGGCCACCGACCACGGCAGCTACGCGGGCGCCCCGGTCGAGGTGCTGGTCTACCCGGCGCCCGGCCGACCCGGGTTCGCGGACGTCTACCTGCGCTCCCCCGACTGCGGGCCGGTCGTGCTGCACCGCACCGTCCCCACCCGTTGACCGCCCGATCCCGTCCGACCGGCCCCGGTTCCCATGCGATCGACGACCAGGGCGCCACGCCGCTCCCGCAGTGCGGGCAGTTGGTACTGATCCGCCTGGGAATGCGAGACACTGGTCAGTCGTTGTCCCGGGCGGCGGAGCAGGACCGCCCTCCCCGCACCTAGCGCGGGTCGCGATGCGAACCAGGAGATGCAGTGAGCGACGTCCGTAACGTGATCATCATCGGTTCCGGCCCGGCCGGCTACACGGCCGCGCTCTACACGGCTCGGGCCTCCCTGAAGCCGCTGGTCTTCGAGGGGGCCGTCACCGCCGGTGGCGCCCTGATGAACACCACCGAGGTCGAGAACTTCCCGGGCTTCCGGGACGGCATCATGGGCCCCGAGCTGATGGACAACATGCGGGCCCAGGCCGAGCGCTTCGGCGCCGAGCTGATCCCGGACGACATCGTCGCGGTCGACCTCACCGGTGACGTCAAGACCGTCACCGACTCCGAGGGCAACGTGCACAAGGCGCGTGCCGTGATCGTCACCACCGGCTCCCAGCACCGCAAGCTGGGCCTGCCGAACGAGGACAAGCTGTCCGGTCGCGGTGTCTCCTGGTGCGCCACCTGCGACGGCTTCTTCTTCCGCGACCAGGACATCGCGGTGGTCGGCGGCGGCGACACCGCGCTGGAGGAGGCGACCTTCCTCTCCCGCTTCGCCCGCAGCGTCACGATCATCCACCGCCGGGACAGCCTGCGCGCCTCCAAGGCGATGCAGGAGCGCGCCTTCGCCGACCCGAAGATCCGCTTCGAGTGGGACAGCGCGGTCGAGGCCATCCACGGCGACCCGAAGCTGAGCGGCGTCACCCTGCGCGACACCACCACCGGTGAGACCCGCGAGCTGGACGTCACCGGCCTCTTCATCGCGATCGGCCACGACCCGCGCACCGAGCTGTTCAAGGGCCAGCTGGACCTCGACGGCGAGGGCTACCTCACGGTCGAGGCGCCCTCGACCCGGACCAACATCCCGGGCGTGTTCGGCGCCGGCGACGTCGTGGACCACACCTACCGCCAGGCCATCACGGCCGCCGGCACCGGCTGCTCCGCCGCGCTGGACGCCGAGCGGTACCTCGCCGCGCTGGACGACCTGGAGGCCAAGGCCGCCGCCGTGGCGGTCTGACCTCCGCGCCCCTCGCGCCACCGACCGATCCCCCGCGGGGGTGTGGCACCTGTTTCACGTGAAACACCCCCGCCCCGGCCAGGCCGAAACAGAACGGGCCCGCCCGTTGTTGACCTGGCAGCAGCCCTCTCCGTCCGAACCCGAGGAGTACCCGTGGCCGGCGCCACCACCACCGTCACCGACGCGACGTTCCAGGCCGACGTCCTGGACAGCGACAAGCCCGTGCTCGTCGACTTCTGGGCCACCTGGTGCGGCCCGTGCCGTCAGGTCGCCCCGATCCTGGACGAGATCGCGGCCGAGAACGGCGACAAGCTGACCATCGCCAAGCTGGACGTGGACGCCAACCAGGCGACCGCCGCCCAGTACGGCGTCATCTCGATCCCGACCCTCATCCTCTACAAGGGCGGCGAGCCGGTGAAGTCCATCACCGGTGCCCGTCCGAAGGCCGCGCTGCTGCGCGAGCTGGACGGCTTCATCTAGGTCGACAGGTCGTCGACCGAACGGCGGCGGGGCTCTCCACACCGGGGAGCCCCGCCGCCGTCGTTTCCGCGCCCGCCGTCGGTTTCCACGGCCGCCGTCGGTTCCGCACCCTAGAACGGCCGCAGCGCAGGCTCCTTGCGTCCCCCGCCGAGCAGCCGCTCCAGCGCCACCTCGACATCGCCCCGCCAGGAGAGCGTGGTCCTCGCCTCCAGCCGCAGCCGCGGGTAGCGGTGATGCGGCCGGACGGTCTTGAAGCCGACCGCGAGCAGATGGTCGGCCGGCAGCACACAGCCGACCGGCTCCGGCCCCGCGGAACCGAACGCCTCGATCGCCCGCACCCCGCGCCCGAGCAGGTCCTTGGCCACGGTCTGCACCAGCACCCGGCCGAGCCCCTGCCGCTGGTAGCCCGGCAGCACCCGGCTGACCATCAGCTGCACGGCGTCCGGTGAGACCGGACTGGTCGGGAAGGACTGCGACCGGGGCACGTAGGCGGGCGGCGCGTACAGCACGAAGCCGGCCGGCTGGTCGTCCACGTAGACGATCCGACCGCAGGAGCCCCACTCCAGCAGCACCGCGGAGATCCACCCCTCCTTCTCCAGCTCCGGCTTCCCGGACTCCACCGCCGCCCTCCCGCTGACCGGATCCAGCTCCCAGAACACACAGGAGCGGCAGGTCGTCGGCAGGTCGGCGAGGTTGTCCAGGGTCAGCGGAGCGATCCGGCGTCCCATGCCCCGCACCTCCTCCTCGTCACGGTCGAGCATGCCCCCACAGACGCCGATGGGTGCATGTTTCACGTGAAACAGCGCTCACGAAACAGCGCTCACGTGGAACATGCACCCATCGGGTACCGTCCCCGGCCCGGCTCAGCCCTGCGACAGCCGCAGACCGTCCTCACCCGGGGCCAGACTGTCCAGGATCCGGTTCAGGTCCTCGACCGAACCGAACTCCAGCACCACCTTGCCCTTGCCCAGCCGGCCGCCGCGCTGCGACACCTCGACCTTGACCCGGGTGTCGAAGCGGTCCGACAGCCGGCTCGCCAGATCGTTGAAGGCCGGGGAGAGCAGCTTGCCGGCCTTCGGCGCCTGGCGCTTCGGCTTCTCCTCCTCCGAGCCCATCACCATGACGATCTCCTCGGTGGTCCGCACCGAGAGGCCCTCCGCGACGATCCGCCTGGCCAGCTGCTCCTGCCGCTCGGCGTCCGCCACACCGAGCAGCGCCCGGGCGTGGCCGGCCGTCAGCGTTCCGGCGGCCACCCGGCTCTGCACGGTCGGCGGGAGCTTCAGCAGCCGCAGTGTGTTGGAGACGTGCGAGCGCGAGCGGCCGATCCGGTCCGCCAGCTCGTCGTGGGTGCAGGAGAAGTCCCGCAGCAGCTGGTCGTAGGCGGCGGCCTCCTCCAGCGGGTTCAGCTCGGCCCGGTGCAGGTTCTCCAGGAGGGCGTCCAGCAGCAGCTTGTCGTCCTCGGTGGCGCGGACGATCGCCGGAATCCGCTCCAGCCCGGCCTCCTTGGAGGCCCGCCAGCGGCGCTCCCCCATGATCAGCTCGAAACTCTCCACGCCGACCTGGCGCACCACGACCGGCTGGAGCAGACCCACCTCCTTGATGGAGGCGACCAGCTCGTCCAGCTTGTCCTCGTCGAAGTTCTTGCGCGGCTGGCACGGGTTGGCCACGATCGCGCCCAGCGGCAGCTCGGCGAAGAAGGCACCGGCCACCGGCGCGAGCCGCACCTGGTCGGCCTGCTCCCGCAGGCTGCCCGCGGCCGCCCTGGCCGCCACCGTGGCACGGCCGCCCGGCAGCACCGGCACCGAGGCCGGCGGCACCGCGTCGGTCGCCACCGCCGAGGCCGGTGCGGGCGGGGCTGCCACGGGCTGCGCCGCCGCCCCGCCGTCCACCGGCGTGGCGGGGCCGATCAGCGCCCCGAGCCCTCGTCCCAGACCCCTGCGACCACTCACTGATGACCCTCCGTCGTACCGTGCTGTGCCACCGGGGCTCCGTGCCCCTGCTGGCCGTCCCGCTGCTGGCCCACCAGTGTGGAGCCACCCACGCCCATGCCCACCGCGCGCAGCGCGAGCTCGCGGGCGGCCTCCAGGTAGGAGAGCGCCCCGGTCGAGCCCGGGTCGTAGGTGAGCACCGTCTGACCGTAGCTGGGCGCCTCCGAGATCCGGACCGAGCGCGGGATCGCGGTGCTCAGCACCTCCTGCTGGAAGTGCGTCCGGACCTCCTCGGCGACCTGCGCGGCCAGCCTGGTCCGGGCGTCGTACATGGTGAGCAGGATGGTCGAGACGTGCAGCGCGGGGTTGAGGTGCGCGCGCACCAGCTCGACGTTGCGCAGCAGCTGGCCCAGGCCCTCCAGCGCGTAGTACTCGCACTGGATCGGGATCAGCACCTCCTGCCCGGCCACCAGGGCGTTGACCGTGAGCAGGCCCAGCGAGGGCGGACAGTCGATCAGGATGTAGTCGAGCGGCTGCTCGTAGGCGGCGATGGCGCGCTGCAGCCGGCTCTCCCGCGCCACCAGCGAGACCAGCTCGATCTCGGCGCCGGCCAGGTCGATGGTCGCGGGGACGCAGAACAGTCCCTCGACGTCCACCACCGGCTGCACCACGTCGGCGAGCGGCTTGCCCTCGACCAGGACGTCGTAGATGGACGGCACCTCGGCGTGGTGGTCGATGCCGAGGGCCGTGGAGGCGTTGCCCTGCGGGTCGAGGTCGACGACCAGGACGCGCAGTCCGTGCATGGCGAGCGAGGCGGCCAGGTTGACGGTGGTGGTGGTCTTGCCGACCCCGCCCTTCTGGTTGGCGACCACCATCACCCGGGTGGCGGCCGGGCGGGGCAGACCCTCACCCGCTCGGCCGATCGCCTGAACCGCAGCCTGGGCAGCCCGCGCGATGGGCGTGTCATCGATCTGGTCGATGGTCTCCGAGTCCTGCATGGGGGTCAGTGTTTCACGTGAAACCGGAGCGGCAACAGTCGCCGCCCGGCTGCGGCCGAGGATTCCCGAGAGCAAGGAGCGACGTTTCACGTGAAACACCATGCCCGCTATGTCGGAAATCTGACGTTGCGACACTCCGGCGTCCTCCCGGCGTCCTCCCGGCGACCCGCCGTCACCCGGCCGGCCACCGGAACGCCGACGGGCGGGCGCTCCCCCGTTCAGGAGGAACCACCCGCCCGTCGTCGAGCGTGTCCGGCGCCACCCGCCTCAGCGGGTACGGCGCCGCCCGCCCCGGGTGCGCTCACCGGTCCGGACGCCCGCGTTGCGCCCGGCCCGGGCCGCCTTCGCCCGCCGGGTCGCGGCCTTCACCCCGCCGGGGCTCTCGCCGGCCTTGACCTGGACCACCCGGGTCGAGGTCTCCAGGGTGCCCTCACCGACCGAGATCACGCTCCATTCGACCGCGCCCAGCTTGGTCAGCCCGGCCCGCGAGTCGGCCAGCTCCTGCTCGGCGCTGTCGCCCTTGAGCGCCAGCATCTGCCCGTGCGGCCGGAGCAGCGGCATCCCCCAGCCGGCCAGCCGGTCCAGCGGCGCCACCGCGCGGGCGGTCACCACGTCCACCGCGAGCTTGCCGACCATCTCCTCGGCCCGGCCGCGCAGCACCGTGACGTTCTCCAGCCCGAGCTCCCGGACGACCTCCTCCAGGAAGGTGGTCCGACGCAGCAGCGGCTCCAGCAGCGTCACCGAGACGTCTGGACGGGCCAGCGCCACCGGGATGCCCGGCAGACCGGCGCCGGACCCGACGTCGCACAGGGTCGAGCCGGCCGGCAGCAGCTCGGCGAGCACCGCGCAGTTGAGGACGTGCCGGTCCCAGAGCCGGGGCACCTCCCGCGGCCCGATCAGCCCGCGCTGCACGCCCGCGGTGGCCAGCAGTTCGGTGTAGCGGACCGCGGCGTCGAAGCGATCGCCGAAGACCTCCCGGGCGACGGCCGGAGCACCGGCCAGCTCGGGCACGTCGGCCACCTCGGCGGCCTCGGCGGCCTGCCCGGCAGCGGCCGGATTCACGTCGGCCGCCCCCGGCCGACCAGCGGCCGCGTTCTCCGTGTCCATCTCGACCTCTCCGATCCCCGGATCCACCGACCCGCTCTCCGCACTGTTTCACGTGAAACATCTCGCGCCGGGCTCACGCCCCGCGAAGGGACGACGACCCCGCCCGCACGAGGCGGACGGGGTCGCGTCCGGTGAAGCCCACCGGCCGCCGAAGCAACCGGTCGTCGTACCGCCGGCCTCAGACCGGCAGCACGACCACGCATCGCTGGGGCTCTTCACCCTCGGACTCGCTGCGCAGACCGGCGGCCGCGACCGCGTCGTGGACGACCTTGCGCTCGAAGGGCGTCATCGGCCGCAGCTTGACCTGCTCGCCACTGCTCTTCGCCTGCTCGGCGGCCTTGGCACCGAGCGCGGCCAGCTCGGAGCGCTTGCGGGCCCGGAAGCCGGCAATGTCCAGCATGAGGCGGCTGCGCTCGCCGGTCTCCCGGTGGACAGCCAACCGGGTCAGCTCCTGCAGTGCCTCCAGCACCTCGCCGTCCTGGCCGACCAGGCGCTGCAGCGCGCGGTCGTTGCCGTCACCGACGATGGAGACCAGGGCGCGGTCGCCCTCGACGTCCATGTCGATGTCACCGTCGAGGTCGGCGATGTCGAGCAGACCCTCCAGGTAGTCCGCCGCGATGTCGCCCTCCTGCTCCAGCCGGGCGATGAGGTTCTCGTCGGCGCTGGCGGCGGCCTCGGCCTCGACGGCGGAGGTGGTGCCTTCAGTCACTGATGGACTCCTTCGGAGATGGGCCCAGTTGGTGGGCCGGGAACGAAGCTCTGCGCGCTGTCACAACAGGTCCGGGACCGGTCAGGACTTCTTCTTCGGCCGCTGCCCGCCACCGCGCTTCGGCTGCTGCCGGGCGCCCTGCTGCCGGGTGGTGCCCGGCTTGGCCGCGCCCTGCTGGGGGGCCGCCGGCTTGGCACCGGAGTCGGCCTGGACGGCCTCCTCGGCGGGCTCCTCGGTCGAGGCCGGGGTGTCCTGGGTCAGGTCGGCGGTCTGCTGCCCGGTACCGCTCTGCTGGCGCTGCGCCTTGCTCTGCTTGCGGGGCTGCTGGCGGCGCGCCTGCGCCGACTCCTCGACCACGGCGGCCGCGGACGAGGCCGCGCTGAGGGCCGCCTTGGACGGGGGAAGCATGCCCCACAGCGCGCCCTTGATCTCCGAACCGTCCGGGTTCAGCCGGCCGGCCTTCTTCAGGCGGACCTGCCGATCCGCGAAGGCCTTGCTGCCCGGGGTCGGGTTGTTGTGGATGACGATCAGCTGCTGGCCCATCGACCAGACGTTGGTGGTCAGCCAGTAGACCAGGACACCGACGGGGAAGTTGATGCCCATCACGGCGAACATCACCGGGAAGACGTACATCAGCATCTTCTGCTGCTGCATGAACGGCGTCTTCACCGTGAGGTCGACGTTCTTGGTCATCAGCTGGCGCTGGGTGATGAACTGCGACAGCGACATCATGATGATCATCACCGCGGTGACGATCTTGACGCTGGTCTCGGGGCTGCTGACGAAGGTCGCGGAGAGCGGGGCGCCGAAGATGTGCGCCTTGCCGGCGCTCACCAGCAGGTCGCCGTGGATGACGCCGATCTCCTGGCTCTTGGCGACCTTGGCGAGCACGCCGTAGAGGGCGGTGAAGAACGGCGCCTGCACGATGATGGGAAGGCAGCTGGAGAACGGGTTGGTACCCGCCTCCTTGTACAGCTTCATCATCTCTTCGGACTGGCGCTGCTTGTCGTTCTTGTAGCGCTCCTGGATGGCCTTCATCTTCGGCTGGATCGCCTGCATGGCCCGGGTCGCCTTGATCTGCTTCACGAAGAGCGGGATCAGGCAGATCCGGATGACGACCACCATCGAGGCGATGGCCAGACCCCAGGCCCAGCCACCGTCCGGGTCGAAGATGTTGCTGTACAGCGAGTGGAACTGGACGATGATCCAGGACACCGCTGTGTACAGGGGATTCAGGAAGGAGAAGGTCACCGGTCAGGCTCCTTGGACATGTGGATTGGCCCCGCAGGGCCAATGGTCGCCGGGCCCTCTGGGTCCGGACCGGCGGGGGTCGTGGTCACCGGCTGTCCGGTGGCGGACCGGCTGCTCAGCCAGTCTCGCAACCGCCGGTGCCACACCGGATGCTTACGCGGCGGAACGTGATCGACCCCGCCGGGCGTCCACGGATTGCAGCGCAGGATGCGCCACACGGTCAGCCCGCCGCCCTTGACCGCCCCGTGCACCTTCACGGCCTCGAAGCCGTAGTGCGAACAGGAGGGGTAGTAACGGCAGACCGGACCGAGCAGTGGGCTGATGGTCCACTGGTAGACCCTGATCAGACCCATCAGCAGGTACTTCATCGACCTGCTCCCGTCGGCGCCGTCGTGGCGGGCTCCACCTTCAGCAACCGCTTCAGCGCCGCGTCCAGGTCACGTTCGAGGTCCTGGTACGAGGCGGACGCGGCCTGGGGCAGCGCACGCACCACTATCAGGCTACCGGCGGGCAGCCTGGACAGACGATCACGAACGAGGTGACGCAACCGGCGCTTGACCAGGTTGCGAACGACCGCCGGGCCGACGGCCTTGCTCACGACGAAACCCGCACGCGCCGAAGGAGTCCCCTCGGCGACGTGCGGGCGGGAGTCGCTGGTCCGGTCGGTCTGCCCCTTGGGGTCACCATCTCTGCTGAGATGGACGACCAGAAGGGGCCGGCCGGCCCGACGACCGCGTTTCACCGCGGTCGCGAAGTCCTGGCGCCGCCGCAGCCGATTCTCGGAGGGCAGCACAACAGACTCTGTCGTGGATCAGGCGGACAGGCTGGTGCGGCCCTTGCCACGGCGGGCAGCCAGGATGGCGCGGCCGGCGCGGGTACGCATACGCAGCCGGAAGCCGTGGGTCTTCGCGCGACGACGGTTGTTCGGCTGGAAGGTGCGCTTGCTCACTCGGGGGCTCCTGAGGTGAATCGTAGGATGACGGGGAGTCGCTTGGCCGTCACCGTGCGTCCGCGTGATCTCCCCTGATACGGAAATCCGGCCCATCACCCCAGTTCGGCTGGGGTTTCAGGCAATCCACGGCGCCCGTGCTGCGCGCCTTATGGAGCGGGTGGACCCGCGGACATGCGGCAGCGGCCATCGACAACTCGACCTGGTTACGGTACGCGGGACGGGGCGCGAGGGTCAAACCAGCCTCTTCGAACGGCCCCCCACGGATGTCCGAAACCCGCTTCGCCCACAGCCTGTGGACAACGACTTGATCCGGCCCTGTTCGCTGACTACCGTTGCAGGACTTGTCTGGTTTGTTCTTCGTGTGTCGTTCCTCGTGGGGTCGGTCCGCCGGAGACGGGCCCACCGATCACTGCCTCCTGATCCACCACCCCCTGCTGGAGCCGCGGGGAACCGAGAAAGCGTGCACCAGTGGCTGATGTCAACAGCGACCTCGTCCCGGTCTGGGCGAGGGTCGTCGAGCGGCTGGTCAGCGACCCGGACGTCGGGGAGATGGACAAGCAGTGGGTGCAGCGCACCCAGCCGATGTGGATGATGCACGACACCGCCCTGCTGGCGACCCCCAACGAGCGGGCCAAGCAGGTGCTGGAGGGCCGGCTGCTGCCGCAGCTCACCGAGGCCCTCAGCCGCGAGCTCAGCCGTCCGGTCCGGATCGCCGTGATGGTCGACGCCAACGCCGTCCCGACCACCCCCGCACCCGCCGCCCAGGCCCCGGCCGAGCCGTACCCCGGCCCGTCCGACGAGGACACCGGCGGCTACGGCGGCCAGGGCTACCAGCAGCCGTACGAGCAGGACTACGAGCGGCCCCGCTACGACACCGGCGGCTACGAGCAGCGCCCCGCGCCGTACGGCGGCCCGGCGGCCGGTCCGACCTGGCCGGGCTACCAGGAGCAGGGCGGCTACCAGGAACACGGCGGCGGCTACCCCGACCAGGGTGGCTACCAGGAACACGGCGGCTACCAGGAGCAACCGCCCGCCTACCGCGAGCCCGACGAGCCCGCGCCCCGACCGGCGCCGCGCCCGATGCCCGGCCCGCCCGCGACCACCCAGGGCGACCTGTTCGGCGGCGCGTACGGCCCCGGCCCGAACGAGCAGCCCCGCGCCGGCGCCGGCCGCCGCTCCCCCGGCTCCCGCCCGGCCGGCGGCCGCCCCGCGGACAAGAACGCGCCGGAGCGCGCGACCGAGCGCCCCGCCGTCCCCGGAGTTCCCGCCCCGCCGGGCGCCCCGCCGGCCGGCGGCTCGCGCAAGGACGAGCCGGCCGCCCGGCTGAACCCCAAGTACCTCTTCGACACCTTCGTCATCGGCGCGAGCAACCGCTTCGCGCACGCGGCGGCGGTGGCGGTCGCCGAGGCCCCGGCCAAGGCGTACAACCCGCTCTTCATCTACGGCGAGTCCGGGCTGGGCAAGACCCACCTGCTGCACGCCATCGGGCACTACTCGCGCAGTCTCTTCCCGGGCACCCGGGTGCGCTACGTGTCCTCGGAGGAGTTCACCAACGAGTTCATCAACTCGATCCGGGACGGCAAGGCGGACACCTTCCGCCGCCGCTACCGGGACATGGACATCCTGCTCGTGGACGACGTGCAGTTCCTCGCGAGCAAGGAGTCCACGCAGGAGGAGTTCTTCCACACCTTCAACACCCTGCACAACGCGAACAAGCAGATCGTCCTCTCCTCGGACCGGCCGCCCAAGCTGCTGACCACGCTGGAGGACCGGCTGCGCAACCGCTTCGAGTGGGGCCTGATCACCGACGTCACCCCGCCGGAGCTGGAGACCCGGATCGCGATCCTGCGCAAGAAGGCGATCCAGGAGCAACTCAACGCCCCGGCCGACGTGTTGGAGTTCATCGCGTCCCGGATCACCCGCAACATCCGGGAGTTGGAGGGCGCCCTGATCCGGGTCACCGCCTTCGCCAACCTCAACCGGGCGCCGGTGGACCTGGAGTTGGCCGGGATCGTCCTCAAGGACCTGATCCCGGGCGGGGACGAGGACGCCGGTCCGGAGATCACCGCGCAGGTCATCATGCAGCAGACCGCCGCGTACTTCGGGCTGGGTGTGGACGACCTCTGCGGATCCTCGCGCAGCCGCGTCCTGGTGACGGCACGTCAGATCGCGATGTACCTCTGCCGGGAGCTGACCGACCTCTCGCTGCCGAAGATCGGCGCGCAGTTCGGCGGCCGCGACCACACCACGGTGATGCACGCGGACCGCAAGATCCGCTCGCTGATGGCCGAGCGGCGCTCGATCTACAACCAGGTCACCGAGCTGACCAACCGCATCAAGAGCTAGGGCCGCCGGCTCGGGAGAGCCGGCCACCCGCCGTCGCGGTGCCGGCCCCGGCACCGCGGGAAAGGGCGTCAGGAGCGATCCTGACGCCCTTTCGGCATATCCACAGGTGTGTACCGCGCATCGGCTGGGCAGAGATGCCCTCGACGGACGTTCCGCCAGTCCACAGCCCGCGCCGAACATCTGACCGGCAATTCGAAAGCCGAGGCCGCGCAGGGCAGTTGTCCACAGGACGGGCGCCTTCCCCGCAGTCCACAGGCCGGGGAGTCCGAAGTTATCCAGAATTCGTCCACAGGCCCGTCACCGCTACGCTCTTCCGCGCAGGTCAGGTGCCTGTGGACTTGTGCACAACGGTTATCCACAGGGTGTGGACAATTGACGGGCCACCAGGGGGCCATCCGGGTTATCCACCGGTTGTCCCCAGGCTCGGGGCGGTTATCCCCAGGTTGTCCACAGAGTGGTCCACAGTTCGGCAACCGTGGGGTAGCGTTCATGCCCTGGTGTGAAAGGCGTCACGTAAAGTTGACCGGCGCCCGTGGATAACCGGGCCCGGATCTGGGGATAGCCCTGGGGATAACCTGTGGATACCCAGCGTGCCCTGTGGGTAACGCTCCGCTGTCCACAGCGAGGCCTGTCCGTCCACAGCCGCCGTCCACACCCGCTGTGGACAAAAAAGTGGGTCTGACCTGCGGAAACGGGGTTATCCACGGTTTCCACAGGCCCTACTACTACCACTACACCTTTAGACCCATCGACTCGCTTGAAAGTGGGTGGGCCCCGAATCTGTGGACAACCGCCGCCCGACATCTGTTCGGGTTGCTTCCGCCCGTCTGCCCCGTCTGTCGGCGGAGTACGTCAGACTGTCCTCTGCGACTGGAAGCGGAGTGGCAGTGCTCGGTGGACAGCCGAACCGACGATCAAGATCAGACGAACCAGAGTGCGAGCGGGAGCGCTCGATCCAGGAGGCGGTTACCGGTGAAGTTCCGGGTGGAGCGTGACGTCCTCGCGGAGGCGGTGGCCTGGGCTGCCCGCAGCCTCCCGGCACGGCCGCCGGTGCCGGTGCTGGCCGGCCTGCTGCTGACGGCACAGGACGGCAGCCTGGCGCTGTCCGGCTTCGACTACGAGGTCTCGGCCCGGGTCGAGCTGGAGGCGGACATCGAGGAGGCCGGCACCGTCCTGGTCTCCGGCCGGCTGCTGAACGACATCTCGCGCAACCTTCCCAACAGGCCGGTGGAGATCTCCACCGACGGCCAGCGGGTCAGCGTGGTCTGCGGCAGCTCCCGGTTCACCCTCCCCACCCTCCCGGTGGACGAGTACCCGGCCCTGCCCCAGATGCCCACCGCCACGGGCACCGTCCCCGGCGACGTCTTCGCCTCCGCGGTCAGCCAGGCCGCCGTGGCCGCCGGCCGTGACGACACCCTGCCGGTGCTCACCGGCGTGCGGGTCGAGATCGAGGGCGACCGGATCACCCTGGCCGCCACCGACCGCTACCGCTTCGCGGTCCGCGAGCTGCTGTGGAAGCCCGAGCAGTCGGACATCTCCGCCGTCGCCCTGGTGCCCGCCAAGACCCTGCAGGACATCGCGAAGTCCCTGGGCAGTGGCGACAACGTCTCGATCGCGCTCTCCTCGGGCGGGGCGGGCGAGGGCCTGATCGGCTTCGAGGGCGCCGGCCGCCGGACCACCACCCGGCTGCTGGAGGGCGAGTTCCCGAAGTTCCGCAGCCTCTTCCCGACGGAGTTCAACGCCATCGCGGCGATCCAGACCCAGCCCTTCCTGGAGGCGCTCAAGCGCGTCTCGCTGGTCGCCGAGCGCAACACCCCGGTCCGGCTGAACTTCGAGGAGGGTGTGCTGACCCTGGAGGCCGGTTCGGGCGACGACGCCCAGGCCACCGAGCGGATCGACGCCTCCCTGGAGGGCGACGCCATCTCGATCGCCTTCAACCCGGGCTACCTGGAGGAGGGCCTCAAGGCCATCGACTCCGCCTACGCCCAGCTGAGCTTCACCACTCCGACCAAGCCGGCCCTGCTCAGCGGCAAGGCGTCGGTGGACGCCGAGGCGGACGAGGCCTACCAGTACCTGATCATGCCGGTCCGCCTCTCCGGCTGACCTCCCGGCTGACGACCCACAGGCTGTGCACACGGCCTGTGGACGGCCTCCCCCGGTCGGCCCGACCGCGGGGAGGCCTTGTCGCTTCAGCGCGTAGGCTCGGGGAGTGCGGCAACGGCGCCGCCGGCAGGCACGTCACCACAGGTAAGGACTTGGTCATGGAGCTCGGCCTCATCGGTCTCGGCAAGATGGGCGGCAACATGCGCGAGCGGATCCGCCGCGCCGGCCACACCGTCATCGGCTACGACCGCAACCCGGACGTCTCCGACGTCGAGAGCCTGCAGGAACTCGTCACCAAGCTCCAGGGCCCGCGGGTGGTCTGGGTGATGGTCCCGGCCGGTGCCGCCACCCAGGCGACCGTCGACGAGCTCGCCGAGCTGCTCTCCCCCGGCGACGTGGTGGTCGACGGCGGCAACTCCCGCTGGACCGACGACATCAAGCACGCCGAGGCACTGGCCGCCAAGGGCATCGGCTTCGTCGACTGCGGTGTCTCCGGCGGTGTCTGGGGCCTGGAGAACGGCTACGCCCTGATGTACGGCGGCGACGCCGAGCACGTCGCCCGCGTCCAGCCGATCTTCGACTCGCTCAAGCCCGAGGGCGACTTCGGCTCGGTGCACGCGGGCGCGGTGGGCGCCGGCCACTTCGCCAAGATGGTCCACAACGGCATCGAGTACGCGATGATGCAGGCCTTCGCCGAGGGCTGGGAGCTGCTGGAGGCCGCCCCCGAGGTCACCGACGTGCGCGAGGTCTTCCGCAGCTGGCAGGAGGGCACGGTCATCCGCTCCTGGCTGCTGGACCTGGCCGTCCGCGCCCTGGACGAGGACGAGCACCTGGCCAAGCTGCGCGGCTGGGCCGCCGACTCCGGCGAGGGCCGTTGGACCGTCGAGGCCGCGATCGACCACGCGGTGCCGCTGCCGGCGATCACCGCCTCGCTGTTCGCCCGCTTCGCCTCACGCCAGGACGACTCGCCGCAGATGAAGATGATCGCCGCGCTGCGCAACCAGTTCGGCGGCCACGCGGTCGAGTCCAAGTAACTCCCCCAGGGTTTGTCCACAGAAGGCGAGCGCAGTCCACAGCCATGCACGTCGCGCATCTGTCGCTCGCCGACTTCCGGTCGTACGCCCGGGCCGAGGTCCCCCTCGACCCGGGCGTGACGGCCTTCGTGGGGCCCAACGGCCAGGGCAAGACCAACCTGGTCGAGGCGATCGGCTACGTCGCCACCCTGGGCAGCCACCGGGTCGCCACCGACGCCCCGCTGATCCGGCTGGGCGCCGAGCGCGCGGTGATCCGCACCTCGGTGGTGGACCGCGGCCGCTCCACCCTGGTCGAGCTGGAGCTGACCCCGGGCAAGGCCAACCGGGCCCGGATCAACCGCTCCGACAACGTCCGCCCGCGCGACGTGCTGGGCCTGCTGCGCACCGTCCTGTTCGCCCCCGAGGACCTCAGCCTGGTCAAGGGCGACCCGGGCGAGCGCCGCCGCTTCCTGGACGAGCTGCTGACCGCCCGGGCCCCCCGGCTGGCCGGGGTCCGGCAGGACTACGAGCGGGTGCTCAAGCAGCGCAACGCCCTGCTGAAGACCGCCGCGATGGCCCGCCGGGCCGGTGGCGGCAAGGGCGCCGACCTCTCCACCCTGGAGGTCTGGGACGGCCATCTGGCCCGGGCCGGCGCCGAGTTGACGGCCTTCCGGATCCAGCTGGTGGCCGCCCTGCAGCCGCTGGTGGCGGCCGCGTACGGGCAGCTGGCCCCGGGCGGCGGCGACACCGCCCTCGAGTACCGCAGCTCCTTCGAGGGCGGGCTGCCGACCAGCCGCGAGCAGGCCGAGGAACAGCTGCTGAACGCGCTGCAGGCGATCCGCAAGCAGGAGGTGGAGCGCGGGATCACCCTGGTCGGCCCGCACCGCGACGAGCTGGTGCTCAAGCTCGGCCCGCTACCCGCCAAGGGCTACGCCAGCCACGGCGAGTCCTGGTCGTTCGCGCTGGCGCTGCGGCTGGCCTCGTACGAGCTGCTGCGCGCCGACGGCGGCGAGCCGGTGCTGATCCTGGACGACGTGTTCGCCGAGCTGGACGCGGCCCGCCGGGACCGGCTGGCCGAACTGGTGGCCGACGGCGAGCAGGTGCTGGTCACCGCGGCGGTCGCCGAGGACGTGCCGAAGGCGCTGGCCGGCGCCCGGTTCACGGTCGCCGACGGCGCCGTCCGTCGGATCGACGCCTGACTTCCCCGGCACACCCGCAACCGCCGCCCGTGCACTCCCGTAGGCTGGACGGCTCATCGGCGCGCACCCGCGACCGTTGTCCACAGGCTGGGGAAAGGAGATCGCCGTGAGCGAGCCGGCGGAGCGCTCCCCCCAGCCGGGCGACCCGGCACCGACCGGCGCCGACCTCGCCCGCTCCGCCCTGCGGGCGGCCCGGGCCCAGGCGCGGCAGCGCGGCGAGCAGGTCCGGGAGAAGCGCGAGGCGAAGCGGTACGGACTGCGCAGCGGCGCCCGGTCGGACGGCCGCGACCCGGTCCCGTTGGGGGCGGCGCTGAATCGGCTGCTGACCGAGCGGGGCTGGGAGTCCTCGGCCGCGGTCGGCGGGGTGATGGGCCGGTGGCCCCAGATCGTCGGCCCGGACATCGCCGCGCACTGCCACCCCTCCTCCTACGACGACGCCGCCGCGGTGCTCACCGTGCAGTGCGACTCCACTGCCTGGGCCACCCAACTGCGCTGGCTGGCAAGGCAGTTGGTGGCCCGTCTGAATCACGAGCTGGGCCACGGCACGGTCCGCACCATCAAGGTGCTCGGCCCGGCGGCGCCCGCCCGGGGCTACGGCCGGCTGCGCGCGCCGGGGAGCAAGGGGCCGGGCGACACCTGGGGCTGACCGCGGGGCCGGCCCCACGGCGACCGACGCCGAGCGGACCACGATCTTCCGGAACCCCTGACAGCCCTTCCAGGCGCTCTGGGCCCCCGGGGCGAGTATCGGGACACGTGCAGAGGGGATTCAGGGCGGCATATCTGCCTTCAAGGGCTGCCAAACGCCCATCTCTGTCAGTCGTACCGGTAGACTGAGAGCCAAACACTGTTGCTAGTGGCAACCGAGTCTAAACGCCGTGGTCGCACGCCCGCCCGCACGGGGCGGGATTGCGGCCCGTGCTGTGCCAGAGAGGGCGCTTCGTGGCCGATTCCGGCAACCCCAGCCAGACCCCAGACCAGACCGACCAGGCTTCCTACACCGGTAGCAACATCCAGGTGCTGGAAGGCCTCGACGCCGTCCGCAAGCGCCCCGGCATGTACATCGGTTCCACCGGCGAGCGCGGTCTGCACCACCTGGTGCAGGAGGTCGTGGACAACTCCGTCGACGAGGCGATGGCCGGGTACGCCGACACCATCGACGTCACGATCATGGCCGACGGCGCGATCCGCGTCGTCGACAACGGCCGAGGCATCCCCGTGGACATCGTCCCCGGCCAGGACAAGCCGGCCGTCGAGGTCGTGCTCACCGTCCTGCACGCCGGCGGCAAGTTCGGCGGCGGCGGCTACGCCGTCTCCGGCGGCCTGCACGGCGTCGGCGTCTCCGTGGTGAACGCGCTGTCCACCAGGCTCTCCGTGGAGATCCACAAGGACGGCAACACCTGGACCCAGGACTACAAGATGGGCGCCCCGGTGGCCGCCCTGGCCAAGGGGGAGCCGACCGACCGCACCGGCACCACGGTCACCTTCTGGGCCGACAGCGACATCTTCGAGACGACCGTCTACTCCTTCGAGACGCTCTCCCGGCGCTTCCAGGAGATGGCCTTCCTCAACAAGGGCCTGTCGATCTCGCTCACCGACGAGCGCCCCGAGCACGTGGACGAGGAGGGCAAGCCGCTCACCGTCACGTACAAGTACGACGGCGGCATCGCCGACTTCGTCGCCCACCTCAACTCCCGCAAGGGCGAGGTGATCCACCCCTCGGTGATCGACTTCGAGGCGGAGGACAAGGACAAGGCGATCTCGGTGGAGATCGCGATGCAGTGGAACTCCTCCTACACCGAGGGGGTCTACAGCTTCGCCAACACCATCCACACCCACGGCGGCGGCACCCACGAGGAGGGCTTCCGCGCCGCGCTGACCGGCCTGGTCAACCGCTACGCGCGGGACAAGAAGCTGCTCCGCGAGAAGGACGACAACCTCTCCGGCGAGGACATTCGCGAGGGTCTGACCGCGATCATCTCGGTCAAGCTCGGCGAGCCGCAGTTCGAGGGCCAGACCAAGGACAAGCTCGGCAACACCGAGGCCAAGACCTTCGTCCAGAAGGTCGTCTACGAGCACCTCAACGACTGGCTGGACCGCAACCCCAACGAGGCCGCGGACATCATCCGCAAGTCCATCCAGGCCGCCACCGCGCGCGTCGCCGCCCGCAAGGCCCGCGACCTCACTCGCCGCAAGGGCCTGCTGGAGTCCGCCTCGCTGCCGGGCAAGCTCTCCGACTGCCAGTCCAAGGACCCGTCCGAGTGCGAGATCTTCATCGTCGAGGGTGACTCCGCCGGCGGCTCGGCCAAGCAGGGCCGGGACCCGCGTACCCAGGCCATCCTGCCGATCCGCGGCAAGATCCTGAACGTCGAGAAGGCCCGGATCGACCGGGTGCTGCAGAACACCGAGGTCCAGGCGCTGATCTCGGCCTTCGGCTGTGGCATCCAGGAGGACTACGACGAGTCCAAGCTCCGCTATCACAAGATCGTCCTGATGGCGGACGCCGACGTCGACGGTCAGCACATCCGCACCCTGCTGCTCACCCTGCTGTTCCGCTTCATGCGGCCGCTGGTCGAGTCCGGGTACGTCTACCTCGCCATGCCGCCGCTGTACAAGATCAAGTGGGGCAAGGACGACTTCGAGTACGCCTACTCCGACCGCGAGCGCGACGCGCTGATCGCGGCCGGGGTGGAGGCCGGGCGCCGACTCCCCAAGGACGACGCGATCCAGCGCTTCAAGGGTCTCGGCGAGATGAACGCCGAGGAGCTCCGGGTCACCACCATGGACGCCGAGCACCGGTTGCTGCTCCAGGTCACCCTGGAGGACGCCGCCCGTGCCGACGAGCTGTTCTCCGTGCTGATGGGCGAGGACGTCGAGGCGCGCCGCTCCTTCATCCAGCGCAACGCCAAGGACGTCCGCTTCCTGGACGTGTGACGCCGCCCGACCGGCAGCGAACCACGTACCAGTCCGCGTGAAAGGAAACTGACCACCAGTGGTCGACGACAACCGTCCCGAAGGCGAACAGCCCGAGACCCCCGAGGCCCCCGAGGCCACCGCCCAGGCGACCATGCGGATCGAGCCGGTCGAGCTCGAGACCGAGATGCAGCGCTCCTACCTCGACTACGCGATGAGCGTGATCGTCAGCCGGGCGCTCCCCGAGGTCCGCGACGGCCTCAAGCCGGTGCACCGACGCGTGCTCTACGCGATGTACGACGGCGGGTACCGCCCCGAGAAGGGCTACTACAAGTGCGCCCGCGTCGTCGGCGACGTCATGGGCAACTACCACCCGCACGGCGACACCTCGATCTACGACACCGTGGTCCGCCTGGCCCAGCCGTGGTCGCTGCGGATGCCGCTGGTGGACGGCAACGGCAACTTCGGGTCCCCGGGCAACGACC
Source organism: Kitasatospora sp. NPDC087861 (assembly GCF_044742585.1). NCBI lineage: Bacteria > Bacillati > Actinomycetota > Actinomycetes > Kitasatosporales > Streptomycetaceae > Kitasatospora > Kitasatospora sp. NPDC087861. Next base: position 269,913 of record NZ_JBIUUS010000006.1, read on the forward strand.
CGGCCGCGGCCATGCGCTACACCGAGTGCAAGATGATGCCGCTGGCCATGGAGATGATGCGCGACATCGACGAGGAGACCGTCGACTTCGCCGCCAACTACGACGGCCGCTCGCAGGAGCCGACCGTTCTGCCCGCGCGTATCCCCAACCTGCTCGTCAACGGTGCCACCGGCATCGCGGTCGGCATGGCCACCAACATCCCGCCGCACAACCTCCGCGAGGTCGCCTCCGGCGCGCTCTGGGCGCTGGAGCACCCGGAGGCCTCCAACGAGGAGTTGCTGGAGGCCCTGATCGAGCGGATCAAGGGCCCCGACTTCCCGACCGGCGCGCTGATCGTCGGCCACCGCGGGATCGACGAGGCCTACCGCACCGGCCGCGGCTCGATCACCATGCGTGCCGTGGTCGAGGTCGAGGAGATCCAGGGCCGCCAGTGCCTGGTGATCACCGAGCTGCCGTACCAGGTCAACCCGGACAACCTCGCGCTGAAGATCGCCGACCTGGTCAAGGACGGCAAGGTCGCCGGCATCGCCGACGTCCGCGACGAGTCCTCGTCCCGCACCGGCACCCGCCTGGTGGTCGTGCTCAAGCGCGACGCGGTCGCCAAGGTCGTGCTGAACAACCTCTACAAGCACACCGAGCTGCAGACCAACTTCGGCGCCAACATGCTGGCCCTGGTCGACGGCGTGCCGCGCACGCTGTCGCTGGACGCCTTCATCCGGCACTGGGTCAACCACCAGGTCGAGGTCATCGTCCGGCGCACCACCTTCCGGCTGCGCAAGGCCGAGGAGCGCGCCCACATCCTGCGCGCGCTGCTGCGCGCCCTGGACGTGATCGACGAGGTCATCGCGCTGATCCGGGCCTCGGCGAGCGCCGACGCCGCCCGCACCGGCCTGATGGGACTGCTCTCCATCGACGAGCTGCAGGCCAACGCCATCCTGGAGATGCAGCTGCGCCGCCTGGCCGCCCTGGAGCGCCAGCGGATCATGGACGAGCACGACGAGCTGCAGCGCAAGATCGACGAGTACAACGCGATCCTGGCCTCGCCGATCCGCCAGCGGGAGATCATCTCCGAGGAGCTCACCGCGATCGTCGAGAAGTACGGCGACGAGCGGCGTTCCACCCTCATCCCGTCCGACGGCGACCTCTCGATCGAGGACCTCATCGCCGAGGAGGACATCGTCGTCACGATCACCCGTGGCGGCTACGTCAAGCGGACCCGCTCCGACCTCTACCGCTCGCAGAAGCGCGGCGGCAAGGGCGTGCGCGGCGCGCAGCTCAAGCAGGACGACATCGTCGACCACTTCTTCGTGACGACGACGCACAACTGGATCCTGTTCTTCACCAACCGGGGCCGGGTCTACCGCGCCAAGGGCTACGAGCTGCCGGACGCCGGACGCGACGCCCGCGGCCAGCACGTGGCCAACCTGCTGGCCTTCCAGCCGGAGGAGCACATCACCCAGGTGATGGCCGTGCGCACCTACGAGGACAAGCCGTACCTGGTCCTCGCCACCCGGGCCGGCCTGGTGAAGAAGTCCGCGCTGAAGGACTACGACTCGCCGCGTTCCGGCGGCCTGATCGCGATCAACCTGCGCCAGGACGAGGAGGGCCGGGACGACGAGCTGATCGGCGCCGAGCTGGTCTCCGCCGAGGACGACCTGCTGCTGGTCTCCAAGAAGGCCCAGTCGATCCGCTTCACCGCGACCGACGACGCGCTGCGCCCGACCGGCCGCGCCACCTCCGGCGTCAAGGGCATGGCCTTCCGCGAGGACGACGAACTGCTCTCGATGAACGTCGTCCGCCCGGGGACGTACGTCTTCACCGCGACCGATGGTGGGTACGCCAAGCGCACGGCCGTGGACGAGTACCGTGTCCAGGGGCGGGGCGGCTACGGCACCAAGGCGGCGAAGATCGTCGAGGGCCGGGGCTCGCTGGTCGGCGCGCTCGTGGTCGACGACAGTGACGAGATCATGGCCATCACCCTGTCGGGTGGGGTGATCCGGACAAGGGTTTCCGAGGTTCGTGAAACCGGACGTGACACGATGGGCGTCCAACTGATCAACCTCGGAAAGCGCGATGCGGTCGTGGGCATGGCCCGCAACGCGGAAGCCGAGGACGAGGAGACGGCGGACGACGAGGTCACGGACACCGAGTCCACCGAGACGGCCGAGGGTACGGAGACGACGGTCGGCGGCGACGCCGGGATCTGAACCGAACCACGGGCCGGTGCCGTCGCGTCCAGAGAGAGGACGCGGCGGCACCGGTCGCCGACCAGTTCCGGGCAATCCCGCCGGGCGCTGGATGACGAGTGACGAAGCAGGGCGGTGCCGCCGCCCTGGTGGGAAGTGCGGGAGGACCAGGTGAGTGGAGCCACGGGTGCTGCGGGAGGACCCTCCGGCGGCCGTCCGGGCGCGCAGGGCGGGGGTGGGTACGGCGTTCCGCAGCCGCCGGCCGAGCACTCGGCGTCCACCTCGCTGATGCCACCGGTCGGCGGCGGGGGCCAGAGCGGCGCGACCTACGGCGGCCAGACGCCCCCGCCGCCGCCGGGTGCACCGGCGCCGGGCGGCGGCTTCTCGCAGCCGACCACGTACGCCAAGGGGCAGCCGACCCCGGGCCGGGGCACCCGGACCAGCGGCAACACCCCGCCCGGCGGCACGCCCGTCCCGGGTGCGGCGCGCCGGCCGGCCGGCCCGCCCGCGGCCGCCGGCCCGGGCCTCGGCCGGACCCGCAAGGCCCGGCTGCGGGTGACCAAGGTCGACCCGTGGTCCGTGATGAAGGTCAGCTTCCTGCTGTCGCTGGCGGTCGGGATCATCATCATCGTGGCCGCCGCGGTGCTGTGGATGACGCTGGACTCGCTCGGCGTCTTCAGCTCGCTGACCAAGACCCTCAAGGACGTCACGGGCTCGGACAGCACCGGCGGCCTGAACCTGATGGACTACGTGGGCTTCGGCAAGGTGATGACCTTCACCGCGCTGATCGCCGTGGTCGACGTCGTCCTGCTGACCGCGCTGTCCACGCTCTCGGCGTTCATCTACAACGCGGCGGCCGGCTTCACCGGCGGCGTCGAGCTGACCCTGGCCGAGGAGGACTGACCCCGGCCGGATCCTGACCCTGGGTCATCTCCCCGTCCACGGACGGAATGTCCGGGCCCCGCAGGCTGTTGCAGCCTGCGGGGCCCGTCGGCATTTCGGGTGACAGACGGCGACCCGCGGCGTGCCGTCCGGAAGCCGGTCGGTCGCAGTGGGATTAGCTGGATGGCGCCCGGTCCACGCCTGGGAGTGCCGCAGGCCGCCCCCGGTCCGCCCGACCGGGTCGGATGACGTTCCGTAGGACGGCTGGACGGAGGCGCGCGGTGGCGAAGCTCGCAGGTCAACTGGTCGAGGCCCTGGACGGGCTGTTGGGGGTCCCGGTACCGCTGCGGGTACAGGTCTGGGACGGCAGCGTCGCGGGGCCGCCGGGAGCCCCCACCGTGGTCCTGCGCAACCGCCGGGCGCTGCGCCGGCTGCTCTGGCAGCCGGGTGAGCTGGGCCTGGCCCGGGCCTACGTCGCGGGAGACCTGGAGATCGCCCCCGGCACGGACCTCTACGAGGTGCTGTCGGCCGTCGGGCGGTTCGCCGAGCGGCCGGAGATCCGCCGCCTCGACCTCGGCCCGCGCGACGTGCTCGGCGCGAACGGCCGCCGCGTCCTCGCGGCCGCGCTGCGGGCCGGGGCGCTCGGCCCCGAGCCCACGCCGCCCCCGGAGGAGGTCCGCAAGGCCCGCGGGCGGCTGCACAGCCGCAGCCGGGACCGCGCGGCCATCAGCCACCACTACGACGTCGGGAACGACTTCTACGGGCTCGTACTGGGCTCCTCCATGGTCTACTCGTGCGCCTACTGGGCGCCGGAGGCGAAGAGCCTGGAGGCCGCCCAGGAGGCCAAGCTCGACCTGATCTGCCGCAAGCTCGGCCTACGGCCCGGGATGCGCCTGCTGGACGTCGGCTGCGGCTGGGGCTCGCTGCTGCTGCACGCGGCCGAGCACTACGGCGTCACCGCCGTCGGTGTCTCCATCTCGCGGGAGCAGGTCGCGCTGGCCCGTCGGCGGGTCGAGGAGGCCGGCCTGGCCGGGCGGGTGGAGGTCCGGCTCCAGGACTACCGGGAGATCGTCGACGGCCCGTTCGACGCGATCTCCAGCGTCGGGATGGCCGAGCACGTCGGGTCCGAGCAGTACCGGGTCTACGCCGAGGGCCTCTACGGGCTGCTGGTGCCCGGTGGCCGGCTGCTCAACCACCAGATCGCCCGCCGCCCCGACCACCCCGGTGAGCCGCACCGCACCAGCCCCTTCATCGATCACTACGTCTTCCCCGACGGCGAGCTCTCCCCCGTCGGTTCCACGGTGGCCCGGCTGGAGGAGGCCGGTTTCGAGGTCCGGGACGTCGAGTCGCTGCGCGAGCACTACGGACTGACCCTGCGCGAGTGGGTGGCCAACCTGGAGGCGCACTGGACCGAGGCCGTCCAGTTGGTCGGCCGCGGTCGGGCCCGGGTCTGGCGGCTGTACATGGCGGCCAGCGCGCTCGCCTTCGAGCAGAACCGGATCGGGATCAACCAGATCCTCGCCGTCCGCAGCACCGAGCAGGGAGCGGCCGGCCTCCCGTCGACCCGCGAGGAGTGGTTGCTGCGCCCGGCCGCGGGAGTGCCGCAGCTGGTCACCGGGGTCCCCGCCGCGGGCCCCGCCGACCCGGATTTGGGAGATCGGCCATCGGTCCGCTAATCTTTCAGTGCGGCAAGGGCCTATAGCTCAGACGGTTAGAGCGCTTCCCTGATAAGGAAGAGGCCACAGGTTCAAGTCCTGTTAGGCCCACCACCGCGAAGGGCCCGGAGTCATGTACTCCGGGCCCTTCGGCGTTTCCCCGGCCGCTCCGGGAACCGCGTGTCCCGCCCGGCTGTTCTCCGGGGAGGGGACGTGTGGAGGGATGGTGACGACGTGGCGGTCTTCTGGGCGATGAGCATTCCCGGACTGGTCTGCGCCCTGCTGGTGCTCGCCGTGGTCGACCAGCTCGCGTTACGGGCGTGCCGGTCGCGCTGGGTGCCGTGGCGGGGGACCGGTCGGGAGGGGCGGATCTCGGCCACCGGCTTCGAGCAACTGCACGCGCAGTTCGCCGCCGGCAAGCAGCACGAGCTGGACGAACGCGGCAGCACCCTGATGCTGCGCGACGAGGAGGGCGAGGGGGCGCCGCCCCGGACCAGGGTGGACCTGGCGGGCGGGAAGGCCGTGGTGGTGGCGCCGTCGAACCGCCCGTCCGACCGCCTGCCGAAGCGCCCGTCGGGCACGCCGTAGGGCCCGGCCCGCGCGGGCCGACCGTACGGCAGGAGGTGCTGCGTCAATCCTTCGTCCGGACCGCCGGGTTGGCCGCAGCGGTGGCTGGTCACGATTGGGACACCGGTGTGTATCATCGGCCGCAAGGGCAGTCTGGCACCCGGCAGCCCGCTCGCGCTCGAAACACAACTGGACTCGTCGGCCCGGTCAGTCCGGCCGGAGCACCGGCTCTTGAGTCCATCAACGCAAGAAGGACGAGGTCCCGCGGTGAAGAAGCTTCTCCTGGTCGCCCTGGTCGCCCTCGGCGGCTTCTTTGTCTACCGTCAGGTCCAGGCGGACCGCGCCGAGCAGGACCTGTGGACCGAGGCCACCGACCCGGTTCCGGCCGGTCGCTGAACCCCGGACGATCTGACGATCGACGATCTTCGGAGGCGCCCGAGCGCGCCTCCCGGGCCGGCCGGCCCGGTCATCCGACCGGATCGGCCGGACCCCAGGCACCGCCCGGACGCCGCCTCGGCGGCAGCTCCGGTCGGCCCCGGGGGAGGGCGCTGGGAAAAGCGCCGGAACCCGGTACGCTAGTGCCCGTCGGCACCCGCGGTGCCGTCGAGGGGCATTAGCTCAGTTGGTAGAGCGCTGCCTTTGCAAGGCAGATGTCAGGAGTTCGAGTCTCCTATGCTCCACAGCACGCGCGAAGCGGCTGACCTGCACCAGCGGGTCAGCCGCTTTCGCGTTTCCCGGCTCACGTCAGCGCCGACCTCAGCACCGACGTGGGCACGCGCGGGTCGGGGCGCCGGGTCAGTGCGGCTTGCGCGGGTCGTGCGGCTTGGGGCGGTCGTCGTCGGGCTTGCCGGGCTCCGTGCCGGGCCCGGCGGTGGCGGGCGGGGCGCTCTGCGGGCCGGCGGCGTCCGGGAAGGTGCCGTTGACCGGTGCCGGGGCCGCCGCGTCGGCCGCGTGCGCGCCCGTGGGCCGGTCGGCCGGGGGCTCGACCAGCCACTCCGGGCTGCTGTGCCGGCGCCACCACTGCCAGGCCAGGACGCCGCTGCCGATCGCCAGCGCGCCGGCCACGGCGAGGCCGGTGGCCCAGCCGTTGCACCGCTCCTTCCTGGCGTTGCGGGCGGCGAGCTCGCTGATCTCGGCCGAGGTGACGTGGCCCTGCAGCGCGGTCAGCGCGGCGGCGCCCCGGGTCTGGGCCTCGTGGGCGACCGGGGTGACGGCGGCGCGGGCCTCCTCGACGGCCTGGGCGACCCTGGGGCCGACCGTGGAGCGGGCCTGGTCGGCGGCGCGGGCGGCGGACAGGCGGGCCGCCAGGGCGGCCTCCTGGGCCCGGTGGAAGGCCTTCAGGGCGTTCTGCTGGGCTTCGGGCGGCAGGCTGGCGAAGGCGTGACCGAACTGCGGGGCGAGGTGCCGGTCGTAGTGGACACGGAGCCCGTGGGCGGCCTGGGCGGCCTTCGGACCGAAGGTGTCCAGGGCGGGGCCCAGACGGTGCTTGGCGCCGTCCGCGAGCTGCACGGCGGTGTCCCGGGTCTTGGCGGCCGTCTCACGGGCCGAGTCCGAAAAGGTCACGAGTTCTCTCCTCCTGGGTGGCGTCCTTTATGCACATATCCACCTGAATGCTGATCATGCATGCTGATTTGCCCATCGGCATGTCGGAGTGGGCCGTACGCGGGGTTCGGAAGAGGTTCCGGGGGCGCCCGGCGCCGGCCCGGCCGCAGTAGGCTGGCGATTTCGGCGGTCGTGTACGGGAAGGGAACACCTCATGCTGACCGGCTGCTACCGGCACCCGCAGACGGCCACCGGGGTCTCCTGCGCCCGCTGCGAGCGCCCGATCTGCCCGCAGTGCATGGTGGGCGCCTCGGTGGGCTTCCAGTGCCCGGAGTGCGTCGGGGACGGGCACGCCGGGATGCGGCAGGCGACCACCCGGTTCGGCGGGGCGCTGGCGCCGGACGGCGCGCTGGTCACCAGGGCGCTGGTCGGGATCAACGTGGTGGTCTTCGTACTGGCCGCCTACGTGCTCGCGCCGCGGCTGGGCGAGACCTGGTCGCTGTTCAGCGCCGGGCGGGCCGTCCTGGGCGGCCCGAGCGGCGTGGCCGACGGCCCGGGCCAGTGGTACCGGCTGCTGACCGCCACCTTCGTGCACCTCCAGTGGTGGCACGTCGGCATGAACATGCTGGTCCTGCTCTGGATCGGCCCCGCGCTGGAGGAGGCGCTCGGCCGACTGCGCTTCCTGGCCCTCTACCTGCTCTCCGGCCTGGCGGGGAGCACCTTCGCCTTCCTGCTGGCCGGCAACTCGATGAACACCGTGGGCGCCTCCGGGGCGATCTTCGGGCTGATCGGCGCCACGGTGGTGTTGCAGCTGCGCAGCCGGGGCCCGGTCGCCCCGGTGATGGCGTTCCTGGTCTTCAACCTGGTCATCACCTTCGCGCGGACGGACGTCATCGACTGGCGGGCGCACATCGGCGGTCTGGTGGTGGGCGCGCTGACGGCGGCCGGTCTGATGTACGCCCCGCGCGAGCGCCGCGGCCTGGTGCAGGGGCTGGCGGTGGCGGGGTCGGCGGCCGTGGTGGCGGCGATGCTGCTGATCGGGATGGCCCGCTACGGCGCGTGACGCCGCGGGGTGTTTGTCCACAGCGGGTGCGGGGTTGTGCACAGGCTGTGTGCCGCCCCGGGTGTGGACTGCTGTTCTACGCGCGTCCTGCTGTGCGGTTTTCCCGTTCCCCGGGGGTTGTGCACAGCTGTGGAAAGTTCGCGGCCGCAAAGTTATCCACAGGCTGGGGAGACTTTTCCCCAGTGTGGATAACCATGTGGATAAGCGTGACAGTCCGATTGTGGGGATAGCCGACCGGTTTCCCGCCCGAGTTCGGGCATGCCGGACCGCCGCCCAGGGCGAGCGATCCGGAGCGGCGGAGGCGGCCCGGGAAGGGCCTCAGGAAGAGCGGGGCGTCACTTCCACTGGGTGGAGACGCCGAACCCCGCGGCGATGAAGCCGAAGCCGACCAGGATGTTCCAGTTCCGCCAGCTCTCGACCGGGTAGCTGCCGCTGGTCACGTAATAGGTGACGATCCAGACCAGGCCGATCAGGAACAGTGCCAGCATCAGCGGTGCGACCCAACTGCGGCCCGAACTGATCTTCACCGTGGCCGTCGTCGGCGGGGTGTAGTCGGACTTCTTGCGGAGTCGAGACTTCGGCACGAGGAGCTCTCCTGTCGATGCGCTGTGAGACCGCGCAGAGGTGCAGCGGGGGGTCGGTAGGCGGGTGGTGGGCTGTGCGGAACGCATGGGACCGCTCCCGCACATGCCACCGGCGTCCGTTAGCGTAGTGGCTCGGCGGGTCTTAAGGAGATAAGGGTACGGTGCCTAATTTGTCGATTCCCCCTCGGCCGACCAGTACCCGCCGCTCCGGCACCCGAATTGTCGGACGTGCCCTGACGTGCGCGGTTTTCGCACTCGCCGGACTGCTCTTCTACATCAGCGCGCAGACCGCCCGCGGCACCGACCTGCGGACCGACAACTCGCTGCTGAGCCTCGGCGACGTGATACGCCAGCGCAGCGCGCAGAACCAGCAGGCGCAGTCCCAGCTGGCCGACCTCCAGGCCCGCGCGCAGGAGCTCACCGGGCAGCAGAGCGGCAACCCCGCCGACGCGGCCCGACTGGACGGCCTGCGGCTCGGCGCGGCCCTGGAGCCGCTGCAGGGCGGCGGCCTGACCGTCACCCTCAACGACGCCCCGCCGAACGCCACCGCGCGCATCCCGGGCGTCCCCGAGCCGGGCGTCAACGACCTGGTCATCCACCAGCAGGACATCCAGGCCGTGGTCAACGCGCTGTGGCGGGGCGGCGCCGAGGGCGTGCAGGTGATGGACCAGCGGCTGATCTCCACCAGCGCCGTCCGCTGCGTCGGCAACACCCTGCTCCTGCAGGGCCGGGTCTACTCGCCGCCGTACGTGGTCAAGGCGGTCGGCCGCACGGACGGCCTGAAGGCCGCCGTGGACGCCGACCCGACGATCCGCACCTACCTCAAGTACGTCCAGGCCTACGGGCTCGGCTGGAAGGTCCAGGAGAGCGGTGACCTGACCCTCCCCGGGTACTCCGGCACCACCGAGCTGCGGTCGGCGGGCGGGCAGCAGTAGCGGACCGGCCCCGCGGTCGTTGATCCCGGGTCTACTCTTGACCCCAGTCCGCTACGTCGAGGGAGCACCATGTACGGCTGGATCTGGCGTCACCTCCCGGGGAACACCCTGGTTCGCGCCGTCATCTCGCTGCTCCTCGTCGTGGGGATCGTCTACCTCCTCTTCACCTACGTCTTCCCGTGGGCGGAACCGTTGCTCCCCTTCGGTGACGTCACAGTGGACGGCGGCGACGGTGCCGCGGCCGGCTGACCCGGCGGCCCTGCTCCGCCACCCAGCCGACCCTGCCCCGCATCCCACGGAGACCACGCGAGAATGACCACCCAGCCGACCGCGCCCCGCATCCTGGTCGTGGACAACTACGACAGCTTCGTCTTCAACCTGGTCCAGTACCTGTACCAGCTCGGCGCCACCTGCGAGGTGGTGCGCAACGACGAGGTGACCGTCGAGCACGCCGTCCGCCGCTCGGGCGAGGAGGGCTTCGACGGGGTGCTGCTCTCCCCCGGGCCCGGGGCGCCCGAGGAGGCCGGCGTCTGCATCGCGATGGTGCACCACTGCGCGGGGATCGGGCTGCCGGTGTTCGGCGTCTGCCTGGGCCTGCAGTCGATCGCGGTCGCGTACGGCGCGGTGGTCGGCCGGGCGCCGGAGCTGCTGCACGGCAAGACCTCGCTGGTCGAGCACGAGGACGGCGGGGTGTTCGAGGGCCTGCCCTCGCCGATGACGGCCACCCGGTACCACTCGCTGGCGGTCGACCCGGCCACGGTGCCGGACGAGCTGGTGGTCACCGCGCGCACCGGCAGCGGCGTGATCATGGGCCTGCGGCACCGCGAACTCCCCGTCGAGGGCGTGCAGTTCCACCCCGAGTCGGTGCTCACCGAGGGCGGGCACCGGATGCTCGCGAACTGGCTGGCGGAGTGCGGCGACCCACGGGCCGTGGACCGGTCGGCCGGGCTCGCCCCGGTGATCGGCCGGGGCTGAGCGGCGTGACCGCGCTGCGTCCGGAGGGGCGTTACCAGCCGGAGGCGGGCCCGTACGAGGGGCAGCCGTACGGCGGCGCGCAGTACGGCAACGGCCAGTACGGCAACGGACAGTACGACAACGGCCAGTACGGCAACGGACAGCACTACGGCGACCGGCCGTACCCGGGGCAGGCCCAGCCGGGGCAGGGTGCCGCCGAGGACGCCTGGGGCGTGTACGAGCAGGCCGAGCAGCCCGCCGCGTCCGGCCCCGAGTACCCGTGGCTGCCCGACCAGACCCTGCAGCTTCGCCTGCCCCTCGACGTCGGCGGGCCGGTCGCCGAGCCGGCCCCGCCCACCGGCGGCCGGGCCGAACGGCGGCGGGCCGCCCAGGGCCGGACCTCCGTGCGCGCGGGCGTGGGGCGGCGCCGGGCGGCCGGCCGCGGTGCCGGGGCGCGGGTGCGGCCCAAGGAGTCCGCGGCCGTGGTGACCGCGCGGCTCGTCGGCGAGCTGTGCATCACGCTCGGCGTGGTCATGCTGCTCTTCGTCTCGTACCAGCTCTGGTGGACCAACGTGCAGGCCGACGCGGCCGCCTCCGGTGCCCGGAACCAGTTGGAGCAGCAGTTCGACGCCGCGCAGGCGCCGCCCAAGCCCGGGCAGCCGGCCCCGGACCCGGCCAAGCCGGAGGCGTTCGAGCCCGGCAAGGGCTTCGCCATCATCTACCTGCCCAAGCTGGGGCTGAAGTTCCCGATCGCCGAGGGCACCTCCAAGCCGGCGGTGCTCGACAAGGGCCTGGTCGGCCACTACACGGGCACCGGGATGCCGGCCGACAAGGCGGGCAACTTCGCGCTGGCCGCGCACCGCAACACCCACGGCGAGCCGTTCCGGTACATCAACCAGCTCGGCAAGGGCGACAAGGTCGTGGTGGAGACCGCCACGGCGTACTACACCTACGAGATCACCGGCGGCATCCCGGAGACCTCCCCCAGCAACGTGAGCGTGATCAAGCCGGTCCCCAACGGCGCCGGGTACGCGGGCGCCGGCCGCTACATCACGTTGACCACCTGCACGCCCGAGTTCACCTCCAAGTTCCGCCTCATCGTGTTTGGCAAGATGACCGAGGAACGGCCGCGCAGCCAAGGCAAGCCGGCCGCGATCACGGGCGGGTAGCCGCCCGCGCACCCGGCACAAAGGGGGAGCACCGGAGATGACGGACGAGACCGCGCAGTCGGCCGAGCCACAGGAGGAGGCCTTCCCGCCGCCCCGGCCCGGCCCGGCGCCCGCCCGGCGCGGCCGCGGCCGCGCGCTGGCCGCGCTCGGCGTCCTCGGCGAACTCCTGATAACTCTGGGCCTGGTGCTCGGCCTGTTCGTCGCCTACTCGCTGTGGTGGACCAACGTGGAGGCGGACCGCTCGGCGGCCGCGGCCTCCGGCAGACTGCGCGACACCTGGGCCGCGAGCCCGACCGGCACCCCCTCGGCGGCCCCCGGCGAGACGCCCGGCGCGACGCCCGGCGCGACGCCCGGCGCGACGCCCGGCAAGACGCCCGGCGCGACGCCCACCGCGCCGTACGCGGCCGGGGACGCGGTCGGCTTCCTGTACGTCCCGGCGATGGGCAAGGACTACCAGGTGCTGATCCGGATGGGCACCGACAGCGGCACCCTGGCCGAGGGCGTGGCGGGGGTGTACGAGCAGCCCTACCGGGCCGCGATGCCCTGGGACGAGGCCGGCAACTTCGCGCTGGCGGCCCACCGGGACGGCCACGGCGCCAAGTTCCACGACCTGGACGCCGTCCACAAGGGCGCCGCGATCGTCGTCGAGACCAAGGACAAGTGGTACGTCTACCGGGTCGACAACACCCTGCCGGAGGCCTCCAAGTACGACACCGGCATCGTCGCGCCCGTCCCGGTCGGCTCGGGCTACGCCGGCCCCGGCCGGTACATCACGCTGACCACCTGCACGCCCGTGTACACGTCGCGCTACCGGATGGCGGTCTGGGGGAGCCTGGTCCGGGTGGACGACGTGGACGCCAAGCGCACCCCGCCGCCGGAGCTGCGCTCCTCCTGAGCTCCGCGGAGAACGCCCGAGGGCCCGTCGCAGTCGTTGCGACGGGCCCTCGGGCGTTCCTGCTCAGGACAACCAGGCCTCAGAACCAGGGGAACCAGGGCTTAGTTGTTTCCCCCTTTGGTGTTGGAGGGTGTCGGGGGGACGGGGGGGAGGGGGTCGCCCCCTTTGGGTGGATCGGCCGGCTTCGTGACGAGCTGCACCTGGGTGTTCGGGTCCAGCTGGGTGCCGGCCGGCGGGTTGGTGTTCATCACGGTGGCGTTCGGGTCCGAGGGACCGGACACCACCGTGAAGCCCAGACCGGCCTTCGTCAGCTGCGAGATGGCATCCGACAGCTTGACGTTCTGCAGCGCCGGGACCTGGGGCTTGTCCTGCGCCTTGTAGACCGTCAGCGTGATCTTCGTGTTGGCCGGGGCCTTGGTGCCGGCCGGGACGGACTGCTGGGCGACGGTGTTCACCTTGGTCGGGTCGTTGGTCTGTGCCGTCTTCGAGGCGTCGACCTGGAAGCCCTGGCCCTCCAGCTGGGCCTGCGCGACCTCCTTCTGCATGCCGACCACGTTCGGCACGGGCAGCTTCGCCTTGCCCTGCGAGACGGTCAGCTTGACCGGTGCGCCCGGGTCGGCCGAGCCGGACGCCGGATCCTGGGCGGTGACCGTCTCCTGCGGGGCGGTGTCGTCGTCCTTGTACTCGGTGGTGACGTTGGTGAAGCCCGCGTCGTTGAACGCCTTCGTCGCCTGGTCCTTGGTCTTGCCGATCACGCTAGGCACCGGCGTCTTGGCCGGGCCCGAGGAGATCTGCACCGTGATGGTGGCGTTCTCGGCGACCTGACCGCCGACCACCGGGTTCTGGGTGCAGACCTGGTCCTTCTTGATGTTGGCGTCCGGGCAGGCGATCTTGTCGCCCTCGGTCACCACGAGCTTGGGACCGGCCGCGGCGGCGGCCGTCTTGGCGTCCGCCAGGCTCTTGCCGACCAGGTTCGGCACGGAGACCTTCGGGGTGTCCTTGGCGCCGTTGCCGTTGAACATGGCCTGGGCCACGAAGAAGGTGCCGACCAGGACCAGCACGGCGGCCACCGCCAGCACGATCCAGGAGGTGTTGCTCTTCTTCGGCGGCTCCTCGCCGCGCCGGCCGCCCTCGCGGCCGTAGCCGTCGTCGGGACCGCCGCCTGACGGGCCGCCGGCGTAGGTCTGGCCGTAGCCGTCGTCCTGGTAGCCGCCCTGCGGCCCGTAGCCGGGCTGTCCGCCGGCCTGCGGCAGGACGGTGGTCGGGCCGCCGCCGGGCTGCTGCGGGAGCACGTTGGTCTGGCCGTACGGGTCGTGCTGCTGCGGGTAGCCGTTCTGGTCGTAGCCGTACCCGGCGGCGCCCATGCCGTACGCGGCGGCCTGCTGGGCGGCGGCCACCGGCAGGCCGTCGAGGAAGCGCTCGATGTCGTCGCGCATCTCGTCGGCGGACTGGTAGCGGTAGTCGCGGTCCTTGGCGAGCGCCTTCAGCACGATCGCGTCGATCTCGGGGCGCACCTCGGGGTCGAACACGGACGGCGGCTGCGGCTCCTCCCGGACGTGCTGGTAGGCCACCGCGACCGGGGAGTCGCCGACGAACGGCGGGCGGACGGTCAGCAGCTCGTAGAGCAGGCAGCCGGTGGAGTAGAGGTCGGAGCGGGCGTCGACCTGCTCGCCCTTGGCCTGCTCGGGGGAGAGGTACTGGGCGGTGCCGATGACGGCCGAGGTCTGCGTCATGGTCATCCCGGCGTCGCCCATCGCGCGGGCGATGCCGAAGTCCATGACCTTGACGTTGCCCTGCCGGGTCAGCATCACGTTGGCCGGCTTGATGTCGCGGTGCACGATGCCGGCGCGGTGCGAGTACTCCAGCGCCTGCAGGATGCCGATGGTCATCTCCAGCGCGCGCTCCGGCAGCAGCCGGCGGCCGGAGTGCAGCAGCTCGCGCAGGGTGGACCCCTCGACGTACTCCATCACGATGTACGGGATGGAGATGCCGTCGATGTAGTCCTCGCCGGTGTCGTACACGGCGACGATCGCGGGGTGGTTCAGGGACGCCGCGGACTGCGCCTCGCGGCGGAAGCGGGCCTGGAACGACGGATCCCGGGCCATGTCGGCCCGGAGCGTCTTCACTGCGACGGAACGGCCGAGCCGGGTGTCATGGGCGAGGTACACCTCGGCCATGCCGCCGCGTCCTAGGACGCCGCCGAGCTCGTACCTGCCGCCGAGGCGGCGAGGCTCTTCCATAGTTCCGACCCTCTCCCTCACCCGCCGGTGAGGTTGTGACGTAGGTGTCCCCGCACGCTCTGGGTGACGCCGCGCGGGCCTCGACCGGTTCTCCGGCAGGGCCGTGCGCCGTCTCGCGGGCGGCAACGGGCACACCCGCTGCTGGCGGATACGCTACCGGTCGTACCGCGCCGGGCCGGAGTCGGCCGTCGGCCGATACCAGACCGGTATCCGGACGAGGGTGCCGATCGTGACATTCGACTCACCACCGGGCCCCCTCCCTACTTGCCGAGCACGGCCTGCATCACCGCCTTGGCGATCGGGGCGGCCAGCCGGCCGCCGCTGATGCCGTCGCGGTTGTCGGAGCCGTCCTCGACCACGACCGCGACCGCGACCGACTGGCCGTCGGAGGTCTTGGCCCAGGAGGTGAACCAGGCGAACGGCAGCCCGGCGTTGTCCTCGCCGTGCTGCGCGGTACCGGTCTTGCCGCCGACCTGCAGGCCGGGGATCTTGGCGTTCTTGCCGGTGCCGTTCTCCACCACCGAGACCATCAGGTCCTGCATCTTCTGCGCGGTGCTCGGGCTCATCGGCTGGGAGAACTGCTTCTCGGTGTGCTTGGAGATGGTGGTCAGCGAGGCCGAGCGCTCCTGGTCGACCAGGTACGGCTGCATCAGGCTGCCGTTGTTGGCGATCGCGGCGGAGACCATGGCCATCTGCAGCGGGGTGGCGCGGGTGTCGTGCTGGCCGATCGAGTCCTGCGCGGTGCCGTCCAGGCTCGCGCTGTCCGGGAAGATGCTCTTCTCGGAGCGGACCGGGGTGTCGATCGTGCTGTTGAAGCCGAACTTCTCCGCCTGCGCCCGCATCTTCTCCTTGCCGAGGTCGGCGCCCATCTTGGCGTAGACCGTGTTGCAGGACTGGTCCATGCCGGACTTGAGCGTGGCGTTCTCGCAGCGCTCGGTGGGGCTCTCGTTGTTCAGCACGGTGTTGGTGCCGGGCAGCTTGTACGGGTCCGGGGTCGAGGTGGCGTCGTTGATGTTCTGGTACAGGCCGTTCTCGAACGCGGCGGTCGCGGTGACCAGCTTGAACGTCGAGCCGGGCGGATAGGTCTCCTTCAGCGCCCGGTTCAGCATCGGCTTGTTCGGGTCCGCGTTGAGGTCCGTCCAGGCCTTGGAGTCACCGCTCTCGCTGCCGGCGATGGTGCCCGGGTCGTAGGACGGGGTGGAGACCAGGGCCAGGATCGCGCCGGTCTTCGGGTCCAGCGCGACGGCGGCGCCCTTCTTGTCGCCCAGGCCGTCCCAGGCGGCCTTCTGGGCCTTGGCGTTGATCGTCGTGACGACGTCGCCGCCGCGCTTCTGCTCGCCGGTCAGCATGTCCAGGGTGTTGCGGAAGAACAGCCGGTCGTCGGTGCCGGAGAGGATGCCGTCCTCCAGGCTCTCCAGCTGGTTGGAGCCGAAGACCTGGGAGGAGTAGCCGGTGACCGGGGCGTACATCGGGCCGTCGACCCAGGAGCGCTTGTACTTGTAGCGCAGGCCGTTGACGAAGTCGGACTTCGTGACCGGCTGGCCGCCGACGATGATGTTGCCGCGCGGGTGGGCGTATCGGTCGTACTGCTGGCGCTTGTTGTTCTTGTTGGTGGCCCAGGACTCGGCCTGGACGCCCTGCACCCAGTTGGTGCGCACCATCAGGGCCAGGATCAGGACGAGGCAGAAGATCGAGACCCGGCGGATCGGCTTGTTCATCGGGCGGGTCCTCCCTGGCCCTCGGTGGCCGGGGCCGGTTCGACCCCGGGTCGTCGCGCGCTGTCGCTGATCTTCAGCAGGATCGCGATCAGCGCCCAGTTGGCGACCACGGACGAACCGCCCTGGGCGAGGAACGGCATGGTCATACCGGTCAGCGGGATCAGTCCGGTGACGCCGCCGGCCACGACGAAGACCTGGATCGCCATCGCCGAGGCGAGGCCGACGGCGAACAGCTTGCCGAACGGGTCGCGGGCGGCGAGGGCGGTGCGCAGGCCGCGCTGCACCAGCAGCGCGTACAGCAGGAAGATCGCCATCAGGCCGGCCAGCCCGAGTTCCTCGCCGAACGAGCCCAGGATGAAGTCGCTCTTGGCGGCGAAGTTGATCAGCCAGGAGCGGCCCTGGCCGAGGCCCGAGCCGGTCACCCCGCCGGAGCCGAGCGCCATCAGCGACTGGCCGATCTGCTCGGTGGCGCCCGTCGGCGGGTGCGGGCCGAAGGCGGCCATCGGGTCCAGCCAGGCGTCGATGCGGACCTTGACGTGGCTGGTGGTCATGGCGACCGCGACCGCGCCGCCGACCGACATCAGCAGGCCGAACAGGATCCAGCTGGTCCGCTCGGTGGCGACGTAGAGCATCACCACGAACAGGCCGAAGAACAGGAAGGACGTGCCGAGGTCGTTCTCGAAGATCAGGATCAGCAGGCTGAGCAGCCAGATGACGACGATCGGGCCGAGGTCGCGGCCGCGCGGCAGGTACAGGCCCATGAAGCGGCGGCTGGCCAGCGCCAGCGCGTCCCGCTTGACCATCAGGTAGCCGGCGAAGAACACGGTCAGGATGATCTTGGCGAACTCGCCGGGCTGGATGGAGAAGCCGCCCAGCCGGATCCAGATCTTGGCGCCGAAGTCCTCCGCCCGGGCCGGGAAGAAGGCCGGCGCGGCGAGCAGGACCAGGGCCGCCACCATCGAGATGTACGTGTAGCGCTGGAGCACCCGGTGGTCCTTCAGGAAGACCATCACGGCGATGAACAGCCCGATCCCGAGGGCCGACCAGATCAGCTGGTTCCGGGCCGCCGGGAAGTTGGCGGTCAACAGCTTGCCGGCCTTGTCGAGCCGCCAGATCATCACCACGCCGAGCCCGTTCAGCAGGGTGGCGATCGGCAGTATCAGTGGGTCCGCGTACGGCGCGAAGCGGCGCACCAGCAGGTGTGCGATCAGGGCCAGCGCGCCCATGCCGAGGCCGTAGCCGAGCATGCCGGCGGGCAGTGCGGAGTCCATCGCGAGGCCCACGTTGGCGTACGCGAGGATCGGCAGCACGACGGCGAAGGCCAGCAGGGCCAGCTCGGTGTTGCGCCGGTTCGGCGCGCCCTGCGGGGAGATGGTGGTGTTGCCCCGGCGTCGGCCGGTGGCGCGCTCGGCCGCCGTCCGGCGTCGGCCGGCCCGGCCGGAGTCGCCGCTCAGGTCGTAGGTGCTCACGTGGTGACCGCTCCCTGACGGCCGGCAGCCCCGCTCGGGGCGGGCCTATGTCGGATCACGGAGGTCACTGCTTCGGGCAGGAGTCGGCCCGGCTGCGCTCCTCCTCGGTCAGCCCGGGCAGCTCGCCGGTCGAGCCGGTGTTCGGCGCGGTGGCGTTCGGCGCGGGGGCCGGCGTGCTCGGGGCGGTCGGGGTCGGGGTGGCCTGGGGGGTGCTGGTGGGGGCCGCCGCCGCCGGGCCGCGGGTCTTCTCGCCCGGGGTGGGCGTGGTGGCCAGGAACGCGGCGTGGGTGGCCTGCGTCGTCTGGGGGGTGCCCTGCGCGGCCGGGTTGGCCCGGGCGTCGGCGACCTTCTTGCAGAGCTTGACCCAGCCGTCGAGCTCCTGGACGGTCGTGTTGGCGTCGTTCAGGCTGCCGACCGAGATGGTCTTGCCGAGGTGGCCGCGCTGGTCCTGCGGCAGGTACCGGAGCTCGACGTCCTTGTACGAGGTGTGCACCGAGGACAGGCTCAGGCCGGCCAGGTTCTGGTTGATGCCCTGGTAGACCGCGACGTGGTCGCCGTCCTCGCCGACGTAGTACTGGTCCTGGGTCCACTGGTAGCCGAAGAACCCGGCGCCGCCGAGCAGGCCGAGGGTGACCAGGACGGCGAGCGAGACGGTGAGGCCCCGGCGCCTGCGCTTCGGGGGCGCCTCCTCGTCGAACTCCTCGGTGCCGTACACCGAGGGCTCGCCGGAGCCGTAGCCGTCGTACTCCCCCTCGTAGCCCTCGGCGGGGCCGAAGCCGCCCTGGGCGGCGCCGTAGCCCTCGGCCGGGCCGAAGGCGCCCTGCGGGGCGCGCCCGAGGCCGGCCGCGCGGCCGGCCGGGGTGTCGGCGATCGAGCGGTCCGCGGCGGTCGAGGACGGCGGGGTGTCGGCGACCGCGCCGACCACCACCGGGACGTCGTTGAACTGGCCGCTCATGGTGTCCGTGGCACCGACGTCGATGACGTCCGCCACGATGCAGGTGATGTTGTCCGGACCGCCGCCGCGCAGCGCGAGCTGGATCAGCTCCTGCACGGTCTGCTCGGGCGAGTAGTAGCTGCCGAGGGTGTCCTGGAGGGTCTGGTGGCTGACCGGGCCGGAGAGGCCGTCGGAGCAGATCAGGTAGCGGTCGCCGGCGCGGACCTCGCGGATCGACAGGTCGGGCTCGACCTGGCCGCGGCCGTCGAGCGCCCGCATCAGCAGCGAGCGCTGCGGATGGGTCTCGGCCTCCTCCGGCGTGATCCGGCCCTCGTCGACCAGGCGCTGCACCCAGGTGTGGTCCTGGGTGATCTGCACCAGCGAACCGTCACGCAGCAGGTAGGCGCGGGAGTCGCCGACGTGCACCAGGCCCATCCGCTGGCCCGTCCAGAGCATGGCGGTCAGCGTGCAGCCCATGCCCTCCAGCTGCGGGTCCTCCTCGACCATCTGCCGGAGCCGGTCGTTGGCGCCCTGGACGGCGTTGCCCAGCAGGGTCAGCAGGTCGGCGCCCGGCACGTCCTCGTCCAGCCGGACGATCGAGCCGAGCACCTCGGAGGACGCGACCTCGCCGGCCGCCGCGCCGCCCATGCCGTCGGCCACGGCCAGCAGCCGCGGCCCGGCGTAGCCGGAGTCCTCGTTCCCCTCCCGGATCAGTCCCTTGTGGGAGCCGGCGGCGAAGCGCAGCACCAGGGTCATGCGACCTGTGCCCCCCTCTGGGTCATGGACGGGATGCTGTCCCTCATGCGCTACTACTTCCGCAGTTCGATGACGGTCCTGCCGATACGGATCGGCATGCCCGGCTGGAGCGGGGTGGGCGCGGTCAGGCGCTGCCGGTCCAGATAGGTGCCGTTGGTGGAGCCTAGATCCTCGACCGTCCACTGCCCAGTCTGATCCGGATAGATCCTGGCATGCCGGGAGGACGCGTAGTCGTCGTCCAGCACGATGGTGGAGTCGTGCGCACGGCCCAGGGTGATGGTCTGGCCCTGGAGTGCGACGGTGGTGCCGGCCAGTGAGCCCTGCACCACCACGAGCTGGGTCGGGGCGCCGCGGCGGCGGCCACCGCCCTGGGTCTGGCCCGCGGCGGCGGCGGCCGGGGCGGGCGTGGCGCGCCCGGTGGCGGCCGTGGTGGCGGCACCGCCCGAGGGCGCAGCGGCGCCGCGACGGGAGGACCGGGGGTTCACCTTGGTCCCGAACAGGTCGCTGCGGATCACCTGGATCGCGACGATGACGAACAGCCACAGCACGGCCAGGAAGCCCAGCCGCATGACCGTGAGGGTCAGTTCTGACATGGCCGGCCCGCCTGTCGGTGAGCGAGGCGCGCGAACAACTCGGACACTACCCTTCGACCTGTCGGTAGACGATGGTGGTGGAGCCCACGACGATGCGGGAGCCGTCGCGGAGCGTAGCGCGCTGGGTGTGCTGGCCGTCCACCACGATGCCGTTGGTGGATCCCAGGTCGAGCACCATCGAAGGGGTGCCGGGGCGGATCTCGGCGTGCTTGCGGGAGACCCCGGGGTCGTCGATCCGCACGTCCGCCTCGGTCGAGCGGCCGAGCACGCAGGCCGCGCCGGTGATCTGGTGGCGGGCGCCGTTCACCTCGATCCAGCGGCGGACCGAGGCGCCGTGGCCGGAGCCGGGGAACGCGCGGACGTTGCCGCCGGACGTCGCGGGCGGGCCAGGGGGCATCGCCGGGGGCGCGGCCGGTGGCGGCGGGGGCGCGTTGAACTGGCCGGCGCCCTGCTGCTGCCACGGTGCGCCGGGGGCCGGGGCGGCCGGCTGGCGGTCGTAGCCGGGCTGCTGCGGGGCGTACTGCTGCTGTTCCTCGGCGGCCAGGGTGCGGCTGCGCACCCGGTACAGCCCGGTGTCCAGGTCGTCGGCCTTCTCCAGGTTCACCTGGAGCGGGCCCATGAAGCTGTACCGCTGGGCCTCCGCGTACTCGCGGACCATGCCGGCCAGCTCGGTGCCCAGCTGCCCGGAGTAGGGGCTGAGCCGCTCGTGGTCGTGCGGGCTCAACTCGACGATGAAGTCGTTCGGCACGACGGTGCGGTCGCGGTTCCAGATGCTCGCGTTGTTGTCGCACTCGCGCTGCAGCGCCCCGGCGATCTCCACGGGCTGGACCTCGGACTTGAACACCTTGGCGAAGGTGCCGTTGACGAGACCCTCAAGTCGCTGCTCGAACTTCTTCAGCACTCCCATGGGGCACCCCCTTCCAGGGTTCGTTCGCCTGCCTGCCGACCGGATCCCACCCGGGAGTCGGTCGTGCCTACTTGCGGTACTTCCGTACTGATCGTATCCACGCCGGGCCCTTCCGTACGGTTCCCGGACAGCGTGGTGCCCGGGGGTGGGCTCGGACACACAGGGTGACGCATACCGGGTACGGCACGCCAGGTGTGCCCGTCCGGACGGGCTCCCATCCCTCGCTCACCCGTTCGTCGTGCATCCGTTCGGATGCGGTTCGGCCCGCCGAAGAACGGATTCGGAGCGGTCCCCCGGGTCGTGCTACTGTTTTCCACGTCGGAAGGGCCGCCCGCAAGGGAAGCCGCTCCAAGGAAACGCGAAGACCACATGGTACCGAGCGGTTCCGAAGATCGGTCGGCAACGAAGACGACACCCATGCGCGGGTGGCGGAATAGGCAGACGCGCTGGATTCAGGTTCCAGTGCCCGAAAGGGCGTGGGGGTTCAACTCCCCCCTCGCGCACAGCGAAGCCCCGCAGATCTACGGATCTGCGGGGCTTTCTCGTTGTTCCGTCCGCGGTTCCGGGTGCGGTGCCACACAGGATCAGGAACGGGTGGCGGGCAGCTCGGCGCGGACCTCGAAGCCGCCGTCCGGGGTGGGGCCGGCGGTGAGGGTGCCGCCCAGCAGCTGGGCGCGCTCGCGCAGGCCGACCAGGCCGTGGCCGCCGCCCGGCAGCGTCTCGGCCGGGTGGACCGGCGGTGCGTCGTTGCGGACCTCGACCCGCAGCCGGCGCCCCTTCGCCCGGACCTTCACGTGCACGGCCGCCTCCGGCGCGTACTTGGTGATGTTGGTGAGCGCCTCCTGGACGGTGCGGTAGGCGGCCCGCTCGACCGCCTCCGGCCACGGGCGGTCACCGGGGTTCAGTTCGGTGTCGGCGGCCAGCCCGCTCTCCGCGATCAGCCGGGGCAGGTCGGCCAGCCGGGGCTGCGGCGCGAGCGGGGCGTCGGGGCGCGCTCCGGCGGTGCCGCGCAGCACCCCGACCATCTGGCGCAGCTCGTCGAGGGTGCGGACGGCCAGCTCGCGGATGGTGCGGGCGGTGGTCGCGGCGGCCGGGTCGCCGGTGCTCACCTGGAGCGCGCCGGCCTGGATGCTGATCAGGCTGACCTGGTGCGAGACCACGTCGTGCATCTCGCGGGCGAGCCGGCCGCGCTCGTCGAGCAGCACCCGCTCGGCGAGCAGCCGGCTCTCCCGCTCCTGGCCGCGGGTCAGCTCGTCGAGCCGGGCGGCCAGCTCCCGCCGGGTGCGGGAGAGCAGCCCGGTGGCGGCCGGGCCGGCGGCCAGCATCACCGACTGGATGGCGTAGAGCGCGGTGTCCCGGCTGAGTTCGAGGGTCTGCCCGGACAGCGGCCAGTGGAAGAACTCGACCAGCGTGAACAGGGTCGCGCAGGGGATGACGACCCGGCGGCGGGAGCGCTCGGCGGCCACCGTGTACACGGCGGTGATCGGGGCCAGCCAGATGTCGTCGACGTAGCTGCCGGGCATGGTGAGCAGCAGCACCGCCACCGGGAAGCGGCGGCGCCAGAACAGTGAGACGGCGGCCAGCACGGAGAGTGCGAGCTGCCACCACGGGGTGCCCCGGGCGACCAGGGCGGCGTCCAGCAGGGAGTACAGGACGGGCAGCAGCAGCATCAGCCAGGGTGCGGTGCACCAGGCCGGGAGCCGTCTGGACGGCAGCTGTTCGGTGGCCGTCATGCCCCGTCGCCGGGTTTCGGCCGGACCAGCCCGGCCCGGTGGGCGAGCACCGCCGCCTGGACCCGGTTGGCCGCGCCGAGCTTGCCGAGGATCGCGCTGATGTGGTCCTTGACGGTGCCGGTGCCGAGGAAGAGGCGGTCGGCGATCTCGGCGTTGGACAGGCCCTCGCCGAGCAGGGCCAGCACGTCCAGCTCCCGCCCGGTCAGGGTGCGGGCGAGCGAGGTGGCCTCGGCGTCCGGGCCGCCGCCGTCCACGTAGCCGCCGATCACGGTGCGGGTGACGGTCGGGGACAGGATGTTGCCGCCCGCCGCGAGCACCCGGACGGCGTGGACCAGCTGCTCGGGGGCGGTGTCCTTGAGCAGGAAGCCGGCGGCGCCGGCCCGCAGTGCGGTGCCTATGTACTCGTCGGTGTCGAAGGTGGTGAGCATCGCCACGGCGGGCGGGTCCGGCAGGGCACGCAGGCGGCGCAGCACCGAGATGCCGTCGAGGTCCGGCATCCGGATGTCGAGCAGCACCACGTGCGGGCGCAGGCGCTGGACGAGCTCCTCGGCCTGGCCGCCGGAGCAGTCGCCGACCACCTCCAGGTCGGGGGCTGAGCCGACGATGAGGCCGAGGCCGGAACGGACCAGGATCTCGTCGTCCACGATCAGCACACGGGTGTCGGTGATGGTGCCTCCTCGGTTCGGGCGGCCGGGCTCGGGCGGTCCGCGCGGGTCGTTTCGAGGGTAGGGGTAGCCGGGGCGGGGCGCCGAACGGATGGCGGGTCTGCACCCCCGCCGTTCGGCGGGGGTGGGAATCCGCTACCCGGTTCACGCAATTCTCAGGCCGGGTGGGGAACCATGGAGTTGGCTGCCCTTTGTCGGCCTGCTCCACGCGGTGGGCGCCCGGTCGAGGTGAGGGCCGCCGGTCAGTCCGTCGGGCCCGTGCGGGCGCCCGGCGCCGGGCCGTGTGCGGATGCGCCCCACCATCTGATCGTTTGGAATTGAGCTGTGTCGTCCACTGTGAAGTCGGAGCCGTCCGCCACGTCCACCGGGCCCCGGCCCGGCGGCGTGCTCGCCCGGTGGCGCCCGAGGGCCGCCGTGGCCTCCGTCTGGTACCTCAGGCTGCTGGCGCTGCTGAACGTGGCGACGGTGCTGCTGGTGCCGTTCCGGGACCAGGTGACCGAGCACAACGAGGGTGAGTACTTCACCCCGTACCTGATGACCGCGGGCCTGGCCAGCGCGGTCCTGTCGATCTTCCTCGCCGTCGCGATGCGGCGTCGCAAGCGGGCCGCCTGGATCTTCAACATGGCGCTGTCCAGCCTGTTCGCGCTGCTGTACCTGGCGGTCATGGTGCTGCCCGACGAGCGCTTCAACCGGCACCCGCTCAACTACATCTCCACCGTGCTGACCTGCCTGTTCGTGCTGTCGCTGGTGGTCGGGCGCAAGGAGTTCACCTCCAAGGGCGACCGTTCCAACCCGAAGACCGCGGCCGCCGCGTTCGTCGCCGGGCTGCTGTTCGGCGGCGGGGTCGGCGCACTGCTGGTCTGGCTGACCAACGGGCTGAGCGGGGCCGACTTCTGGGACCTCTTCCGGTACTCGGTCGGCCGGATGATCACCATCACCCCGACCGAGCACCTGCGTTCGGTGATCTCCGCGCCGACCTGGGTGAACGCGGCGATCAACGCGATGGGCGCGGTGCTCTTCCTGCTCGTCCTGTACGTGGCCTTCCGCAGCCCGCGTGGCAAGGAGCTGCTGAACCCCGAGGACGAGGCGAAGCTGCGCTCGCTGCTGGACAAGCAGGGCGAGCGGGACTCGCTCGGCTACTTCGCGCTGCGCCGGGACAAGGCGGTGATCTTCTCCCCCAGCGGCAAGGCGGCGGTGACCTACCGGGTGATCGGTGGGGTCTCGCTCGCCTCGGGCGACCCGATCGGCGACCCGGAGGCCTGGCCGGGCGCGATCGACGCCTGGCTGTCCGAGGCCCGCGAGCACGCCTGGGCGCCGGCCGTGATGGGCGCCTCCGAGGAGGCCGGGGTGATCTACGCCCGGCACGGGCTGGACGCGCTGGAGCTGGGCGACGAGGCGATCGTCGAGCTGGACGAGTTCTCGCTGGACGGCCGGGCGATGCGGGTGGTCCGCCAGGCGTACAACCGGGTCAAGCGGGCCGGGTACACGGTGCGGATCCGCCGGCACGAGGACATCCCCGAGCGCGAGATGGCCGAACTGGTGGCCAAGGCCGACCAGTGGCGCGACGGGGCGACCGAGCGCGGCTTCTCGATGGCGCTCGGCCGGCTCGGCGACCCGGGCGACGGCCGCTGCGTGATGCTGGAGTGCCACGACGGCGACGGCGAGCTCAAGGCGCTGCTGAGCTTCGTCCCGTGGGGCCCGGACGGGCTCTCGCTGGACCTGATGCGCCGGGCCCGGGACACCGAGAACGGCCTGATGGAGTTCATGGTCATCGAGCTGCTGCAGCGCGCCGACGAGGTCGGGCTGAAGCGGGTGTCGCTGAACTTCGCGATGTTCCGCTCGGTCTTCGAGCGTGGCTCGCGGCTCGGCGCCGGTCCGGTGCTGCGGCTGTGGCGTTCCATCCTGGGCTTCTTCTCGCGCTGGTGGCAGATCGAGTCGCTGTACCGGGCGAACGCCAAGTACCGGCCGATCTGGGAGCCCCGCTACCTGCTCTTCGAGAAGAGCAGTGAGATTCCGCGGATCGGCATCGCGAGTGCGCGGGCCGAGGGCTTCATCGTCGCGCCGAGCCTGCCCGCCCTGTTCCGCCGTCGGCACGCCGGGGCCGCCGTGGTGGCGCCCCGCCTCCCGGTCGCGGCGCGGGACGGGAAGGGGTAGCCCTCCGCCGGGGGGCGGAGGGGACCGGACGGCCGGATGGGGGTGGGATCGGGGATATCTCTCCCCCCAGAGGATGACCCTGCTCCCCATCAATGCCGATGTGGATTTGTTAAGAGGCTTCTAATGTTGGAGTAGTTGGGAAAGTTCGGGGATTCAGGAGAAACGGCTGTGATTGACAGGACCCACGCGGGGGGCGTGCGAAAGGGGCCGCTGGCAGTAGCCGGATCGGCCGCTGTCGCCGAGTGGGGGACGTTGTACGCGACGGTCCGGGACGCGGTGGTGCGGCGGAAGTTCGCCGCCGTTCCGATGGCCACGGCGGCGACGTTTCTGATCCTGCTGTTCAGCATCACCCAGCACCTGCCGGGCGGTGAGCGCTTCGTCAACCACATCGGGGTGGTGAAGGCGGCGCTGCCGCTGGACGTCTCGCTGCTGCGGACGCCGCTGTCGCTGTACGTGCCGGCGCTGGACCTGCCGGTCTGGGGCGCGCTGGCCCAGGTGTTCGTGGTCTTCGGCGTCGCCGAGATCGTGCTCGGCCGGCGGATGACCCTGGTGGTGGCCTACACCTGCACCCTGACGGGCACGCTGTTCGCCCGGATCGGCGTGGCGCTCGGCCCGGGCCACCTGTTCGGCTTCCCGAAGTGGGTCGCCTACGTGCGGGACACCGGGCCGTCGGCCGCGGTGGTGGCGCTGGCGATCTGCATCGCGTTCCGCTGCCGGGCCTGGCTCACCGCCGGCCTGGTGGTGCTCATGATGGTCGGCGAGGCGGTCGTGCTGCCGAACCTGGCCGGTCTGGAGCACGTGGTCGCGGTGATCACCGCGCTGCTGCTCGCCGTGTCGGTCGAGGTGTTCGGGGACTTCTGGCCCCGGGTGCTGGCCGGGGTCGGCGCCGCCACCTCGGTGGCCGCGGTCACCTCGCGGGAGGTCGCGGTGGAGGCCCGGCGCGGAGCGGCGGGCGCGGTCACCCCCTGACCGGCGCCGGGCCCGGCCGACAGGCGTGCGGCAGGGGGAGTTCGAACCAGACGACCTTGCCGACCGCCTTGCGGGCGGTGCCCCAGCGTTCGGCGAGCTTGGTCACCAGGGTGAGGCCGCGGCCGGTCTCGCCGAGCTGCTCGGCCGGCTCCAGCGAGGGCAGGTTGTGGTTGTCGTCGCTGACCTCGACCAGCAGCTTGTCCACCCGGATCAGCTGGAGCTGGACCCGGTCCCTGGCCACCCGGACGGCGTTCGTGACCAGCTCGCTGACCAGCAGCTCGGTGATGTCGCTGAGTGCCTCCAGGTGCCAGCCGGCCAGCTGCTCGCGGACCAGTGAGCGGGCCCGGCGCACCTCGCGGTGGTCCACCGTGAGGTCCCAGGTGGCCACCTCGGACGGGGCGACGCCGTCGAAGCGGGCCACCAGCAGGGCGACGTCGTCCTTCCGGTCGTCCGAGTGCAGCCGCTTGAGCACGACGTCGCAGGCCTGCTCGGGGCTCTGCCGGGGGTCGATCAGGTTGCCGCAGAGCGCGGCCAGTCCCGCCCCTATGTCACCGCCCCGGACCTCGACCAGGCCGTCGGTGCACAGCACCAGCATCGAGCCGTCCGAGACGTCGATGGTCTTGGCCACGAACGGCACCCCGCCGACCCCGATCGGTGCGCCGGCCGGGATCTCCAGCAGCTCGCCGGAGCCGTCCGGGTGGACCAGCACCGGCGGGACGTGGCCGGCGCTGGCCAGCTCGCAGGTCCGGTTGATCGGGTCGTAGACCGCGTACAGGCAGGTGGCGAGGTGGTCGTCGCCGAGCTTGTGGGCCAGGTTGTCCAGGTGCCGCAGCAGCTGGCCGGGCGGCAGGTCGAGTGCGGCGAGGGTCTGCATGGCCGTCCGGAAGCGGCCCATCGCGGCCGCCGAGTGCAGGCCGTGACCCATCACGTCGCCGACCACCAGGGCGACCCGGCTGCCGGGCAGCTGGATCGCGTCGAACCAGTCGCCGCCGACCTCGGCCTTGGGGTCCCCCGGCAGGTAGCGGTGGGCGATCTGGACGCCGGGGATCTGCGGCGGACGGGTCGGGATCATCGAGCGCTGCAGGGTGGTGGCCACCCTGGCCTCGGCGCGGTGCAGCCGGGCGTTGTCGAGCGAGAGCGCGGCCCGGACGGCCAGCTCCTTGAGCGTGGCGGCGTCGCTCTCGTCGAAGGGCGCGCGGTCCGGCAGCCGGAGCAGCTTGAGGATGCCCAGCACGGTGCCCCGGGCGGACAGCGGCACCACCAGCATCGAGCGGCCGGTGACCACCGGGGCCAGCCGGGCCCCGCCGAGCGCGATCGCGTAGTCGACCGCGACGTCCGCGCTGACCACCGGGACCAGCACCGGCTGGTTCAGCTGCAGGGCCATCCCGGGCGGGGTGCGGCGCGGCATGCTGACCAGCGAGCCCTCGGCGAGCACGTGGTCCCAGGCGCCGCTGGTCTCGTTGTAGACCAGGGCGACCCGGCGGAGCATGGTGTCGTCGTCCGGCCGGGCGACCGGCAGCTCGGAGTCGGAGATCAGCCCGTCCACCAGGTCCACGCAGGCGAAGTCGGCGACCCGGGGGACCAGCACCTTGCAGAGCTCGTGTGCGGTGAAGCCGAGGTCCAGGGTGGTGCCGACCTTGCCGCCGACCTCGTTCAGCAGCGCCAGTTGCTCGCCGGCCTGCCCGTTGGTCAGGAACGAGCCCAGCCGCCCGGGCGGACCGCCCTCGGCATCGCTCGGGGCGTGGGCGGGAGGGGCCTGATCGGCGTGGCGGGCCGGGTGGCCGGTGGCGGGCGGTTCGACGGCGGCCGGCTCGATGGCGGCTCCTCCTCCGGTCGGGGACGGGACGGCCTGGGACAGGGTGGTCGGGCCCGGGGTGGTCGGGGCCGGGGTGGTCGGGGCCGGGGTGGTCGGGGACGGAACACCTGCCGGGGCGCCGGTGGGCTGGGCGGCGGACCGCTCGGCGGCCTCGCGCTGGGTCGGCAGTGGGCTGGACGGCCGGCCCCGGACGGTTCGGGCCGCGGGCGAGGACTGCTCGGGCTGCGGCGGCGGGCCGACCCGGGCGGCGCGTTGCTGGGCGGTCGGGTAGCGGCGGCCGAGTCCGGCGGCGGCGTGCGCGGCGGAGGCCTGCGGGTCCGCGGGCAGGACCGGCAGTACGGTCGCCGGGTCCAGCCGCAGCGCGGGCAGACCGGCCTGGTCCAGCACGTCGAGCAGCAGCGCCCGGCGGTCGGCCGAGCCGGCCGGCAGCAGCCCGGCCAGCTGGTCGGCCGGCAGGAGACCGGCGCGCAGCCGGCCGGGCGGGGTCAGGGCCGCGCCCAGTCGGTGGAAGCCGCCCCGGGCGGGCGGGGTGGCGGCGAACGGCAGCAGCCGCTCGCCGAGCGCGAGCCGGGGCCCCGCGGTGCGCAGCGGCCGGGCGTCGGCGGCGAGGGCGAGCAGGCCGCCGGGCGGGTCGGGCAGCGGGTAGGCCCACCAGAGCACGTCGCGCAGGTGCTCCTCGCGGTCGATGACGGCCATCTGGCCGGCCCAGGGGCGGCCGGTCGCGGTCAGTGCGGCCAGGGTGTCCAGGGCGTCGCAGCGGCGGCGCAGGACGGGCCCGGTGGCCGGCCCGGGGGCGCCGAACGGCTCCACGGCGGGCAGCAGACCGCTGGCCGGGCGGTCGTGGGCGACCTCGGCGCGGTGCCCGAACAGCTCCTCGGCGGCCCGGCTCCACTGGGCGATCCGTCCGGTCCGGTCGACCAGGACGAGGGCGAGCCGGACCAGGGCGGCCACGCCGGTCGGGTGGTCGCCCGGCACGGTCTCGGCGTCCGCCGGACGCGGTGTGGAGTTGGACTCGGCCACCATGGATTCGGTCTGCTCCCGCCTGGCCGCCACGCCTGGAGGCGGCCGTCTCTCCGGAGGAAGGCACGCTGCGTGGGTACCAGCGAAGCACGGACCGGGCCGGGCTCGATAGCGAAACGGGGAGATTCCTCAGGATCGGTTGCGTGTCGCGCAGCGCGCGCCGGTTCGCACTCCTCGTTCACCCGGACGGGGCTTTCGCGCGCGAGGGTAGGGTGGCAGGCCGGGCCACCCCGCGAGGCGGCTCCGCAGGACGCAGCCGGCCGGACGAGACAGAGGCGAGAAGTGACCGCGCAGAGCCCCGTCCGCTGGACGGACCCGCAGCAGCAGGAGTTGGAGGAGCGGGTCGCCGCCGCCGAACTCGCCTGGCTCAGCATGGACGTCGACGTGCAGACGCTGCGGGTCGAGATCGACAACTTCGCCCTGATCCACCATCAGCTGCTCGGCCCGCTCTACGCCCGGCTGGACGAGCTGGAGGCGCTGGTCGCCGAGGCGGTCGCGGCCCGGACCGGGCGCCCCGAGGACCTCCGCCGGGCCGCCGAGGCCCGTCGGCAGGTCGACGAACTGCCCGACCTGGACGCGCTGTTCGACTCCGTCCGGGAGCAGGAGGCGGCTCCGCCGCCGCCCGCCGCGCCGGCCCGGGTGCGCCCCGGGCGGGACGCCCAGCGGGTCTACCGCGAGCTGGTCCGCCGCGCCCACCCCGACCTCAGCACCGACCCGGCCGAGCAGCAGCGCCGGGCCGCGTTCCTGACCCGGGTCAACGAGGCCTACGCGCTCGGCGACGCCGCCGCGCTGGAGGGCCTGGCCGCCGAGTGGTCCACCGCGCCCGAGGCCGCACCCGCCGCCGACTCCCCCGACCGGCTGGAGTGGCTGCGCCGCCGGCTGGAGTGGCTGACCGGCAAGATCACCGAGACCGCCACCGAGCAGGTCCGGCTGGAACAGACCCCGATGGGCCAGCTGCTCGCGCTGGCCCCGCAGGACCCGGACCGGCTGCTGGAGCAGCTCGCCGAGGAACTGCTCGCCAAGGCCGCCGCCCAGCAGGCCGAGCTGGAGAGGCTGCTCGGCAGCCCGGCCGCGGGCGACGGCCACCGGCGGCCGGTGGGCGACAATGGCACCGACCCGACCCTCCCCCCGCCTTCGGCCGGGAGGTACCCCCACCAGGAGAGCCACACGATGTTCGCGCAGATCCCCTCCGCCACCGCCGCCGCCGTGCCCGCCGACGCCGTCCTGCTGGACGTGCGCGAGCAGGACGAGTGGGACGCCGGCCACGTGGACGGCGCGCTGCACATCCCGCTCGGCGAGGTGATCGCCCGGATCGGCGAGCTGCCGGACGGGAAGCTGTACGTGCTCTGCCGGGTCGGCGGCCGCTCCGCGCAGGTCGTCCAGTACCTGGTGCAGCAGGGCCGGGACGCGGTGAACGTGGACGGCGGCATGTACGCCTGGGAGGGCGCGGGTCGTCCGATGGTGAGCAGCACCGGCCAGGACGCCTTCGTCCTCTAGCGCTCGTCGGACGAGCGCCGGCGCCGTCTTCGAACTGCCGATGCCTGCCGGTAGGGCAGGATGGGCGCGCGACCGCGCGGGCACGGGCCCGGGCGGCGCGCCGACCGGGCAGGGGAGGCCATGCCGGAGACGACGGGCCGCCCGGCCGCCGGACGGGTCTGGTCGACGCCCGCGCAGCTCGTGCTCGGCCTGGCCGGGGCGGTGCTGGTGGTCGGTACCGGGCTCTTCCTCGCCGCGGTGTTCCTGCACGTCGCGCCCGCCAACTCGGTGTCCCGGCAGTACCGGGACGAGGTCGACGGCCTGGTGTACCCGGAGTTCGAGCAGAACTGGAAGCTGTTCGCGCCCAACCCGTTGCAGCAGAACGTCAGTCTGGACGCCCGGGTGCGCACCGCCGTCGACGACGGCACCACCCGCACTCGTGACTGGACCGGGCTGACCGCGCAGGACCTCGCCGCGATACGGGGCAACCCCGCCCCCAGCCACGTCGACCAGAACCTGCTGCGCCGGGCCTGGGACTTCTACGACGGCTCGCACAACCCGCAGGACGAGGCGCTGACCAACCCGCGCGGCAAGCTCGCCGAGCAGTACCTCAAGCGGATCGCCCTGCAGCGGATCGGCCGGGAGGTGGACGGCGAGCGGATCCTGGAGATCGAGTTCCGGGTGACCGCGGTGACCGTCCCGCCGCCGTCCTGGAGCGGCGAGGCCGCGCCGCCGGCGCCGCGGGTGCGCGAGCTGCCCTGGTGGCCGGTGGGCGACGAGGACTACCGGGGGCTCGGATGAGCGAGGTGTCGCCGGAGACGTCGGTGCAGGCGTCGGCGGAGGTGTCCGCGGAGGCGTCCGCAGAAGTGTCGCCGGAGGTCTCGCAGCCGGTCGGGCCGGGGCGGCTGGAGGGCATCCCGCGCCAGGTCGGGCAGTCGGCCGACCCCGGCGTCGGCGTCGGCCCTTGGCCCGGTCCGGCGCCGCGCGGGCCCGGCCCGGCCGAGTCGGCCGCCCGGGCGATGGCGGCCTTCACCGGGCGGGTGCTCGGCCGCCACCAGGCCGCGGTGGTGCGGATCGGCTTCGGGCTGGTCTGGCTCGCCTACCTGCTGCGCGAATGGCCCAACCGGCGGGTGCTGTACGGCGACCGGTCGCCTTGGTCGATGGACCTGGCCGAGCGCCTGCTGTCCGACAACGGGGCGTTCACCGTGCTGCCGTGGTTCGGCGGGCGGCCCTGGTTCGAGCTGGTCTACCACCTGGCGGTGCTGGCCGCCGTCGCGGTGGTGCTGGGCTGGCGGACCAGGGCGAGCACGGTGCTGTTCCTGGTCACCGTGCTGTCGCTGCAGAACCGCAACGTCTTCCTCGGCGACGGCGGCGACAACGTCGTCCACCTGATGGCGGTCTACCTGGTCTTCACCCGCTGCGCCGAGGTCTGGTCACTGGACGCTCGACGGGCCCGGTCCGGGCGCGGCGGGGTGGTGCTCTGGTCGGTGCTCGGCGCCGTCCTGGCGGCCTGCCAGTTCGGCGGTTTCGCCGGGGAGAGCCTGACCTGGACGGCCCGGGCCTTCCCGTACGTCGGCTGGGCGCCGCTGTTCTGGGGGCTCTGGGTGGTGGCCGGGCTCTGGTGGACGCTCGGGCGGCTGCGGCCGGACGGCGAACCGCGTGCGGTGCTCGACGCGCTGGCGAACATGGTGCACAACTGCGCGATGCTGGTGATCGCCGTCGAGGTGGTGCTGATCTACGCCACGGCCGGCTGGTACAAGGTGCAGGGCTCGCGCTGGCAGGACGGCACCGCGCTGTACTACCCGCTGCACCTGGACTACTTCACGCCCTGGCCGGGGCTGTCCGCGCTGGTCGGTTCGGCGCTGCTGCCGGTCTTCCTGATCTCGTACGGGACGGTGATCGTGCAGGTCGCGTTCCCGTTCACGCTGCTCAACCGGCGGGTCAAGAACGTGCTGCTGGCCGTGATGACGGCCGAGCACCTGGGGATCGCGCTGCTGCTCGGGCTGCCGGTGTTCTCGCTCGCGATGATCGCGGCGGACGCGGTGTTCCTGCCGACCGGCGCGCTGCTCTGGCTGGCGGCGCGGCTGCGGCGGATTCGGCGGCCACGGGTGCCGGTCGCCTAGGCTGGCCGCCATGTCCTGGTTCGACGCCCTTCGTGACACCGCGCGGACCGGACTCACCCTCGACCGGGCGCTCACCGACCCCAAACGGGCCGTCCGCGGGGCCGTCGCCGTCGCCCTGGTGCTCTTCCCGACCCTGGCGATCGGGGGGCCGGCCCTCGCCACCTCCGCCGCCATGGGCGCCTTCATCGCCGGCACGGCCACCTTCCAGCGCAGCTTCCGGCCCCGGGCCAGCCTCGCCGTCGCGGCCGGCCTCGGACTCGGCGCCAGCACCTTCCTCGGCTACCTCGCCGCCGGGGTCACCGGCCTCTTCCCGGTGCTGCTCGCGGTCTGGGCCTTCGGCGCCGGGCTGGCCTGGGCGATCGGGCCGACCGCCGGGATCGTCGCCGCCAACACCGTCTCGGTGATGCTGATCGTCGTCCAACTCCCCGTCAGCGTGCTCGCCGCCCTCGGCCACGGGCTGATCTGCGCGCTCGGCGGTGTCGTCCAGGCCGTCGTCATCACCCTCTGGCCGATCGGCAGTTGGACCGCCCAGCGGGACGCCCTCGCCGACACCTACGCCGAACTCGCCGACTACGCACGTCGGTTGCGTCAGGATCCGACCGCGCACGTCGACCCGGCGCCGTTCATGACCGCCCGCCACGCCGCGGCGCTCACCCCCTGGCAGGACCGCCACCGGCCGCCCGAACTGCGCGGCCTGCGCGGCCTCGCCGAACGCATCCGGCCCACCCTCGCCGCGCTCGCCGACCCCAAGGTCGGCGCCCCCGCCGAAGGGCCGGAGCGCGACCGGGCCCGCGAAGTCCTGGCCGCCGCCGCGGAGGCCATGGACGCCCTCGCCCGGGCCATCCGCACCGGTGATCCCGTCCAACTGCCGCGCTCGGCGCCATCGTTGACCCTCGCTCCGCCGGTCGACGGCCCCCGGTTGCAGGGGGCCGCCCGGCGCTCGTCCCGGCGGCTCGCCGGACTGCTGCGCAAGGCCTCCGACGCCCTCGACCGCGGCGACGAGGACACCGTCAGCACCCCGGTGGTCGGGGCCGGCGGGGCGCTGCACAAGCCGCCGCTGTTCCGGATGCTGCCGGTCGCGATGCGCTCGGTGCAGCGCCAGCTCCAGCCGCGCTCGGCGGTCTGCCAGCACGCCGTACGGCTCGCCGGGGTGGTCACCGTCGCCTACCTGCTGGCCCGGCTCATCGGGTTCCACCACGGCTACTGGGCGCCGATGACCGCCGCCATGGTGATGCGGCCCGACTTCGCCCAGACCTACAGCCGGGGCGTCGCCCGGCTGGCCGGCACCGTCGTCGGCGTCGCCGTCTCCACCCTGGTGGTGCAGCTCACCCACCCCGGCCAGTGGGTGCTGGCCGCGCTCGCGGTGCTCTGCATCGGCGGGGCGTACCTCACGCTGAAGACCGGGTACGCGCTGATGACCGTCGGCATCTCCTCGTACGTGGTGTTCCTGCTCGGCCTGCAGCCCGGCGACCCGCTCGCGACCGCGTTCGAGCGGGTCGGGCTCACGCTGCTGGGCGGGTCGGTGGCCCTGGTGACGTACGCGCTCTTCCCCACCTGGCAGACCGCCCGGCTCGGCGAACGGCTGGCCGAGTGGCTGGCCGCCGCCGGCAGGTACGCGGCCGCGGTGATCGCCTGTTACGAGAACCCGGCCGCGCCGCGCGGACGGGTGGTGCGGACCGCGCTGCTGGACTCCCGGGAGGCCCGCTCCGAGCTGCTCCAGGCCATGCAGCGCGCCGACGCCGAACCCGGCCAGCACGCCTCCGGGCTGCCCGGGGTGAACCGGCGCCAGGTCGACCGGGCCCGGGCGGCCGTCGGGCACCTCGGGCGGGTCGCCGTCCTGCTGGAGGCCCACCTGCCGGCCGCCGACGCGGACCCGGTGCCGGGGACGGCGGAGTACGCGGAGGAGCTGCGGCTGGCCACCGCGCTGGCGGGGGCGGCGCTGCTCACCGGGCAGCCGGTGGAGTTCGGCGCCGTGCGGGAGGCGCAGACGCGGTTGGAGGAGCGGCTGGCGCAGGCGCCGGCTGGGGTGCAGCGGGACGTCGTGCGGGCGGCGACGCGGCTGCTGGGGCAGGCGTTGAAGGACCTGGAGCGGGCGTTGCGGGGGCGGGAGGACATCCGGGGGCCGGAGGACGCGCGCAGGCCCGGGGACCGGCGGTAGGCCGCTCCCCGGGCCGGGAGGCAGGCGGTCCGGGGGTCAGGCGGTGCGCCACCGGCCGCCGGAGGCCTGGGCCCAGGCGGCCAGGGGGCGGTGTCGGCGGCGGTGGTGTCGGGGGTGAGCAGGTCGCGCATCCGGTCGTCGCCGAGGCGCTGCTTGAGCAGGCGCAGGGCGGCGCGGGCGCGGTCGAGCTCCCAGGCGAGGACGGCCTCGCGCGGGTGGCGGGTGCCGTCGATGTCGGTGTGGACGGCCGGCACAGTGGTGCTCGCGGTGGTGCTCACGGCGTCGCTCCTCGGCTCCTCAACGATACGGAGAGATTTTCTCCGCTTCACTGACGCTAGCATAGAGGGAGAGGATTTCTCCGGTTAGGGAGTTGCCGATGAGGGCCGACGCGGAACGCAGCCGGCGCAGGATCCTGGACGCCGCCTGCGAGGTGTTCCTGGAACGGGGCCCGGACGCCCCGCTGGACGCCGTGGTCCGGCGGGCCGGGGTCGGCCCGGCCACCCTCTACCGGCGCTTCCCCGACCGGGAGGCGCTGGTCCGCGCACTGGTCACCGACCTGCTGGCCCGGCTCACCGAGGCCGCCGACCAGGCCCGGCTCACCGAGGCCGACCCCTACCGGGCGCTGCGCCGCTTCGTGCACGTCGCCGCCGACCTGCGGATGGGCGCGGCGATCGTGGTGCTGCTGGAACGGCTGGTGGTGGACGAGGACCTGGTCGCCGTCCGCCGCGGCGCGGTCACCGCGGTCGAGGCACTGCTGCGCGCCGCCCAGGACGCCGGGCGGCTGCGGGCCGACGTGGGGATGGGCGACCTGGTGCTCCTCTGCGTCCGGGTGTCCCGCCCGCTGCCGGGCGCGCTGGCCGCGCTCGACGCGGACGGCTCGCTGGTCCACCGGCACCTGGACCTCGCGCTCGCCGGGCTGGCCGCCGAGCCGGACGGCCCGGCGGGCCCGCCGCTCGGCTTCGACGAGGTGATCGCCGCCGCCGGCCGCCCCGGCGAGCCCGCCCCGGGCGGGGTGGCAGAGTGAACGCCATGGACGACGAGGTGCTGCGGGCGTGGCGGGCGGGGGAGCGGGAGCCGGGGGCGGTCCTGCTGGACGGGTTCCACGTGCTGAAGCACGCGCTGCGCTTCGGCGGGGACGTCCGGCGGGTGCTGACCGCCGACCGGGCGGCGCTGCTGGCACTGGCCGGGGAACTGGCGGCGGACGTCGTGCCGGCGCTGGACGCGCTGGCGGTGGAGCTGCCCGAGGCGCGGCTGCGGACGCTGGCGCCCCGGCTGCACCCGACCGGGGTGGTCGCGCTCGCCGTGCGGCCCTCCGCCGAGGCGAACCTGGCGGCCCTGGCGCGGCGCCCGCGCCCGGCGCCGGTGGTGCTGCTGGAGAACCCGCGCAACCTGGGCAACGTCGGGGCGGTGATCCGGCTGGCGGCCGGCTTCGGCGCCACCGGGGTGGTGACCACCGGCGACCTGGACCCCTGGCACCCGAACGTGCTGCGGGGCAGCGCGGGCCTGCACTTCGCCACCGCGGTGGAGCGGCTGGCCCTGCCGGAGCTGCCCGCCGGGCCGCTGTACGTGCTGGACCCGGAGGGGGCGGACATCCGGACGCTGCCGTTCCCGGACGACGCGCTGCTCGCCTTCGGCACCGAGCGGCACGGCGTCTCGGCGGAGCTCAGGGCGCGGGCGGACCACCTGGTCTCGGTGCCGATGCAGCCGGGGGTGTCCAGCTTCAACCTGGCGACCAGCGTGGCGATGGGGCTCTTCCACTGGATGTCGTCGAAGGGGTGAGGCGTGGGGGGGGGCGGGGGGGGGCCCCCCCCCCCCCCCCCCCGGGCGCCCGCCCCCCCCCCCCCGGCCGGGGGGGGGGGGGGGGGGGCCCCGCCCCCCGCCCCCCCCCCCCCCGCCGGGGCCGGCCGGG